>JAZNBK010000029.1:0-35584 GCA_045587025.1 Eubacteriales bacterium
TCTCCGTTCGGCTATAAAGATACTGCTGCTTCCGCTTACTATGGGCATAGGCTATGAGCTGATAAGGCTGTGCGGTCGCCACGACAACGTGCTGACAAGGATAATTGCCACCCCCGGTGTATGGCTGCAAAGACTTACGGTGCACGAGCCTGACGACAAGATGATAGAATGTGCTATTGCGGCAATGAATATTGTCATTCCCGAAAATGACGGATTTGGCATGGCCTCTGCCGCAGAGGAGAAAAGCGAATAATAAAAAGCAAGTCATAAAATGACTTGCTTTTTTGGCGGAGAAGGAGAGATTTGAACTCTCGCGCCGGTTAATCCCGACCTACACCCTTAGCAGGGGCGCCTCTTCGGCCAACTTGAGTACTTCTCCGTAAGTATTCTTTTTGGATGCTTAAATATTATAGCAAATAAAAAATCAGTTGTCAAGAGTATTTATAAAATAAATATAAATAAAGCGTTTTTTAGCTTTTTCATAGAAAAATTCTATTAATTAAATAAGAGAAAATTATTCCTCGTATTTTGCGCGGGCGCCGCCAATATATTTCGGTCTGGTCCCGGCAGAAAGAAGGCACGCGCTTCCTATCTTTTTTACCGACAGACGGACGGGAACTGCAACATCGCGAAGGTGCATACCAATAAGCGTTCCGCCTATATCAAGCCCTGCGTGCGCCCTTATATGCTCTACCGCCACAGGTCTCTCCATGCTCTGCCATACTGCCGTCGCAAAGGAACCCCCCGCCTTAATCTGAGGCACTACGCATACGGGTTCATAGCCGTATTTTTCTGCACATTCCTGCTCTATTATAAGCGCCCTGTTTAAATGCTCGCAGCATTGCGCCGCAAGAAAAATTCCCTTCTCCTTCAATACGGGCATAATCGCATCCTTAATTGCCATCGCAGCTTCAATACTTGAGCCGTGTCCTATAAGCTCGCCTACAACCTCGGAGGAGGAACAACCTATAACGAGGATTTCTCCCCTCTTGATTTTGCTTATTTCTACAAGCTCCTCTATTGCTTTCTTTGCTTCTCTTGCAATTATTTCTTCCACCCTTAACGCCCCCTTGACGTGTTTTTTATTTATTTTAGCACGGTTTTAAATAAATTTCAAGAGTGTCTCTTTGAAAAACAGGAAATCTCTTTACGGGATTTCCTGCTTTATCTTTAATTTTTGCATTTACAGGTATGAACGAATATCAATCGCCAGCTCTTCTTCGAGATTTATCAGGCGCTTCGTTATATCCTTGGTTTCCTCGCTTGCCGCCTCGTACTGATTAAGATAACGGTTAAGCGATTTTACTCCCATATTACAGCCGTCTGTAATTAAATCCGCTATTGTTTTGTCGGACTCATTGAAAGCCAGCTTAACGTTGGTTTTCATTTGTGACATGCTTTTTGCCATAATATTTGGTTTTTTCCCGTCATCGTGGTATTTTTCGAGCAGTCCTTCAACCTCGCCTCTCAATTCTTCATGCTCGTCCTTGCATTCTGAAAGACATTTTTTAAATCTTTCATCCCCGACGTATTTCAAAACATCGTCAATCGAGCTCACTCCCATTTTTATTCCTGCGTCACATTCTCGCAGGAGCTTTATCGTATCGCTTTCTATCATTTTTTCTTCCTTTCTTTACGGTTTTTTATAGTATCTGCAAAAAAAACAAAAATATTTATGTGTAAAAATATTGACTAAAAAAACAAAGTATAGCAAAATAATATAAATAAAATTCGGAGGAAAAGAAATGGACAAACTTCTAAATTTGTTAGAAAACAACGCCAAGCTTACGAACGAGGAGCTCGCCTCTATGCTCGAAAAGGAGGTTGGCGATATAAAGAAAATTATCTCCGACTATGAAAAAGACGGTGTTATTGTCGGTTATAAGACGTTAATCGACTGGGATAAAACGAAAAAGGAATACGTCAGCGCGCTCATCGAAGTAAAGATGATGCCTCAAAAGGACAGGGGCTTCGACAAAATTGCTGAAAAAATTTATAATTATCCTGAGGTTCAGAGCTTGTATCTCATGTCGGGCGGATTTGACCTTGCGCTCTTAATAGAGGGAAAAACCATGCACGAGGTCGCTTACTTCGTCGCTCACAAGCTGGCGACGCTGGAGTGCGTTACGGCTACCGCTACGCATTTCGTGTTGAGAAAGTATAAGGACAAGGGCGTAATTTACGGAATTCCCGACCTTGACGAGAGAGGAAACCTTTTACATGATTGATTATAACCTTCTTCTTTCCCAAACGGTTAAAGATTTGAAGCCGTCGGGGATAAGAAAATTTTTCGATATGATTTCCAATATGGACGACGTTGTTGCGCTCACCGTCGGTCAGCCCGACTTCGTCACGCCTTGGCATATCAGAGAGGCAGGAATTGAAAGTCTCGAAACGGGAAAGACCTACTATACCTCAAACGCAGGAATGCTCGAGCTTCGAAGCGAAATTTCAAAATATTTAAAAAGACGCTTTGATATAAGCTTCGATGCGAAAAGCGAGGTCGTGGTTACCGTCGGCGGCTCGGAGGCGATAGACCTTGCTATCCGCGCCGTAGTGGAATACGGCAAAGGAGACGAGGTTATAGTTCCCTCGCCCTCGTTTGTCTGCTATGAGCCGCTTGTAAAGCTTGCGGGAGGTAACGCCGTTATTCTGAAAACCTCGGCAAAGGATAACTTTAAAATAACCGCAGAGGCGCTTAAAAAAGCAATTACGCCAAAAACGAAGATGCTCGTGCTTCCCTATCCCAACAACCCGACAGGCGCAATTATGACGAAGGCGGAGCTGGAGGAGATAGCCGAGGTTATAAGACATACCAACATCGCCATTCTTTCGGATGAAATATACGCCGAGCTGACGTTTTCGCAAAAGCACGTTTCGATAGCTACACTGCCCGACATGGCAGAGAGAACTATTCTCGTAAGCGGTCTTTCAAAGGCGTACGCAATGACCGGCTGGCGTATCGGCTACGTCTGCGCTCCGAGCGAGATAGCAAAGCAGATATTGAAGATACATCAATACGCAATTATGTGCGCGCCAACGACGGCGCAGTTCGCCGCAATAGAAGCGCTCAAAAACGGCGACGAGGATATCGAAATGATGGTAGCCGAGTATGACAGACGCCGCGCCTTCATCTATAAGGGATTAAAATCTATCGGTCTTGAATGCTTCGAGCCGAAGGGCGCATTCTATATCTTCCCGTCAGTTTCGGGCTTCGGACTTAACTGCGAGGAGTTCTGCGAGAGATTGCTCTACGAGGAAAAATGCGCTATCGTTCCCGGCACTGCCTTTGGCGAAAACGGCGAGGGCTTCGCGCGTATCTCCTACGCCTACTCGGTAAAGCATATCGAGGAAGCTCTATCACGTATGGAAAGCTTTGTTAAAAAGCTGAAGAAATGAATTAAGCGACAACGTCAGTTGTCGCTTTCTTTTTCGCTTGCATCGCAGACGCAGTCCTCTTTTATTTCCTCGTAGGCGCAGGAGCAATTTTCCTTACAGCTACAAGCACATTCCTTCATTCTGGACAAAATGTTTGCCAACTTTTCTTTACATAAAAAGCAAAGCGAAGCAATGGTAGAGCCGATTACGATGATAGCAAAAATATGCATTCCGACAAGACAGCTCGAATGGCATTTGTTTCGGTTGCATCTACTCATAAGGTTCTCCTTTTTTACCGTTAGGTTTCATCTTTTTTGAGCGTGAAGCTCAATTGTATTTTTTCCTCACGTCATTGCTTTATACTCGTTTTGCGACTGTAAAAATTACCGATAAACCATTGCAAATTATTTGAATTTATGCTATAATATATTAAATAAATATAAAAAACGAATAGTTTTTGTCGAACTGTGCCTGAATATGTTTTTACCTGTATAAAAAAGGAAATTTTTTAAAAAATGACAAGAAAGCATCTGATTTTTTTCTTCGGAATTATCCTTACCCTTTTCCTTGCTTCATGTAGCTTTATTCCCCCATCGTCACTTTCCGGCGTAACTACCCCGAGCGTCACTGTCGGCGAGGTAACAACAGCGCCGAGCGCGACGTCTTCGACAAGTGAGCCGCCTGTCGTAACCACCCCGTCCATAAAGGGCGTCTCCGTTATGATAGACGCAGGTCACGGAGAAGTCGACCCGGGCGCTTTGGGCGTCTGCGAGGGCGCTACATACTACGAAAAGGACATTAATCTTGCCGTTTCGCTTATCCTTCGCGACGAGCTTCTGAAAAGGGGCTACGAGGTGTTTATGATAAGAGAGGACGACACCTCTCTGCTTCACGGCAGAGACAATATTGCCGAGGCGGTGGCGAGGCGAGAGCTTGGCTCATCTCTTGACGCTGACATCTATCTTTCCATTCACTGTAATTCATACGCAGGACAAGCGAGAGCTTACGGCCCTATAATTTTTTACAACGGAAAGACGGACTATAATTCAGAGGTATTTGCAAACGAGCTTGCGAGCGCTGTCACCGAGCGAACGACCTCTCTGTTTCCAAGCACGAGAGCTTGCCGCACTATAAGAGACGACGATTACGCCGTCTTAAAGATAAAAAATATGCCCTCTTTCATCTTTGAAATGGGCTTTCTCACCGACGAAGGAGATATGCTTCTCTTAAAAGATGCCGAATGGCAAAAAGCTATGGCTCTTTCTATCGCCGACGGTGTCGACCGCCTTTGCGAGAAAAAATATATAAAACAGGAGACGACGAAATGAAATGTAAAAAATGCGGAAGGGCTTTTAAAATCAGCGAATGCGGAACAGAATGTCCTTTTTGCTTTGCGATTTATACATTTACCAAGGACGAGCTTGATAAGCTTTATAACGACGCCTTGGTCTCGGAAAAAAATAAGCGCTTTACGGACGCCGCCGCAAAATTCAAGGTCGTGGCGCAAGAGGGCGCGCCTATCGGCATCTACCGCTACGGCGAATGTCTTGAATGGGGCAGAGGCGTAAAGCAATCGACAAGCGAAGCTCTCGAACTGTACGCAAAGGCGTCAAAAATGGGATCTGCCGAAGCTTCCCTTGCATACTACAAATGCGTAATGGATAAAAACCTGCAGGGCGAATATCTTGACGAGGCAATTTACCGTCTGCGTATCGCCGCTATGCTTGAAAACGAAGGCGCAATGTACGAGCTCGCCAAGCTCTATGAAGACGGCAGCTTATTCCCTCCATCGAAAAAATCTGCAATTCTGTGGTACTCAAAGGCAGCCGACGGCGGAAACGCCGACGCTATGCTTGCCCTTGCGTTTATCTATTCGGACGGTAACACAACCACTCAGAACAACGCTTATGCAAAATGGTATCTCCAAAAGGCGTCTCATAACGGTTTGAAAAACAAAAAGCTCTCGCTGATGCTCGCAAGGGTACAGTCGGAAGCCCCTAAAATTGAGCATTCCGATTATGCAAGACAGCTCTTCGACCTTGCTCTTGAAGCGGAAATGAGGAAGGAATGGGAGCTTGCTTTCACTATGTTTTTAAAGGCAGGTCAGTTAGGTTCTGCCAAATCGCAATACAGAACTGCCCTCTGCTATTCGCAGGGCTTGGGTATAGAAAAGAATGAAGCTCTTGCTGTAGAATGGTATAAAAAAGCGAGTGAAAAGGGTTATATAGACGCCATCATTGCGCTCGGAAATTGCTACCGTTACGGAAAGGGCGCCGAGCAGAACGACAACAAATGTTTACAGTGCTATCAAAGGTCGGCAGACCTCGGAGACGCGCGGGCAGAATTTATACTGGCTGAATGTTATTTCAACGGAAGTATGGTTGAAAGAGACGTACCAAAGGGAGTGCGCCTGTATCAGCGCTCCGCGCTCAAGGCGTATGCGCCCGCCATTCTGAAGATAAACGACATCTTCGACCAGTTTGCAAAGACCTTCAACAGAGCGCTCGAAGCGCAAAATTCGGGCAATCACGAAAAGGCGATTCGCCTTTATACAGTGGCGGCTGAAATGGGACACCGCGCCTCTGCCTGCAACCTCGGCTACTGCTACCAGATAGGCGAGGGCTGTAAAAAGGATATGAAAAAGGCGGTTTATTATTATAAGATTGCTGCAAAGGACGGAAGCGCGACCGCAAAATACAACCTCGGAATTTGCTATAAGCAGGGCGGCGGCGTGAACGTCGACTTCAAGGAAGCTACCCGTCTGCTCACAGAGGCGAGAGAAGGCGGATATGGCGAAAAAGCAGAACAGCTCCTTCGCCAAATCAGGCAGAGAAAAATAGAGAAAATCGCGCAGAGCTTTTATTCCGCCTCCTGCTCTGTATACAGAAAGGGCGATGTTGAGGGGGCCATAAAGCTACGTGTTGCCAGCGCAAAATTAGGAAACGCAAGGGCGGAATTTTTCCTCGGCTGTCATTTCGAGTTTGGCGACGGTCTGCCCAAGGACCAAGACAAAGCGAAGCTGTGGTATTTAAAGGCGAAGCAACACGGCTTTATAGATCCCGTAAGCGAAATGAAGCAGGCATATCTGCGTGAGAAGCGACTGCTCGAAATAATGAACAAGGTAGATTAACACGTTTATAAAATTAAAAACGGCGGATATCGAAACTCTTTAGCAACTTTTGTTTGAATTGCCTGTTTCGATATCCGTCGTTTTTCTTGCGTTTCACGCAAAAGCTCATTCGACTTGCGTTATATAGCTTTTAAAGCCGTCAGACATTTTTATTTCTTCATCCGTCATAACCCACATGGCTTCCACGTCCGAAAGGGTATCGACGAGATTTTTTCCTTCCTCGTAATCCATATTGAAAAGCGCAGTTGAAAGCGCATCTCCCAAGGCGGAATCATTACACAGAACCGACACCGAAAGATATCTTTCCGACGGCATCAGGGTTTTCGGATCTATTATATGATGATAATTTTTTCCGTCTACCGTGTAAAATCTCTGATAGCTTCCGCTTGTGACGAGCGCCTCTCCCGAAAGCTCCAGATACGCTATATACGGCTTCTCTGTATCCGCTAAATTCGGGTTTTCAATTCCAACGAGCCAAAGTTCTCCCCCCGGTTTTTCCCCTACCGTGCGGACGTTTCCTCCGGAATTGATAACGTAGCCCGTCCTTTGATTCTCCTCCAAATACTTAGCCGCCTGCTCACATGCGTAGCCCTTTGCTATAGCGCCTACGTCAAGCGACATTTGAGAGTCTGCGAGATATACCGTACCCGCCTCTCTGTCAACTATAACGTCGTCCATCGAGATATGCTCTGCCGCCGCCAAAAGCTCTTCTCTTTTCGGCAGCTCTGCCCTCTCGGGGTTTTCCATACCAAGCTCGCGATAGCTATGCCAGATTGAAAGCACGCTGCCCATCGCAATATTAAAATTTCCGTCGGTTTTTTCGTATAACTCCCTTGAAAGCTCTATAAGCTCGACTATCTCGGTATCGACGGGGACAACGCTATGCTCTCCGTCCTTTTTTTCGTTTATGACCGAGATGTTGTTTATTCCCTCATATTTTAAATAAATATTATAGAGCTTATGATATTTGTCAAATATTTTTTCTAATTCACGCACAATGCAATCGAAGGATTCTTCGCTCTCCTCGTATCCGCTGATTACCGTAACGGTATCAAACCAATCGAAATAATATTCGGTATATTTCCTTTTTTTCTGCTCCTGGTTACACCCTACAAGAGAAAAAACAGCCATAAGGGCAAGCAAGCATATAATAAATCTTTTCATTTCAGTATTCTCTGTCAAAAGGGGACTGCGTATTATAGCAGTCCCACTTTTCTATCAAAATTATTTTGCCGCCTTAACAACAGAGGCCACAATATCTGAAATAGCGATAGTGCATCCGGCAGTTTGCAGAGACTCAACTCCGTAGCCGTTTACAACGAATATAGCTATCTCGTCTGCGGTTTTTCCTATGCAAGCAGCTTCAAGCGCATCCGCCTGCTCAAACCATTCCTTAACGACACCGTCGCCGTTGAGGTCCTGTCCGTAAGCAGACATACCGTATTCATTACCCTGCTCTCTCTTTGAAGAAAGCGCTGCTTCGGTGTCGGTTACAAGAGCACCGTCAAGGGTGAACGCTACTTTTGCCAAAGCAACGTCGGTTTTGATTGCCGTAACCTTTCCCTCGGCGTTTGTAGCCGTAGCGCAGATGTTGGAAACTACGTCGCAGCTGCCATTCTTTTCCTCGGTTGCGTCAGACGCCTTCTCGATTATTGAAACAAAGCTGAGAGAAAGCTCGTCTTTCGCCGTAGCGTTAGTATCAAGCGCGTTTGCGAAAGCTTTTTCTACGGCTTTCATGAATTCAGCTATTTCAATAGTACAGCCGGCGGCAATAACCTCATCGTTACCCTTATCACCGTCAACGATTAACGCCTTCACCTCGTCGAGCGTCTTGCCCTCAACCGCCTTACAAAAAGCGTCTGCCTGCTCGAACCACTCTTTAGTTGCTCCGCCGTACGCCACCATTCCGTAGCTTTCACCCTGCTCGCCCTTGGTTTTATATTCCTCCTTAACGACGATTGCGCCGAGAGAAGTAAAGCCAACCTCACATTCTACCGTGTCAACAAGGCACTTTACAATTTTACCGTCCTTATCAAGAAGAACTGCCGATGCGGTTGTAGCGACCTTTGCCGAGCCGCTTGTTTCTCCGTCCGCATTCTTTGAAGAGCCGTATGCGGAATAAACGCCAAGACCCATTTTCAACGCCTCGTCATTTTCCTTCTCTGCTCCGCAGCCAACCATAGAAAACGCGGTCGCTACCATGAGAACGGCAAGAATAATGCTTAAAATCTTTTTCATCTTTTCCTCCAAGTATTATGTTTTAATTACAGCCAAGGCGATTTTCCTCAAAAATCAACGCCCTGCTCTATCATACTGTTATATTATAGCATATAGATAAATTTTTGTCAATCTTTATTTTATCTTTACCGCTACTTTTTTTATTAACAGCGCAGAAACGAGCCCGACGAGTATTCCGGCAATAGCTCCCGTAGCCGTAAGCACTATCATATAATACCCAATTTCGATAGTTTTTAAAACAAATATAGCGACGATAATTTGCCCTAAATTGTGCGCTACACCGCCCCCGACGCTAACGCCGACGTAGGAAAATCTATCCGTTTTCTTCAAAGCCCACATTATTAGCAAGCTCAAGAGAGCGCCCGCCAAGCTATAAGTCATTATCATCACGTTTGAAAACAAAAGAGAAACCGCAAAAACTCTAACAAGCGAAATTGCGAGAGCATACCTGAAGCCGAAGCAATATAAGCCAAACACTATCACAATGTTTGCCAGCCCCATTTTAATTCCGGGTACTGCTGTAAATATAGGGGGAATGAGCAGCTCAAGATAGGATAAAACCATAGCGAGAGCGGTCAAAAGTCCAAGGTATGCGATTTTTGTTTTTTTGTTCGGCATATCTACACCATAATCTGATACAATTATTTTTCAGATGCCTCGATACCGACAGTCAGCTTATGAGGCAGACATACGATAAGCTCGCCTTCTCTTGAAATTTTTCGGTGAGAAACGCATATCTTATCGGGACAGTCGGCGTAGGAAATATACGCCATTTTGTTTTCGATAACGAGCGTATTGATTTTTCCCTGCTCTGAAATTATATCTGTTTTTAAATTTTCAGATAGCGGATATTCTGCTATAACCTCTCCGTTCTGCGTAACGATAACGACGTCCCCTCGCTTTCCAAAAAGCGAAAAGGCAAGAGCCGCTGTCACTACCAGAAGGAAAAGGGATAAGATCAGCAGAATATCGTTTTTTCTTTTTTTCGTCATTATTTTATAACTGCCAAAACGAAATCGGTCGTCTTTATGCAGCCGACAGGACACGCTTCTGCACATAATCCGCATCCCGTACATTTATCATAATCTATATCCGCAAGATTATTCTTGACGGCAATTGCGCCCTCGGGACATACCTTTTCGCATTTTTTGCATCCGATACAAGCATTGGAGCAGAGCTTTCTCGCAACTGCGCCGCTGTCGTGAGAGCTACACATAACGGATGTCTTATTATCCTTCGCGCGCATGGCTATAATTCCCTTCGGACAGCTATCTATGCACATTCCGCAGCCAATACAGGTTCTGGGATCGATATGCGCTATTCCCGACATTATGCAAATAGAATCGGCAGGACAGAACTCCATGCAATCGCCACAGCCAAGGCATCCGTACTGACAGGCATTAGGGCCGCCGTATATCTGAATAGCCGCCTTGCAGGAAGCGATACCGTCGTATATAGCCCTCTTTGAATCGGGGGTGCATTTTCCGTTACATCTGACAAACGCCACCTTCGGCTCTTCGACGACTACTGATACTCCTAATAGCTCAGAAAGCTTCTCCGCCACCTGAGTTGAGCCGGGAATACATAAATTCGGCTCGCACTCTCCGAGAGCCAAAGCTCTCGCATAGGAATCACATCCGCTATATCCGCAGGCGCCGCAGTTTGCGCCGGGCAAGCAATCCCTGATTTTCTTCGTCCTTTCTTCTTCCTCAATTCTGAAGAAATGAGAGGCAATAACCAAAAACAGCGAGCATAACAAGCCGGCGCCGCCAACAACAATTAAAGCAATTAAAATAGGATTCACTTTATTCTCCTCACATTAACATATTATCGACAATTCCGGCAAAGCCGAAGAATGCCATTGAAACGAACGAAGCCGCAATCAAGGCGATAGGGAGCCCTCTCAGCGACTTAGGAACATTCGTCTCCACGATTGCCGAGCGAAAGCCGCAGAACAAAACCATGGCGAGCAAAAATCCGAGTCCGCAGCCAAGCGAGCTGACAATGGACTGCAAGAAATTGTATCCGTCAATAACGTTATTGATTGTAACGCCAAGAACCGCGCAGTTCGTCGTTATCAACGGAAGATATACGCCCAAGCTTTTGTGCAACGCCGGAATAAATTTCTTGAGTATAATTTCGGTAAGCTGAACGAGCGAGGCGATTATCAGGATAAACATTACCGTCTGCATATATTCAAGACCGAGCCGCTCAAGCAGGTAGGTCTGAATAGGATATGTAATAGCCGTCGCCATAAGCATAACCAAGGTAACGGCAACCCCCATACCAAACGCCTGATTTATCTTTTTTGATACGCCGAGAAACGGACAAATTCCAAGAAATCTACTTAAAACGTAGTTGTTTACTAATATGGAGGTCATTAAAATTATTACTAATTCTTTCATTTCGCTTCCTCCTTGCAATCACTATCACACTGGGAGAGCATACGGTCGCAAACGCCGGCAGAAGGACACGAGCTGCATCCTATCCCTCTCTTGTGAGATACTTTTCCTTTGGTTATATAAGCTACCAGCGCCATAAAGATACCGAATACCATCATACCGCCGGGCGCCTTTACGAAAATACCTATCGTATGGTCTACCATGAAGGGAATTTCAATTCCCGCAAACGTGCCTGCGCCGAGAATTTCTCTCACTGTCGCCATGGCGAGCAGGGCAAGCGTAAAGCCGACACCCATACCTATTCCGTCAAGAGCCGATTTTCCTACCGAGTTGTTTCTCGCAAAAAGCTCTGCTCTGCCGAGTATTATACAGTTTACGGTAAGAAGCGCAAGATAAACGCCGAGCAGCTCATACAGGTCGGGGAAATATGCGTGCATAAGCATTTCAACCATTGTTACAAAGCCCGCAATAATTACGATATACGAGGGTATTCTGACAGTTTCAGGTATTATTTTCCTCAAAAGCGAAACGGCTACGTTAGAGCAAAGCAAAACGACTATAGCCGCAATTCCCATCGCAAAAGCGCCTATTACGCTTGTCGTCGTGGCAAGCGTGGGGCAGGTTCCGAGAACCAGAACGAACACGGGGTTTTCAGCGATAATACCCTTTGTCAACACCGAAAGTGCGCTATTTTCCTTTTTCATATTCAATTAGCTCCTTTCAATGTTTTTATTGCTTCAAGAGCTCTGCCGACGGCAGTCTTATATCCGTTCGTCGTGATAGTCGCGCCCGCTATGGCGTCTATATCCTTATAATCGGCATCAGTCTTTCCTATAAATTGCTGATAGAACTGCTTATCCGCGCAAGCCGAGCCGATACCGTCGGTCTCGCTCTGGCTCGTCGTTTTTATAGAAATAATCTTGCCGTCCTCGGTTGCCGCCATGGAAATATAAATATATTCTCCCGACGGATTATACCATTCATCTCCGTTTATGCCGAAGCCCGACGCCTTAAGCTCAAATACGTAGTTACCCGTCTCGGTTTTTTCCACCTTAATAATGTTCGACGGAAGTCCCATTTCGCTTATATCGATTTCGGTACGCTGACTTGCCGATATAATGCCGTAGGCGTCAATAGCCAACGGATAAAGCTCCTCGTCAAATTCGCCTACTACCTTTCCGTCCTTGTCAACTCCGACGAAGGCGTCATCGGTAACGAAAACAAATCCGCTTCCGTTTTTCGCAGAATATACCTCGTTTACAGAGGGAAGCTCCTCAACGATAAAAAGCTCTTCAAATTCACCGTTTGCAAGGGGAAGCGCCGAGGAAAGATTATCAAGCAAAATTTCCTCTTCGGTGCGAATATCGACTGATGCGCCGTTTAAAATCAAAAAGGCGTTAAGCGCATCCTTGACCGCGTTTTTATAACCGAGGGTTGTTTTCGTTGCGCCCGCAATAGTATCTACATTGTCAATACTGTCTGCGTTGACGCCTACTAGCGATGAGCCGTAGGTCTTTTCATATCCAAGCGTTTCGCCACTCGAAAGGCAGGTCGCGCCTGTTATCTCTCCGTCTGCGTTAATTCCGCACATTATCTTCATGCCTGCCGAATAGCCGGAGGTCTCGAGCTCGATAACGTATCCGCCCCCCTGCTCCTTATGAACACCCGTAACCGTTGACGGCAGGGTATATTGGCTTACGTCAAGTCGTTCAAAGCCCTTGCCCTCAGGCATAACCACCAAGAGCGCCGCATTTGCCGACGCTTCATTGTTTTTGGCTATAATCGGACCTGTAAGTACGTCTATCGCCGCCATAAAAAGTGAAATAACTGCGCATATTGCCGTCAGAACGACAACGCCCTTTATATATTTCTTCATGCTTTTTTACCTCCAAACACACGGCGCGCCGTCCAGATGTCAATGTATGGATTAAGTATATTAACAAGTAAAATCGCAAAGGAAACGCCCTCAGGATAAACTCCCCATTTTCTTATCAACACGGTAATAACACCTGCGATAATTCCGTAAATCAGCTTTCCCGAAGGAGTTGACGGATTTGTTACGTAGTCGGTTGCCATAAAGAAGGCGCCGAGGAAAAGTCCGCCCGACAAAATGGAAGCTGTCGCCACGTTCAAGCTCATTCCCGAAACGAAGTATGTAAAAATGAAAACCGAGCCGATAAACGCGACGGGTATCTGCCATCCGATAATTTTTCTGACTATTAGATAGACACCGCCTATAAGGAGCGCAAGAGAGCAGGTTTCGCCGATTGCTCCGCCGCATCTTCCAAGGAACAAATCCATAAGATCGGGTATATCGCCGTTTGCAATCTGAACGAGCGGAGTGGCGCTCGAAACGGCATCAATATTTTTAGGAAATGCCGACTGAGCGGTCGAGGCAAATGCGATAAGCATAAATACTCTCGCCGTAGCGGCAGGGTTCACGATATTACAGCCCAATCCGCCAAAAAGACATTTTACGATTATTATAGCGAAAACAGAACCGATAACGCACTGCCAGACAGGCACGTTTGCAGAAACGTTAAGCGCCAGAATAAGACCTGTTACCACAGCGCTCAAATCGCTTATCGACTGCTCCCTTTTCAAGATAATATTAAATATAAATTCACTCGCTACGCAGGACAAAACACAGGCAATAACCCTGATTAACGCCTTGCTTCCAAAATAGTATATTCCCGCGCAGGTCGCAGGCAATAACGCTATTATGACGCTAAGCATTATCTTTTGGACGGTCATTTGCGTGTGTATATGCGGCGAAGCCGACAAATGAAGCTTTTCGGTCATTTCTTTGCCTCCTCCTTGTTTTTGTTGTTTGCTCTTGCACGGCGAAGCTCTGCCTTTATCAGACGGTGATTCTGCACCAGCTGACGGTTTGCAGGACAGCCGTAGGAGCAGCAGCCGCATTCCATACAAGCGTCCGCTCCGAATTTAATCATTGCGTCAATGTCGTGATTTTCAAGCGCTATTGCAAGCGCAGGAGGATTAACGCCGAAGGGGCATACATTGATACATTTTCCGCACTTGATGCAGGGACGCGATTTTGTCTGAACCGAGTCCTTTTTGTTAAACGCCAATATGGCGTTGTTATTTTTAAGGAGAGGAAGGTCTAAGCTCGGAACGCTTATGCCCATCATAGGACCACCGTAAAGAACCTTTCCGGGCGCGCTCTTAAATCCCCCCGTAAATTCGAATATATCTGAAAGCGGCGCGCCTATCGGCGCAATTACGTTCATAGGATTTTTAACTGCGCTTCCGTCTACCGTTATGCACTTTTCGACCAAAGGCATTCCCGTTCTTATATATTTACCTATTTCAGCGACTGTCGTACAGTTTGACACTATACAGCCGACGTCGATCGGAAGCTTGCCGACGGGAACGACCTTTCCCGTAGTATGATAGATAAGCACCTTTTCTCCGCCCTGCGGATATACGCTCGGGAGCTCGCGCACCGTAATACGCTCGTCCTCTGACGCCAGCGCCTTCATATTCTTAATCGCCTTCGGCTTGTTCTTCTCCACGCCGATAATAATTTTCTTTATTCCAAAATATTTCTCGAAATAAGAAATCGCAAGCTTGATATCGTCTACGCGGTCAATCATAGTGCGGTTGTCGCTCGTTATATACGGCTCGCACTCCGCTGCGTTTATTATAAGCTCCTCGATTTTCTCGGGATCGACGTTGAACTTCACGCCCGTGGGAAATCCTGCTCCGCCGAGACCGACAATTCCGCTTTCGCAAATCGCGCGGACAAGGTCCTCTTTAGAGTTGATTGCGGGCGGGGCGATTTTCTCATCCCATTTCATTTCTCCGTCCGACTCGATAACGATAGCGTCGCTATTGCTTCCGTTCGATGACTGCACCTTAACAAGCTTCTTAACCACGCCCGAAACGCTTGAATGTATAGGCGCGCTTATAAATCCGTCCGCCTCGGCGATAAGCGTTCCGACGAACACCTTGTCTCCGACGTTCACTATCGGCTTTGCGGGTTTTCCTATATGCATTTGCATAGGAATAGTTACAACGCTCGGCGCAGGCATTCTTATCGCCTGCATATCGGCTGTGTTTTTTCTGTGCGGAAGCTTCGCTCCATGTAAAGAAAAGGCCATTAAATATCCTACCCTTCGGTGAAATTTTTTGCGTTTATTTTCGTTAAATTTTTAACCAAAAAACGCCTTTTTTAACATATATATATTGTAACACACAACAATAAAAAAATCAACATGTAAATTACAGCAATTTTGTTTTTTGCTATAAAAAACACAAAGGCATCTCTGCAACTTGGCTATTAGCCGTATTTCGCTTATAGCTTTTTTCCTTGCTTTTTTATTTTTTTCGCTTCTTTCTTTTTTGTATTTTTTATGAGATGACTTGCGGCTTTTTCTATCGTTTTCATTTTACCGCCTTAAAGCTTAACGGCGCAGCCCCTCAAAAGAAGGTCTGCGCCGTTTTCAGTACTTATTAAAATTCAAACTTTATCTTTGAAAATTCTACGCCGAATATTCTCGAAAGAGCTACTATAGTGAGCTTGGTTTCGGTATCGGCATCCTTGCTCTGATAGAAGGTTTCGAAGGAAAGCTTCAAGGCCTTTGCATCAAGCTCGGAAATCTTATCACTCATATCGTAATTGAACTCTCTCACAGTGCTTGAAACTGCGTCGGATATAACTATCTCCTTCACAAAAGCTCCTGCCGTCATGGGAAGCGTGCCGGGAGTGCCTCCTACTGTAAACAGATTCTTCTCCTTATGGTCTACGAAAACGAGTGTGAACAGATGGCGGATAGCTATTCTGTCATCTGCCGTTACGTTCTGTGAAAGCTTATTGAACAAAATGCTCAACGCGCTTGCCAAAGCATCCGCGTATTCGTCCTTAACACCGTAAGCTGCCAAAAGCTCCGGCTCGCAAATGTGATAAAGCGCCTTTGCCGATGTTGTATTTATGTTATTCATCATTCTCTCGATGGCGTCCATCTTATCCTCAACCGGTCCGTTACCCGTTACGAGCATAATATCCGTCAAAAGCTCTCCTGTTGCTCCAAAGAAGCCCTCATAGCCAACATCTTCGGGAGCTACAGGCGCAGTTGTTACAGGAGCCGTTGTTACGGGCGCCGTAGTTACAGCGGAAGAGGTAGTTGTAGGAGCCGTAGTTACAGGAGCAGTGGTTACAGGAGCTGCGGTAGTAACGGGAGCTGTAGTTGCGTTAGGATTGTTTACATTCGCATCTTCTTCCGCCTTCTTTGCTTCTTCTCTCTGCTTTGCAACGTCCTCGGATATAGCGTCTGCCATATCCATCAATTTATCCTTGGAAAGAGGAATTCTATCGGATATAATGTCGGACGTGAATATTGCCTTCGTTAAATCTGCCGCCTTCTGTTCTCCGTCGTTAGAAAGGTCGGAAATACCGTCGAGTATAGTACCCGCCGCCTTCATTATAGCCGCCATGCTCTCGGTAATGTCTGCGTTTTCCTGAAGCAAGGACGTTCCAAGAGAAGCTACTGCGTTTACAACCTTTTCTACCGCTTGAATGGATTTGGAGTGGTCGGGCTTTTCTGCCTTTTCGCCTTCCTTTTCGTCCTCTTCTTCAACAGGGGGCGCGAAGCTCTCCTCATTAAAGAGAAGGTCCTCTACCGTAACCAGCTTTGAAGCGAAATCCTCTGATTTCTTCGCAAGAACGTTCGTTTCGGTGGAAACGCCCTTATCGCTGTCCTCTTTAGTCGCCTTCATAAAGCTGTTAGCGACCGCTACGCTCACTATAGGCGTCGGCTCCTCTGTACCCTGTCCCTCGGGAGGGGTCGTCGGCTCAAGACCGAAATATTTAGCGGTTATCTCGTTCGCTTCCTTTTCGATCTCCTTCTTCCGTTCTTCCTTCGCCTTCTCTAAAGCTTCTTTTTTATGCTGTTCTTTAACTTCTTCCTTATGTTTTTCTACTTCTTCATCAGAGGCACCGCTATCCTTGAGGGCCTTCGCCGCCTCCTCTGCCTTTTTCTCGGCTTCCTTTTCTGCTTCCTTTGCCGCCTTCTTCTCTGCCTGCTCCTGCTTCTTTGCGAGCTTCATCATTTCTGCCGCAAGAGCAGCGCCGGACTTCTTGGGAGCGGGGCTTATAAGGATTATCGAACCGTCCTCTCCGCGTTCAGCGTCTTTTGTCTGAAAGTCATCAACGTTCTCACCGTTCTCAAAGGTAGTAGTGAACAATACGCCGTCTGCCTCTTCCTCGTCGGTAGAAATAAAACGTACGAGGTTCGAGGGTATCATTCTAACGATTATTTCGCTTTCATCATTTTCGGAATATGCAGCGTACTCGGCAAAGAAGTCAGAAACTTCGTACGGGGTCAAATCGTTTCTTCCGTTGAACTCATACGCCATACCCAAGGAAATAGCGTATTTTTCCGTTTCGGAAATTTCTATAACGTAATTCGCGCAAATTTCGCCAAGCTTAACTGTGAGCTCGTTTGACATTTCCTCAACGGAAAGCTCTGACATATTATTCACTTCCTCGGCTATCGCCTCGGTAAAGCTCGTATAGAGCGCATCCTTCGAATCGGGAATCTGAAGCACCGAGGCAGACGCCCTGATACCTATGTTGATTATCTCGGGAACTAACGGAAGCATTCTTTCGTTCTCGTAAAGCGGAGCAACAATGGAAGAAACGACGCCCTCCTTCTGAATAGCCACCATAAGAGCGTTTGTGTCGCCGATTGTTTCAAGCACCTCGCTGTCAATCACCGCACCCGCAAGACCTATAAGGGTATGAATGTCCTCGTCTATATTATCCTTATTTGACGTCGAGAATACCTGAAGCAGCTTATCAAAGGCGCCCGACAGCATCTCGTCAAGCTCCGGCTTCGGCATACCCAAAAAATCTTCGCCGTTCAGCCAAGCGTTGCTTGCGACCGAAAGCGCCTCGGGTAAAACGTTAGTAAGCAATACCGAATTTAAAATATGTCCCTCTGCTTTAGCAAGCGCGAGCTTTTGCGCCTGACCGTATTCGGCGGACTCAACTCCTATAAACGAGGTAGCGGCAAGCGCTCCGTTTGCAAGCGAGGGAATCTCTTTTCTCAAAACCATTTTTTCTTCGTTAAGCTTAGGGCTGGAAAGGGAATCGAAAGCCCAGCCGCCAAGCGTTTTCGTAACGGCAATAGCGGGCGCTTTTCCAATGTCGGAAACCAGCTCGACAGCGTCAACTACCGTTTCTGCGTTGGAAACGGCGGAAAGGTCTGCATCCGCAAGGTCAATTTGACCTACGATATCTATATATCCCGTCAAGGGCAGATAAACCGCCACAACTATAACAAGACCTACCGCAACTCCTATGAGCGAGCCGAAAAGACGCGGCTTTGCACCGTCAGGCGCCTTAGAGCACACCTTTTTAAGAATTGCATATACGATAAGCATAAGCAGGGACAACAAAACGAATACCACAACGAAAACGAAGGGTGCCGCTAACGCCGTCGCGAGAGCGCTCGGCGCGCTTTCAAGAGTGGGCATCGTTGCTAATGCTTCTCTTGTAACAGGCGTTCCTTCAAGCAGCGTAAAAATTACGCCCTCTATCGTTTCCGAAAACGCTTTCACTATTGAAAGTGTAACGGGAATGGAAATGAAAAACGAAATAAGCAGAGTGCCTAATTTAAGCGCCGACTTGACCGTTTTTCTTGACATTCCCACAAGTATAGCGACCAAAAGAATCAAAAATGCAGGCGCAGATACTATGATGTTAATTAATGTAGAATTCATAAATTTATCTCCTTTACGACGTAGATATGCTACCTCTTAAATTATACTCTTTTTTTCCTATTTTGTCAACATGTTGTAAATCTTTTTTAAAAAAGAGCCGTTTTTCAACTTAAATTGAAAAGCAGCCCAACATATTTCATTATATTTTTACTAAACAAACTCTCCAAACGCCCTTTTTCGACAAATAAACGTGAAAATTTTTAGTATATTATTCTCAATTACGCAAATTCACTTTAAGCATGCCCCAAGCGCCCTTTCACTCGCCCTTTTATCCGGCATAACCGAATAAATAACGTACCTTCCGCTTATAAGGACCTTTGCATTTTCAAGGCAGTCCTCAAGCGTACGTCCCGATAAATTTTTTAATTCCGAAACAAGCGAGATTCTCCTGTGACACATTTTCGCTACCGCTTCGGTATCCGCATTTCCATAGCAGAGAAATATTCCGATTTCACCAAAAAAATAGGGAGAAGAGGACAGATATATGACGCAATCCTCAATTAAATCGAGCTCGGTCATTTCTTTTTGTCCTTCATAAAGAGAGGAAAAAAGCTCCTTTGTCATATATCCGTCCTCCCATTCCCTCGCGCTTTTCGTATAAAGCGCCCCTGAGGGCAATTCTCCGTACGCCTTTTTGTAATCCTCATAGACGCCCTTACAATCCTTATTGCCGTGGCTGCAGGAAAAAAGGACGAGGGAGCAGAGAAAAATCAAAAACGTCCTTGTTACCGTCCTTTTCATTTTCAATACCCCCTCCTGATATTCTTTTTATAAATATATTGAGAGCTTCACGCCTTTATGACAGAAAACACGTCTCAGACAAGCCGCAGCTTTTTTGCAATTCTGTATTTGCAATTTCTTTTTCTCTTTTTATACGTGCCGGGCGCCATATAGTAAAGCTGCGTTCTTCTGTGCCCCACGCCGTTTCCGATATCCTCTCTTATCTTGGTTCTTATTCCCTCCTCGCATTCTTCCTCGAGCGCCTTGTCTATCGTATCGTTCAGGTATTGGTAATATTGCAGTGTCGCAATATCGCTTTGCTGCTTTTTTATTTCCTTTTTTCGTCTGTCGTAGTCACCGCAAAGCGCAACCACTACTCTATTGACCTGCAAAGGAAGAATCTTCTCATTTTTTTCTTCGTTTTTATCTACCGTCGTCCTCATTTTTTCTACCGTCCTTTTTGTTGTTTGTGTAAATAATCGTTTACTTTTATATCGCGCCGCCGTTCGCAAACCAGAAGGATTCGTCGAGCTCCTCCTTCAGCGCGTCTAAATTTTCAAACAGGCGCTCGCACTCGCTGTAAGTCCGCTCCGCCTCGTCCAGAAGAGAGGAAAGCTCTGCCGTAATTTTCTTCCCATCCTCGCTTTCCTCGCCCTGACCTTCAAGGTCAAGCTCGCTTATAAGAGTCCGCATACCGTCCCTTGCTTCCTCAAGCTCCTCTAAACGCTTATTCGCGCTTCTCAAAGTGCTTCGCACCTGCGAAATTTCTTTTTTTATATCCTCGGTGTCCCTCCAATAAAACGGTTGCTCGTAGTAACACCTGTCCACTAAATGCATCATCTGCTACCTCCGTATTTTTTGATTATAAATTGTTAGCGCCGCCTTCGCTAAATACGCTGATTCAAATTTGCGTCTCTGCGTATTTATACAAAAGTCACCTTCAAAGTGACGAGAACACAAAAGCTTTAAAGCGTGGTTCAAATTATAGAGTGGTTTTTTGGACCTTCAAAAAGCAGACGCGTGTAGCCATTTTTTGTCTTGCTTTTCCTTGAGCGTCCGTTTCTCTGTCACTTGTTACGTGACAATTATAGCACAGGTCGTGTCACTTGTCAAGTGATTTTTTTAATTTTTTTCAAAAATATGTTGCATATTACGCAACTTTGTGTTATACTATCTAATAGAATGTAAAAATTTGTAAAAAACTTGCAAAAAACAGCCGAAAATATGATTATACCGTTCTGCCATACTCGGCAGAGCCAAAGAAAAGGAGTGAAAAAATTTTGAGCATTGGCAAAAAAATCAAGGAAAAGCGACTTGCGAAGGGATACACCCTCGACGAGCTCGCAAAAAAGGTGGGGACGAGCAAGCAAACTATCTTCCGCTATGAAACGGAAGCAATCTCCAACATTCCCTCCGACAGAATAGAGCTTCTCGCGGTAGCTCTCGGCACGACGCCCTCTTACCTTATGGGCTGGGAGGATGAGGACGGATATACGGACGGCTATCAAAAATTATGGAAAATAAAAAATCTTCTTCCCATTCACAGAAAAAAGCTCCCGCTCTGCGGAGAAATTTCCTGCGGTCAGCCGATATACGCCGAACAGAATTGCGAGACCTACGTATCGACCGAATGTGATTTCGACGCCGATTTTTGTCTGACTGCGCACGGCGACAGTATGATAGGCGCGAGAATTTACGACGGAGATATCGTCTTTATTAAAAAACAATCCTCGGTCGAAAACGGCGAGATAGCCGTGGTCATTATAGAGGACGAGGCGACGCTCAAAAGAGTTTACTATTACCCCGAAGAGAACAAGCTCATTCTTTGCCCCGAAAATCCGCGCTACGCTCCGATGTCCTTTTTCGGAAGCGAGCTGGACAGAATAAACATTCTCGGCAAGGCGGTCGCCTTTCAGAGCAAGGTAAGATAGCCCGACGTTCTTCGTTTTGTTAAGAAAACGGCGACAAAATTTCCCTTTTTATCTTTACAAAATTTAAAAACGGTGATATAATAATATAGTTATGAGTACCCGCAGCGATACTTCTGCGTCCTGCTGCCGTTACTCTATTCGAAAACGCTTGAAATTTTTTCGAAGGGAGAGTTTTATGGGAGAATACAGCGTCGGCTTATACACCCTCGGCTGCAAGGTCTCGCAATACGAGACGGAGGCGATAGCCGAAGAGTTTGAAAAGCTCGGCTTTCTTCGCCGTCCCTTTGACGAAGCGTGCGACGTATACGTAATAAACACCTGTACCGTAACGGCGGAGAGCAACCGAAAATCAAGACAGATTATCCGCCGCGCAATAAATCAGAACAAAAGCGCAGCCGTCATGGTAATCGGCTGTTACTCGCAGACCACGCCCGAGGATATAAAAAAGATAGACGGCGTTTCCTATATTTCAGGCACGAAGGACAAGCTTTTAATTCCGCAAAGGGCGCTTTCGCTGTTGAATGACAGAGAAAAAACTCCGATTTGCGAGGTCTATTCGTTAGAGGATGCACGCTTTGAGGATATGAGAATCGAGAAAACGATGCGTACTCGGGCATACGTAAAGATAGAGGACGGCTGCGACTGCCGTTGCACATATTGCGCAGTTCCAAATGCGAGAGGCCCCGTGCGCTCAAAGCCGCAGGAAACGATTCTCGAAGAAATAAAAACGCTCGCTTCAAAGGGAATAAAAGAGGTCGTCCTTACGGGAATAGAAATCGCCTCTTACGGAAAGGACCTGGGAGGGATACGGCTAATCGACCTGCTTGAAAAAATCGAAGAAGAAAAATTCGGCGTGAGAATACGGCTCGGCTCTATCACCCCAGAGATACTCACGGATGACTTCATTCTCCGCTTAAAGAAGATATCCTGTCTTATGCCTCACTTACATATTTCACTGCAAAGCGGCTCTGACAGCGTTCTCAGAAATATGAAGCGAAGATATAATACGAAGCAGGTCAAATCCTCACTGTCTCTGCTCCGTGAAAACATTCCCGACGTTATGTTCACCTGTGACGTAATCGTCGGCTTCCCTATGGAAACGGAAGAAAGCTTTCGTGAAACGGTAGATTTTATGAAAGACGCAAAATTTCTCTTTGCCCATATATTCTCATACTCGAAAAGAGAAAACACCCCTGCCGCCACCTACGGCGGTCAGCTCGAGGAGGGCGAAAAACGCAGAAGAAACCGTGTTCTCGCAAAAGCTCAAAGCGAGATAACCGAGGATTTATTGCAAGCTATTGTTTGCAAAGGCGCTCCGCTCGACGCTCTTTTTGAAACGTGTGAGGACGGCGTCCTGACGGGCCACACAAATTCCTTTATAGAAATCAGAGCGAAGGGAGACGCCTCTCTTAAAGGAGAGATTCGGTCTGTAACCCCCCTCTCATACAAAAACGGAATTTTGTATTGCTCTATCAATTGATAATAAAAAAATAATATAAATATCGGAGAAAGAAAAATGGACAACAAATTAAAAACTATGGAAAAAATCGTAGCCCTCTGCAAGTCGAGGGGCTTCATCTTCGCCGGCTCTGAAATTTACGGCGGTCTCGCTAACTCCTGGGACTACGGCCCTCTCGGAGTTGAGTTCAAAAACAACGTAAAAAAGGCGTGGTGGAAAAAATTCGTTCAGGAAAACAAGTATAACGTAGGTCTTGACAGCGCTATTATCGTAAATCCTGAGATTTGGGTAGCGAGCGGACACGTCGGCGGATTTTCAGATCCTCTTATGGACTGTAAGTCCTGCAAAACACGTCACCGCGCAGACAAGCTTATCGAGGATTACGTTGCGGCAAACGGCCTTAACGACAACCCTGCGGCTTGGTCTAACGAGGAATTGGCGAATTATATCAAGGAAAAGGGCATCGTCTGCCCCGACTGCGGCGCCTGCGACTTTACCGACGTTCGTAAGTTCAACCTTATGTTCAAGACCTATCAGGGTGTAACCGAGGACTCCACCTCGCAGCTCTATCTCCGTCCCGAGACGGCTCAGGGTATCTTCGTAAACTTCCCGAACGTCGCTCGCACGACGCGCAAGAAGCTCCCCTTCGGTATCTGCCAGATAGGTAAATCCTTCCGTAACGAAATCACTCCCGGAAACTTCGTGTTCCGTACCAGAGAATTTGAGCAAATGGAGCTTGAATTTTTCTGCAAGCCCGATACCGACCTTGAATGGTTCGCTTATTGGAAGAACTACTGCGCTGAATTTCTCTATTCTCTCGGCATGAAGAAGGAGAACCTCAAGCTCCGTGACCACGACCCCGAGGAGCTTTCCTTCTACTCGAAGGCGACGACCGACTTTGAATATCTCTTCCCGTTCGGCTGGGGCGAGCTTTGGGGCATTGCAGACCGTACCGACTACGACCTCACCCAGCACGCAAATCATTCGGGCAAGGCGATGGAATATTTCGACCCCGAAACGAACGAAAAATATATCCCCTACGTTGTCGAGCCTTCTCTCGGCGCTGACCGCGTGGCTCTCGCTTTTCTTATCGAGGCGTATGACGAGGAACAGATAGGCGAAAACGACACCCGTGTCGTTCTTCATTTCCACCCTGCGCTTGCGCCCGTCAAGGCGGCAGTCCTTCCCCTCTCGAAGAAGCTTTCCGAGGAAGCGGGCGAGCTTTGCGACAACCTTGCTAAATATTTCAACGTAGAGTTCGACGAATCCGGCTCTATCGGAAAGAGATACAGACGACAGGACGAGATAGGAACTCCCTTCTGCATCACCTACGACTTTGACTCAAAGGAAGACGGCTGCGTTACCGTTCGCGACCGCGACACTATGGAGCAGATTCGTATGCCTATTTCCGAAGTAAAGCAATATATCGAAAGCAAGCTGGAATTTTAATTATATTGTTGTGTCTTAAGGCGAAGCGGATTTTCCATCTCCGCCTTTTCCACACGTTTTATAAGATATTTTTTTATATTTTGTGAGTATTTTCCATTTTTTCGACGAATAATATATACGCCGGATTTTTGAAGTTTCACGGCTCGCTTTTCTGGAGGATATAACATTGAGCAACACAAAAAAAGCTCCGATAAAAAATAACTTGCTTGAATTTTTACGCTACGCCGTCGTAGGCGGTGTTTCCGCGCTCGTTGATATGGGCGTATTATATATTCTCACCGAATTCGTCTTTTTCGGAAAAAAGGACGGTCTTGCGCTGACGCTTAGCGTAGCGGGCGGTTTTTTTGTCGGGCTTACCGTCAACTATCTTCTCTCTCAGCTTTTCGTTTTCACTTCGGAACTACAAAGAGAAAAGGGAAGAAAAGCAGGGGCGTTTTTTATCTATGCGCTCGTCGGTATCGTCGGCTTTCTCCTAACCGAGCTTTTAATGCATTTGGGAATGATGATAGTGAGCCACGAGGGACTGTGGTACATATTGTTGAACTGCTTTGTAAAAGGTGTCGTGTTAATATGGAACTACGTCGGAAGAAAAATTTTTGTATACAAAGGAGAGTAATATGAAAGATCAGAACAGAAGCGCTATCATTATCGGCGCAGGTCCCGCAGGACTAACGGCGGCTTACTGTCTTCTGAAGGAGACCGACGTAAAGCCGATAATTCTGGAGGAATCGGACTTTGTGGGCGGAATTTCACGCACCTTTGAATACAAGGGCAACCGTATGGATATCGGCGGTCACCGTTTCTTTTCAAAGAACGACGAGGTAAATCGCATCTGGCAGGAGCTTATGCCCATGCAGGGCGCGCCTTCGCTCGACGATATTATTTTAAATAACGAAAAACCGCTTGCAAAGGACGGACCTGACCCCGAAAAAGAGGAAAAGGTCATGCTTCTGCGCAACCGAGTATCGAGAATTTATTATCTGAAAAAGTTTTTTGACTACCCTATTTCCTTAAAGGCAGAGACCTTTAAAAATATGGGGCTTTGGCGCACGCTAAAGGCGGGCTTCGGCTACCTTTGGTCCTGTGTCTTTAAAAAGAAGGAGGACTCACTTCGAAACTTTTATATAAACCGCTTCGGCGCGCCTCTTTATGAGATGTTCTTCGAGGACTATACGGAAAAGGTCTGGGGCAGAAACCCCGCCGACATCTCTGCGGATTGGGGCGCTCAAAGGGTTAAGGGGCTTTCGCTTTTCAAGGCAATTCTTTCGGTTTTAACCAAGCCCTTCAAAAAGGACGAGAAAAAGAAGGAAACCTCGCTTATAGAGCAGTATTTATATCCTAAAAAGGGCCCCGGGCATCTCTGGCAGACAATGGCTGACGAGATAACCTCTATGGGCGGCTCTATAATCTTCAACACCAAGGTGAAAGGGATAGTAACAGAGGGTGAAAAAATAAGCAAGGTAATAGCGGAGAGGTCGGGCGAAGAAAAGGAATTTTGCGCAGACGTTTATTTTTCTACGATGCCTATAAAGGACCTTGTTCTCGGAATGGGCGAGAATGTCCCGGATAACGTCAGACAAATAGCGGCCGACCTTCCTTACCGTGATTTCATTACTGTTGGTCTTTTGGTAAACAAGCTGAAGCTTAAAAATAAAACGAAAATCAAAACGGTCTCCGACATAGTCCCTGACTGTTGGATATATATTCAGGAAAAGGGCGTTAAAATAGGACGGCTTCAGATTTTCAACAACTGGTCGCCTTATATGGTAAACGACCTTGAAAACACCGTTTGGATAGGGCTTGAATACTTCTGTAACGAAGGGGACGAGCTTTGGCAGGCGAGTGACGACGAGTTCTGCCGTTTTGCAATAGACGAGCTCGTTAAGATCGGCGTAATCGACCGTGAGGACGTCCTTGACAGCGTTCGCTTAAAGGTCAAAAAGGCGTACCCCGCTTATTTTGGCAGCTACGAGCATTTTGACACGGTAAAACAATACCTTGACGGCTTTGATAATTTGTGGTGTATAGGAAGAAACGGACAGCACCGCTATAATAATATGGATCACTCCATGCTCACCGCAATCTATGCGTGCAGAGCCATGGCAGAGGGAAAGACGGACAAAAGCGCCGTCTGGTGTGTAAATACTGAAAAAGAGTATCACGAGGAGGCGAAGGCGAATTGAAAATAACTGCTCTGCGTAAAAATCACAGAACAATATTTTTCATTATTGCCATACTTCTTCTCTGCCTTGTCGCAGAATGCTTTATTTCAAATTACCCTTATTTTAAATACGTTACAAAAGGTGATAACGGGGCATCTGCGCCCGTCGCCTCACTTATTTCCGACGAGGAATATAAAATAACGAAAACGAAAAACAAGCTTCCGCTCACAGCGCTTTCCGCCCCTCTTGTATCTATCTCGTTTGAAACTGTCGGCGAGACGGGGGCGAGCTACGGCGTCGGCTTTGTTTCGCTTATAGACGAGAATTTTTCTCTGCTTTCAAAAAATCCGTCGCAGGTCGAGGCGGACAAAATCAATTCCACTACCATATATTTAGATGCCCGAGACGTCGCAAATCTCACTATGGAATTTTCCGGCTTTGAAGCGGATTTTACCGTCAGAAATATACGCATAAACCCCACGTATAAATTTTCTTTCTCTATTTTGCGCTTCGTGGTTCTTGCGATAATCTCCCTTTCGCTCTACCTCTTTTCACGCCTTAACATTAAAGATAAGTATTTTTATGAGCTTGGGATTGAAAAAAAGCGCACGCTCGCCGTCATTCTCTGCCTTTGCTCTGTGATAATAGCGCTTTTCGTAGGTTGTCTTCTTTCCCAAAAGGGAGGCGGCGTTAACTATCCGTTAGACAATCCTCCGAACACCTACAATAACCCTTATATCCAGCAGTATGACGCGTATAAAAAAGGTCAGCTTCATATCGACTTTGTCCCGACGGACGACTTCTTGGCGCTTGAAAACCCTTACGATTTTGACGAGCGCGAGGGTACATATTACCTTTGGGACAGAGCTTACTACAACGAGTGCTTCTATTCTTATTTCGGAATAGCGCCTATCATAACGGTCTATGCGCCCTACGAGATTTTGTTCTCCGAGTTGCCAAACGACAATTTCGTTATGACGGTGTTCGGCGTTATCGCCTCTCTCTTCTTTTGCCTGTCTATACTCGCCTTTGCGGACGTTTACAAGCAAAAAATCCCGATTCCTATGCTCATTTTGGGAATTTTTTCAGGACTTTTTTCGACTGCTCTGTTTTTGATAATGAGAGGTCGCGCGCCGTATTACTATATAGCGGTTCTGTCCGCTATGGCGTTTCTCTATTGCCTTCTCTTTTTCGCAATACTTGCGCTTTCAAGAAAAAGAGGCAGCGCGTCTCGCTATATATGCTTGGCGCTAGCTTCCCTTTCCTTTTCGCTCTTGTTCCTCTCGCGTCTGAATCTGGCGATAGGAGCGGTGCTGTTAATAATTCCCTATATACTGTTCTTTATAATGCTAAACAAGGAAAACAGAACGAGAAAGGTCGTGTTGTTTGAGCTATGCTCGCTCGCAAGCTTTGTCTTTTTCACACTTTTGTTTACGTTTTGGTATAATTTCGCCCGCTTCGAAAATATTTTTGAGTTCGGCGCAAAATATCAGCTCACGGTGAGCGATATCTCAAAAAACAAAATCGAGCTTTCCGATATGCTGCCCGCCATTTCACATTATATCGTTGCGCCCTTTAAGCGAATAGCGGACTTCCCCTTCTTAGAGCTTGACTACAAATCAACCGCATATGTCGGTAAATTCATATATACCGAGTGGAGCTTCGGCATTTTAGCCATTCCGCTATCATTCGCTCTCCTTTACGGAGTGTATCTTCTCTTTGCAAAAAGGACGAGTGGCTCGGCAAGAGCGCTTCTTGCGTGTGGGCTGTCCTCTCTTATAATCATCTCTCTCGTGAACTTCTCGCTCGGCGGAGTTATGTTCAGATATACCGCCGACCTTACCGCCTTTTCGGCGCCTATGGCGCTTCTTCTGCTCATCTCGCTATGTGATGTTGCGACAAGCAAGGAGCTTGCGACGTCTTCGCGGAATGCAAACTCTCATTTACAAATCATCGTTAAAAAGCTGTTAAACAGAAGAACGATAGCTTACACCGTGTCTGTTCTTCTCCTTGTATGGAGCTTGATAGTCTCTTTCGCTATCACGGTCAGCTCAAATCCCAACCTTGCGGACATCCCCTCGCGAATTTACAATTCTCTTTACAGCTTTTTCGTTTTTTGGAGGTAAATAATGAAAAAATCGTCTTGTAAAACCCGAAAGATAAGGTTGTCGCCTTTGTCACGTATAAATTCAAAGAGCGTTATCACGACGCTTTCCTTGCTTGGAATTTTAGGCGTTTTTCTGCTTATCTCCTATTATATCGCCTTCGTTTCGGACGGCTATCTTCATTCCGACTACACCGACACGATATTGTGGGCGCAGGCGACCTTCGATTCGGGAGAGCTGGTCTATGACGGCTTCCACTACGCCGCTATTCTGCCCTTTGGCGGAAATCTTCTGATGCTCATTTTTATGCCCTTTTTCGGCTATAGTATGACGACGCATACACTCGGTATGCTTACCTTTCTTCTTCTCCTTGTCCTCGCTATCGTCTGGTTTTGCCGTGGGCTTGGCTATGGCTACGGAAGAGCTTTTGTCCTGACGGCTATGCTCGCCCTCATTCTTTCCTCAAGCGAAAAACTCAGGGAAATTATGTGGGGACATATAATATACTACTCACTTGGAATTCTTTTCTTTCTGTTCGGCTTCGGGCTTGTCTCACGAATTATAGAAAAGCAGGAGGACTGTATCGCGCTCGGCGCTCCGTCTGTTTCTTCCTTGGCTACAAGCAAAAAATGTATAGTTTTGTTTGCAATCGGCTTTGTTTTTTCTCTTTGCACCGCATTGAACGGACTGCAGTCGCTTCTTACTTATATTTTGCCAATTCTTTTCGGACTGTTTTTTGAAGCTTTGCTTAACGGAGAAAAAAAGCACTTCTCCTCTCGCTTGACGCTTTCTTCAATTCTTTTTATCTCTATGCTCATCGCTACGCTTCTCGGACTTTTGCTCAGAGGGGCTATCTGCGGAGAGGTCGGCTCAGCTTATGCCGACGCATATTCATCATACTCGGATATGGACGAGTGGATGAATAATCTTCTGCTTTTCCCTACTCATTATTTTGAGCTTTTAGGCGTTTCTGTCAAGGAATACGACCCAATAGCCGATATCAACTCGCTTTTCACGATGATAAAGCTCTTTGGCGGAATTCTTCTTTTGATTTTACCCTTTTATCTTCTTTTTACCTATAAGAAGATACAAAAAAGAAGCGTAAAGATACTTACTGTTTCTCATTTCGCCCTTTCCGCAATGCTTCTCTATGCCTATATATTCGGGCTTCTCAGCACGGCGAATTGGCGTCTTACACCCCTCATTGCATCTCTTGTTATAACCTCCTTTGCTGCGCTTTGCGAGCTATGGGACAGACGGGAGGCGGTGGGCAAGCGAATTGCAGCGCTCTGTCTTGCGCTTCTGCTCGCGCTCAGCGCTATTCCGATGGTAACTATCGCAAAAACGCCAAAGGATTACGGAGAGGATAACGCTCTGCACCTTTTGGCGAGCGGACTTGAAGAAAGAGGGCTTAGTGAGGGTTATGCGACCTTTTGGAACTCGCAGGCGATAACGCTTCTCAGCGACAACGAGGTTAGGGCGAGAAACATCTCCGTTTCGGCAGACGGAATCAAGCGCGAGACCTACCAATCGCAGTACGCCTGGTATGAAAGCGAGGACTTGGACGTCTCCTGCTTCCTCTTGCTTTCCGAATATGAAAATCTTACTCTATACAGATATTTCGCAGAGGAGGGCGCCGACTATAACGAGCATTTTACTATCGGCTCTTACCACGTCTACGTCTATTCACGCAATATTTTAAAGGGTGAATAATTCCTTTCTTCGAAATTTTTCCTTAAAAGCGCCGACGCTTCTCAAGCGTCTGCTTTTTGCTTTTCCTCGCTTAAATAAAATTTCTTGACTTCCTTCCTTTTTTGTATTATAATTATACTGTTATAGTATACCGTGTTGAACGGTCAAAAAATAAGAAGGATTGAAAAAATGCAAGAGCTTTCAAAAAACGACAAAAGCTTTGACGCCGAAGCGGAAAAAAATAACGCCTTTCTTTCTTGCGAAAAGCCCTCTTTTGAAAATTGCGTCGACTTTTTCGTTGCTCCTGCCTCATCCTCGGATATTCCACAGCTTTCTCTGCTTGAAGCGGAATGCTTCTCTGACGCCTGGAGTGAAAAAACGCTCGCCGCTCAGCTTGAGGGCGAGAGCTATCTTACCCTTGTCGCAAAAAGCGCAGACGGCGCTGTTTTCGGCTATATCAGCGGGAGCTTTTTTGCGCCCGAGGCGGAAATTTTCAGAGTTGCAACGGCTTTGTCTCACAGAAAGAAAAAAATCGGATCTGCTCTTGTCGCCGAGTTTATTTCGCGCCTGTCCGCTCTCGACTGCTCTGAGCTGTTTTTAGAGGTCAGGGCTTCTAATGCTCCTGCGCTCGCTCTGTATTCTTCCTTCGGCTTTTTTGAATGTGGACGCAGAAAAAATTATTATAAAAATCCAACCGAGGACGCCATTCTTCTGTCTAAAGAAATAGAAAGGATATAAAATATGTATATTCTTGCGATGGAAAGCTCCTGTGACGAAACCTCTGCCGCAGTCGTACAAGCGAGCGAGGACGGATGTCTTTTCATTAAATCCAATATAATCGCTTCTCAGATAGAAACCCACCGTCTCTACGGCGGTGTCGTGCCTGAAATTGCGAGCCGCGCTCATATTGAGGCGATAAGCAATATAACCTACGAGGCGTTAGAGCGCGCAGAAATATCTCTTTCAGATATCGGCCTTGTCGCCGTAACCGACCACCCGGGACTTATAGGCGCTCTGCTCGTCGGCGTTAATTTCGCGAAGTCGCTCGCCTTTGCAAATAACATCCCCCTCGTCGCAGTCGACCATATAAAAGGTCATATCGCCGCCTCGTATCTTCAAAACGAGCGCTCACCCTCAAATCCGCCGAAGCCGCCTTACGTGGCTCTCGTCGTTTCGGGCGGACATACCTCAATCTATCACGTTAAATCCTATACCGAATACGAGATAATAGGCGCGACGAGAGACGACGCGATAGGCGAGGCATTTGACAAGATAGGCCGCCTTATCGGCATACCCTATCCTGCGGGCGCCGGCTTTGACAAGCTTGCGGGCGAGGGCTTTGAGAGGGCTGTCGGCGATACGGAAAACGCATATGAGCTTTTTGCAAAATCTCCTATGAGAAATAAAAACGAGTGGAAGCTCCCTTCCCCCGCTATCATAGGCGAGCGCCCCGACTTCTCCTTTTCGGGACTGAAAACCGCAGCGTGCAACCTGCTCCACAAATATGAGCAAAACGGACAAGAAATCGAACGAGACCTTTTCGCCGCCGCATACACCTACGAGGCGGTAGAGGCGGTAGCAAAGCAGATTTCAAGGGCTCTCGATATTTTCGAGGGCGAGGACCTTGTTTTAGCGGGCGGAGTTGCCGCTAACTCACATCTGCGCGCGCGCCTTACTCGGTTATGCGAGGAAAAGAAACGCAAAATTCACATTCCGCCGATTTCGCTCTGCGGTGATAACGGGGCGATGATTGGCGCTCAGGGCTATTACGAATTTTTAGCGGGGCACCTTGCGGACAACGCCCTTAACGCTTCGGCGTCGGATTAAAAAGGTCGATTTTACAAAAATTGAGGATATTTTTCGGCAACTTAACGCTTTTTTCTCCTTTTGTTTAAAAATGTCAAAAACCTTCGAGCGAGAGCAAAATCGGTCAAAAACCCGCCGAAAAATGTTGAAAACTTGTTGAAAACTCTGAAAAATATTTTCAAAACCGACACTTTTCAACATTTCGTTCGATTTCGCAAGCAAAAATTGTTGAAAACTATGTTGAAAAGTTAAAAAACCCTATTCCATAAAAAAGAGAGGTAGCTTGATTTGGAACACATTGATAAAGTTGAAGGAACCTTTGGAAAACGTGAAAATAAGAATATAAGCGCCGAGTACGTCTCGCCCGCCGTTGTTCGCCGTCTTCCGAGATATCATAGATATTTAGGCGAGCTGTTGAGAGAGAACCGTCTCAGGATAAGCTCGTCGGAGCTCTCACGCCTTATGAACGTGACCGCATCTCAAATCCGTCAGGACTTAAACTGCTTTGGCGGCTTCGGCCAACAGGGCTACGGCTACAACGTAAAATATCTTCATTCTAAGATAAGTGAGCTTTTAGGTGTGAACGAGGGCTTCTGCGCCGTAGTGGTAGGCGCGGGAAATTTGGGAAAGGCGCTGGTATCAAGTCATATGTTCGAGCGCCGAGGCGTTGAGCGCCTCGCCTTGTTTGACGTGAACGAGGATATAGTGGGAAGCACCGTTTCGGGCATACCCGTCCTTCACGTAAACGAGCTTGAAGCATTCTGCCGTGAAAACAACGTTTCTATCGGCGTGCTTACGACGCCAAAGGAAGCGGCGTACGAAATGGCAGTCAGGTTGGCTGGTTGCGGTGTTTTGGGCATCTGGAACTTCTCTAATATGGAATTGAAAATTGAGAACAGTGACGTTATTATACAGAACATTCATTTAGGCGACTCTCTTATGACCTTGTGCTATCAGTTGGCTTTAAAACAGGTAAACACGGAGAAAAAAGATGACTGATAAATTAAATTACGCCTTCAGATATAGCGAGGACGCATTTAAGGACGACGGCAGCATAAGCGATTCTCTTTTATCCGAGATTATTTCGCTTCCTGCGTTTTCCGACGCCTCTGCCGAGGATTTGCGTGTTCTGCTCTGCCTGCTTAAATACGGCTGTGACGCAGACAAGGAAGCTCTTGCCGACGCCGCCTTTTGCAGCGAGGAGGAATTAAAGGACGCTCTTCAATTCTGGAGAGGAGCGGGACTTCTCCGCGCAAGCTCAAAAAGGACAGGCAAGAAAAGCTCCGAAAAAGATGAGAGCGAGAGAAGCAAGCAGACGAAAAGGGCAATAAAGAGCGAGGATAAAATATATGCCACCCCGTCCGACGAATTGGCGAAGGTGATAGATAAAAAGAAGTTAAAATCCTTAATAGACGCCTGTCAGCAGACGGTCGGCAAGATTATGAGCACGGCGGAGATAAATATCGTAGTAGGGCTATACGAGCAGCTCTCGCTTGACGGCGAGTATATTTTAATGCTTATCTCTTATTGCTACGAGCAGAACAAGCGCTCTATGAAATACGTGGAAAAGGTCGCCTTTTCGCTATGCGAGATGGGAATTTTGACTTCGTCAGCGCTTGAAATTTATCTCGAAGAGCGCAGAAAATTTGCGTCCTTTGAGTGGCAGCTCAAAAAGATGTTCGGAATAGGCGAACGGGATTTCACAAAAAAGCAGCAGGAATTCGTATTAAAATGGGAAGCCGAATATAAATATGGCATTGAAATTTTAGGGCTGGCGTACGACATAACGGTAGATAATATCGGAAAGGTCGACTTCAGATACATAGACAAAATTCTTCACACCTGGCACGAAAACGGACTGAAAAAGGAAAAAGAAATTCTCGCCTTTGAGGAGCAGGAAAAGTTAAATCGCTCGCTTGAAAAAGAAAAAGAGAGCAAAAAATCCTCTCAGGGAAAAACGTCCGCGCAATCCAAAAATTCCGTCGGCTTCAACAGCTTTGACGTCGACGACTTTTTCTCAAAGGCAGTCGAAAGAAGCTATAAGAAAAAATAATCTTTACTTAGCGCAAAACGGAGGAGGTCACTCATTTGGGATACAATGTTGAAAATTACCGCAAAATCAGAGAAGAATACGAAATAAAACGCCGTCGCGCCATAGAGGAAGCCGAGGAGCATACCATAAACTTTCACGCTCTGAGCAAGGAAGCGCTTGAGCTCGACCGCGCTCTTTCCGAGATAGGTCTGCGTATTTTCAAGGTCGGCTGTGAGGGCGGAGAAAATTTGCAAAAGCGCATTGAAGAAATTCGCGCCGAGCACGAGGCGACGCTTATGGCGAAGCATCTGTTGCTAAACAAGCTCGGCTTGCCCGCTGACTATACCGACGTTCATTACGAGTGCTCATTGTGCTTGGATACCGGCTTCGTAGATACGAAGATGTGCTCCTGTATGAAAAAGGCGCTGATATACGAGGGCTTTCGCACCTCGGGGCTCGGCTCTCTTATAGAGAAGCAAAGCTTTGATAATTTTTCGCTTGATTACTACTCAGAGGACGACCTCGCCAAAATGGAATATAATTTAGAGAGCGCAAAAGAGTTTGCCGATGAATTTTCCGAAAGCTCGTCGGAAAATCTGCTTCTTATGGGCGGAACGGGACTTGGAAAAACTCATATCTCGACCTCTATTGCAAGGCATATTATAGAGCGTGGCTACGACGTCCTTTACGACAGCGCGCAAAATATCATAACCGCCTTCGAGCACGACCGCTTCCGTCGCGGATATGGCGACGAGCGCCCTGACGAAAGCGAAAAATATTTTTCCTGCGACCTTTTAATAATAGACGATTTGGGCACCGAGATTGCGAACGCCTTCTCTATTGCCTGCCTTTATAATATAATCAACACGAGAATAAACAAGGGCAAGCCAATGGTCATAAACACCAATATGAACCAAAAAATTATGCTCTCCCGTTACGACGAAAGAATTTCGAGCCGTCTGCTCGGCGAATTTCGTATTCTTCTCTTTTCGGGCGAGGATGTAAGAAAGCAAAAAACGGCGAAGCTCTGAGCGAAAAGCAAATTCCTTTTAGCGTATGCAAAAGGGGTTTGCTTTTTTTGAGAGAATTGTTTTAGCTCTTCGCTTGACAATAGCACGTATTGTGTGTTAAAATGTTTCGTAGGAAAATTAAGCGAAAAAAACGGAGGTTCAATAATGAAGGAATACGTTATAAAAAAAATCTCGGGCGCGCCTGACTGGAAAAATCTTCCCACACTTGAAATAGATATTCCGTATCTCGATACGCCGAGCGACATTTATGCTCATGCGCAAATCGGCTATGACGACAATGCGCTTTACGTCCATTTGTGGACC
>JAZNBK010000030.1:0-32717 GCA_045587025.1 Eubacteriales bacterium
GATAAAGCTGTTGTAATACCGTCAAATTCCAATTTATCGAACAAAATAACCGAACCCCGACAGATGTCGGGGTTATTTATTTGTTTACAGCGGAGCAATTATTAAACAACCGTACATAATTCTCCGTTAATTTTGCACGCCTTTCGGATAGTGCTTTTTTGATTTTGGTGAGAATATGGTAAATGGGTAAAGGTGTCTGGTTTGAATTTTGTTTATCCTTAAAAATTTAAATACCGCGTTAGAAAAGTATTTTTCGGTTGCAATTTTTCTGTTTTGTTGATATAATAAAAAAGAAGGGCATATCGCCTTCTTTGGAGGTATTATGAAATCTGATAGGAAAATTTTCGTGGCTTTCTGCCTTAATTTGTTGTTTTCGATAATTGAATTTTTCGGGGGGATTTTCACCTCAAGCGTCGCTATAATTTCCGATTCTATTCACGATTTCGGTGACGCTATGAGTATAGGCGTATCCTTTTTCTTTGAAAAGCTAAGCAAGAAAAAGCCAGACAAGAAGTACACATACGGCTATCGCAGGTATTCGGTGCTTGGTGGAGTTATTCAGGCGGTGGTTTTGCTTTGCGGTTCTTTTCTGTGTCTTTATAACGCCACGCTTCGCTTGATAAATCCCGTTCCTATAAATTACGACGGAATGATAATAATAGCCATCATTGGTTTTGTAACGAACTTTCTCGCCGCTTATTTTACCTCGGGCGGCTCGTCTATAAATCAAAGAGCGATAAACCTACATATGTTAGAGGATGTGCTTGGATGGGCTATCGTGCTTGTAGGAGCTGTCGTAATGCGATTTACCGACTTCTATTTCATAGATGCGCTTCTCTCAATCGCGCTTTCCGTATTTATCGCTATACAAGCTTTAAAGAGCTTGAAGCTCGTACTCGATATTTTCCTCGGTAAAACGCCGAAGGAGATAGACCTTGATGAGCTGAAGGCGCACCTCATTTCCATTGAAGGGGTAGAGGATATACATCACTTTCACGTATGGAGTATGGACGGCTATAACAATTTAGCTACGCTTCACGCAATATGCGACGGCGATATCTCAAGGGTAAAGCGAGAGATAAAAGCAGAGCTTTTTGAGCATGGTATATCTCACGTGACGGTGGAAATTGAGCTACCCGCCGAAAGCTGCGAGGAAAAGGACTGCGAGGTAAAGCTCGAAGAAAAAGCCCACGGACACCATCACCATCATCACCATCATCATTAAAACAAAATTAAAAAAAACGGTATGTTATTTTGAGCATACCGTTTTATATTGTTTAAATTTTAGAAACAAATTCATCGTTACACGCCGATGCTTTGGAGATTATTTTTCAGGAACAAAGTCGGCTATTTTCCAAAGAACGTCTCCGTTTACTTCTTCTTGACGCAATCTTATAAATATGGGGCTCGACATCAAGTTAAGAAAATCATTTACTGTTTCTTCGTTTTCGGTACTCAATACAGCGATAGTTCCTGAATTAAAGTCATAATCGTCAACGTTACTAAGGTTGTGGTCGCATATTTGCGGCGAATCAATTTGAACCAAATAGTAAATTCCGTTTTCATCATTCTGCGCATAGCAGCTTGTAGCGACACCGTAAATTACCGCCCAATCACCGCCTGACAGTCTTGCGTCTGAAATCAGATCCGAGGCGTCGCCCGTGATTTTGCTTTCGTCATAATAAGAAGCAAAATCAGAAGCGCGGAAATCGCTTGAAGCTATTGGCGAATTGCTTGCATCGTTAAATAAGCCGTTATTAAAGGCAGCTATTCCTACGCAAATAACGAGAAACAACGCGCACATAGCGGATGCAAGCTTAAAATTGAGGTTAAAACTTTCAAAAAACGAGGTTTTATTTTTAAATCTTAATTCATTCACTCTTCTTATAGTATCCTCTATAAGCTCCTGCCGAGGTTGAATTCTGTCGAGAGTGGATTTTATATCATCTTTTCTCATAATTGGTATAACGGTTTCCTTTCTTGATGCGCTGTGTTTTGGCAGTTAATTTTCACTTTCTTCTATTTGAAGCTTTAGCTTTTGCCTCGCTCGAGACAAGCGTTTTTTAATGTTTGCCTCAGTTGTGTGAAGAATGAAAGAAATTTCGCGTATAGACATTTCCTCGTAATAAAAGAGAAGGATAACCTCTCTCATATTTTGCGGCAGCTTTAAAATCTGCGCGTAAATATCGGATTGGTTTTCGAGAAAATCATCCTGCGCCTTTTCGTCAGGTATAAGCGATAGCAGAGCGTCATCAAGGGAATTAACGTTTTTGTTCCAAGGAGAAACAAAATGAGAATTACAGCAATTAATAGTAACTCTGATGAGCCACGCCTTTCTGTGTTCTTCACTTTCAAAAGGTTTCTTATTCATGACAAGCTTTAAAAATACGTCTTGAAAGATATCCTCTGCATCGTGCGAGGATTTCGTCTTTGTAAGAGCTATACGATAAACCATGGACGAGTAATGTTTAATGACCTCATCAGTTGCTTCTTTTGGCAAAACTACCGAATCGTCAGCAGAATATAGAAACAGATTATTTGCCTCGTCATGGCTTTCATAAAAATCTTTGTCTGTCATTTTAATATCCTTTACTAATAATACAGGTTCACAGCAAAAAAGGTGACCAAAATTTTGTTTTTTCAAAAATATTTTTTATTCAGGGAACTTTCCGTGTGGCTTAAAACCGTCAATATTGCCTTTGCACATTGCATTGAAAATTCTGTGTCGCAGTCCTTTGTTGTCTGCCTCGATTTTTCTTAGTAAATTTTTCATATTTTCTCGCTCGGTAGCGTGATTTTCAGGGCAACAGCTTTCGGTAATAGGCAATTCGGAATGACGAGAGAAATAGAGAATATCCTTTTCTTGAGTATAAATAAGTGGACGAATTACGTATATATCGCTATTGGAAAGATATGTAACGGGCGAGAAGCAGCCAAGCCGTCCTTCAAAGAAAATATTCATCATAAACGTCTCGACTGCATCGTCGAAGTGATGCCCGAGCGCTACCGAATTGCAACCAAGCTCCTTTGCAGTGCTATTTAAAACACCCCTCCTCATTTTTGAACAAAGTGAGCAAGGGTTGGTTTCTTTTCGTACGTCAAATATAATTTTTGCTATTTCGGTCTTTACGACCTTATATTCTACGTTTAGCTTTTGACAGTATTCCTTCACGGCGGAGAAGTCAGTGCCCTCAAATCCCATATCGACCGTAATGGCGCAAAGCTCGTATTTATTAGGATAAAATCTACGCATTTCAGCAAGAGATGCGAGAAGCGTAAGCGAATCCTTGCCTGAAGAAACACCGACTGCAATTTTGTCGCCGTCCTTTATCATATCGTAGTCATCGACAGCTCTTCTGGTAAAGCTTAAAATTCTTTGAATTTCTTTCATTGGCAAACCTCGTTTGATATACATATATTGTAAATAGAAAACACTTTTAATGAGGAAGGATATTATGGCTATCAGAGTATATATAGACCAGGGGCACAATCCCATAAATCCAAATGCGGGCGCTGAGGGGAACGGATATCGTGAGCAGGATATAGTATACAGAATAGGTGTTGAGCTATTTAGACTGCTGGATGAAGATCCGAACTATATTCCTCGTCTTTCACGTCCCACGCCCGAAACACAGCTCGGAACAAGCGTTTCAAGCAGTTTGCAGGTGCGAGTAGCGCAGGCGAACAGTTTTGACGCAGATCTTTTCTTAAGCTTGCATACGAACGCCTCTGACAACGAATCCGTCTCAGGTAGCGAGGCGCTTGTTTTCAGGCGTGATAGTGCGTCGTATGATATTGCGACGATAATTTTAAGAGAGCTTTCGTTAGTTACAGGATTGCGAAACAGGGGAATAGTTTTGCGCCCTCGCCTGTATGTTTTAAGAAGAACAAGAATGCCGGCAGTACTGCTCGAGCTTGGGTTTATAACCAACCCGAGCGATGCGGAATTAATGTATAATAATCCACGTCTTTTTGCGCTCGGAATATATCGCGGGTTGAACGAGTATTACGGATTTTAATCCTTCTTTTTAAGCTCAAGATATTCGCAGCTCAAAAACTCTCTCGCCGATTCAACACTGTCGGCAGGAAAGATGTATTCCGCCTTGCAATCATTGCAAAATACACGGATACCTTCGGAAACAAAATCAATTTCGTAGTCGTCGGGAGCGCGATCGACACACTCGCATTTTATTTTCCCATCAGCGTTCAACTCGGAAATTATAAATCGAACGATATTATAAATTTCGACGTCCGGGAGTGTATCCTCGGCAGTGCGCTGATCGGAAAGTAACTGTTCTATATTTTCATAACCCAACTCCGAGAATAATAGGTTCAGGTCTTTTGTGTTCCTTTCAATGGCCTCGGAAATTTCTTTTTCCTTTCCTATGAAGCAGATATCCATATTTGTGTATGGGCAGTTTAGCAAAAATAAATCTTTTCCGTAAAATATCTGAGAAGAGACGACGTATCCGTGATTTTTGTTGCAGAAAATGCAAGGTACGGACAGTCTTATTTTTTTGTCGGAAGTGCGAGTAATTGACATTTCGCTTTCTTTACAAGCGCACTTCAATTTTAACATATCGGCTGAAAGGGAAAATTCTCCTACAAATCCGGTCGCCGCAGAAGCGCAACGAGGGCATCGATATGCGATATAAGTTTGTTTTTGATTTAAAATCATATTACCTCCGGGAATATCAGCACAAAATTAGAAAATAATTGAAAATAAAATATATAATATAATGCAAAGTATAAATGACGGCGAGGTCAAAAAGAGTAATAAAGTGTTTTTTATAGATGCAAGGGTAGCGTCTTTGTAAGAACCCTTTATAAGCACGTTCTTTCTCGCGTAGCTATTATATATTCTATCTGCTTCTCCAAACATAAAAAAGAGAGTTAAAAAGCAAAGACCGAGCGCTATAAAGAGAATGATAGTAAACTCGTTGAACTGTTCAGTCAAGGCGCCAAAGAATTGTTGATAGAACAAAGCGAACATATTATAAATGAAGTGAGCTACAAGGGAAGCAAGAGCCGAATTAGTTATGGCTCTTAAAAAGCCGAGCAAAATTCCGCAGAAGAAATATAAAGGAAATTTTCCGAGCGAAAAGTGCATCATAGAAAACAAAACGGCGCTTATCAAAACGGCAGGTATTGTGCCGTACTTTTCAAATTCAAAGAACAAAAGTCCGCGGCAAAGAAATTCTTCGCATATAGCAGGTATAAGCGCAAAGGTCACCGAGGCGAAGAGCATATCGGAGAGCCGATTTGGAACGGTCGGCAGGTCAAAATTGTCGTATACGGAGGATGATGCGTCGATAATTCCAAAACGGGACAACAAGACGGTAATCGCTATTGAGCCGAAAATCATCGCCAAGGATGAAAGAAATATTATAATCAATTTGTCGGGTGAAAAAGGGCGAAAGGCGTACGTAGACGTCTTTGACTGATGAAGCTTCAAATATATAATCGGGGGAAAAGTGACGGTAATTATTTCGATTACTGCGACGCTTAAATACGCATTTTCAATTGAGGGGAGCGCAATTTTATAGATAATTATTGATATTGCAAGTAAGGCGTAAATAAATGAAAAAAGAAGCGGCAGCTTAAAGTGAATACTTTTCAGATCGTATGAGGATATATATTTTATGAGAAAATTTTTTGCGTCAAATGGAGGTTTTTTCGCAGATCCGTTCATCTTTTATATCAATTGCACCGCCTTCCGTAATTATTTTTGAAATTTTTATATCGTAGCTATTATGTGGTAGCGCTTCGACGATAAAATTATTGTATGCAAGTCCGATAGCCGTTCCTTGAAAGTCGCAGAGAAACCTGTCGTAATATCCGCCGCCATAACCAAGTCTATATCCAAAAAGATCGTACGATAGGGCGGGGACGATACATAAGGCGTCACTTTCATTTCGAAACGGCACGCAGCTTTCACTCGGTTCGGGTATCTTATATGCGCCGATAGATAAATCATCTAACGATTTGATGAATTTAAATTCCATAACGCCGTTTTTGTAGCATTTAGGAAAGGCGACGAGTTTTCCGCTATGCAGCGCTTCGTCTGCTATGGGAAGAATATCTATTTCTTCTCGTATCGGGTAGTATAGAAGCAATGCCTTCGCTCTCTTAAAGTCATCAGAGCTTATAATGCGCCTACGTATAATTTCATCGTATTTTCTTTTTGAGCTTTCGCACAGAGTAGCTCTTTTGTTGAGAAAAAAGGTTCTCAGTTCTTTTTTTTCGTCTTTTATCATTTTAATTTATCTTATAATTGGTTCAATAGATTCAAGATTATCAAATTTGCAGTCGGATAAAGGCATCAGAAAAGCAAATTCGTCCTCGTTACAGTTGTTGAATTTACATAAGTGAGAATATTTTTCTGAAACGGCAAGTATCAGATTTTTCTCTTCACGACAAGAGATGATATAACCGTCGCATACGCCGTCTTTAATTATATAGTAAACGTCCGTTATCTCTGAAATGCAATCCAACGAATATTTAAAGGCGTTAAACGGAATTACCTTGCTTGAAAATTCGTACAAAGTTTTAAAATTACCGTCAAATTCGCGAGTGATTGGCTTTTCCTTTAGGGAAATATAAAAATCTTTTACTGCTTTTGGCGAAGGGGAAGCGCCGACGGGAACAGGAATCTTAAATCCGAGCTTATAGTATGTCGCCTGAAGATCCTTGCTCGCAGGAAAAAGCCACACATAATCATATCCGCTTTCTCGTAAATGGCAGACAGCGGAGTGTAACAGCGCTTTCATATAGCCGCCATTTCGATATTTTCGGTTAGTACACAGGGCGTAAATATAAAATCCGTTACGATTATTGAGTCGTGTTTCTATTCCGAGAAATTGAGCGATTGTTTCGTCTTTATTTGAAATAGAAGCGCAAAATCCCGTGTCCTTTAATGAATTTAAAGCAAAGGATATATCTTCTATTTTATCCATAAAGGAAGAAGCCCAAAGCATAGTATCGGCAGATAAAATAGATTTAATTTCAAATACAAAATTTTCGTAAACGGTTTTTGTAAAGAGAAGTGGAGTAGGGCTTTTCATAATCAACGATTAGCTATGAGCGCAGACGTGGAAATTTCATTTGCTTTTGCTTCTCCTAAAAGAAGCTTGAGCAATTCGCATCCAAACTCAAAGGAAGAGCCCATTCCGTTAGCGGTAGTGATATTTCCGTCTGTTACAACATTGTTCGGCGTATAGGTTGCGCCTTTAAGCTGTGATATAAATTTATCACTCGGGTAACAGGTGGCTTTTTTTCCGTTAAGCAAATTGCGTTTTCCTAAAATATAGGGCGAAGCGCAAATTGCAGAAATTCTGCCGTGATTTTTTATCGTCATTTCGATAAATTTATCCGTGTAGGGAGAGGCGTCGAGATTGTCAGCGCCGGGCAAACCGCCGGGGAATATCAGAAGATCAATATCATTCTTTACTTCATCGGGAAGAATATCCGCTTCAATTTTTATACCGTGAGCGCCGTGAACAAGCTTGCCCGTAATTCCGACGGTCTTAACCTGGCATCCGCCTCTGCGTAAAATATCAACGGGGCATAGCGCCTCTATTTCTTCAAATCCGTCTGCAAGTAATACGTAAATCATATAAATACCTCTTAAATTTTTTGTTATTCGGAAAGACGGTTTTTGCGCTCGTAGTATTCGCTTCTCGTCATAAGAATTTCTCTCGGCTTTTGTCCGTCCGGCTCGCTTACGATGCCCATTTCGCACATTACGTCGATGTATTTTGCGGCTCTTCCGAAGCCGATAGAGAGCTTTCGTTGCAAAAGCGAGGTGGAAATTTTATTGTTATCAAACGCAACCTCAATTGCGTCGTTGAATTTAGGATCGTCTAAAATTCCGTCTATCGAGCTGTCATCGCCGTCGCCTTCGCTTCTGCGTTTTCCGCTTTGCGCGCATTTTTCGGCGGCTTTTTTGATTTCTTCAATTACAGTGTCGTCGTATACGGCGCCCTTTGAATTTTGTTTAAGGAAGGAGGTTACACGCTCAACCTCGTCGTCGTCCACGAATGCGCCCTGTATACGCTTCGGTTTTGGAATGCCTGCAGGGTAAAATAGCATATCACCGTTATTCAACAGCTTTTCAGCGCCCGCGGTATCAAGAATGGTACGCGAGTCAATTTGTGATGAAACGTGAAATGCGATTCTTGACGGAATGTTTGCTTTAATCAAACCGGTAATAACGTCAACGGAAGGTCTTTGCGTACCTATTATAAGGTGAATTCCCGCCGCGCGCGCTTTTTGCGCTATACGGCAGATAGAGGTCTCGACAGAGTCGGGGCTGCTCATCATCAAGTCGGCAAGCTCGTCTATAATAATGACTATCTGGCACATTGGCTCTTTCGAGGGATCGTTTTCTATCGCCTTGTTATATCCCTTTATATTTCTTACGCCCTCGGCTTCAATTCTGTCAAAACGGCTCTCCATTTCATTTACAGCCCAAGCAAGAGCGCCAGCGGCTTGTGAGGGATCGCTAACGACAGGAACGAGAAGATGAGGGATACCGCTGTAAACGTTAAGCTCTACTTTTTTCGGGTCTATCAGAATAAGCTTGACTTCATCAGGTCTTGCTTTGTAAAGTATGCTTGTAATAATAGTGTTTATACATACAGATTTACCCATACCCGTAGCGCCCGCAATAAGCAGATGAGGCATTTTTGAAATGTCTGCGTATACGGGATCGCCGCCGATATCTGCGCCAAGGCAGACGGTGGTTTTTGCGGGCGAGGACTTAAAGGTTTCGCTGTCTAAAAGCGAGCGCATCCTTACCGCTATGGGAGATGCGTTTGGTACCTCTACGCCTACCGCCGCTTTGCCGGGAATAGGCGCTTCAATTCGTATTCCCGCGGTTGCAAGCGCCATTGAAATATCGTCTACAAGGTTTGCAATCGCTCTTATACGAATTCCTGTATCGGGAACGAGCTCGTATCTCGTAATTCTCGGACCTCTTGAAACGTTGCTAATAACGGTATTGACGTTAAAGTTCTTTAACGTTTGACGTAGTTTGATAGCAATAGGGTCGTTATCCGCGCCAAGCAGAGAGTCCTGTATTGCTGAAGATTTTTCAAGAAGTGAAAAGGGAGGAAATGCGTATTTAGGACCTTTTTGAACTTTAACGGTAGCAACCTTATTAGTGTTGCTGACAGAGTTATCGTCGTTATCCGCATCTTCGTTTGAAAGAACTATGGATTTGACGTTGGTTTTAGAAGCATCCTTTTTGTTGGGTGTGTTTTCTATTTTTGTAATTCTGCGAATATCTGCGAGGGTTTGACGGGTAACTACTTCATCCTCGTCGTTTATAACGGGAACTTCTTTTTTAATTATCGGTATTTCGTCGGTTTCATCACCCTGTGAAAAGGCGCTGCGGTCTGTTATAATTTCTTCAAATGAGGAACTGCTGACACCGTCGAGATTTTTGAGTTTTTTCTGCGCAACATCTTCGACATCTTCGACAGCATCGTCAAAAGAGGAATATTCAGATAAATTGTTTTTGAATTTTTCATGCTTCGTTACATTTTCGTAACCGCTTGGCAATTCATTGGAATGACGAACCCTTCTTGCCTGAACACGATGGCGTTGTTTTGGCTCTGCAATAGCATCTTGCTCGTTATCATCTGTTTGAGAAAGCTCGTCCTGCTCGTATATATCGTCTGCATCTTCATTTTGCGTTAGCTTCTTTGCGTCACGCTTGCCCTTGCGTTCATACATCTTCGATTTTATAAGCTTTATCGATTTAAGCGCAAAGGATTTAGGATTAAAATTGAAAAAGAATATCAGATATAAAAGGATTACGAGAGTGAAGATTAAAATTGTGCCAACCTTGCCGAAAACGCTGTATAAGCACCATCCAAGACAGCTACCGAGCAGGCCGCCGCCTGCTTTTGCGCTAACGGGATTTTCCCAGTTAAAGAAGGTTGAGAAAAATGCGGAAACGCCTGAAAAAGAAGCGCCGTTTAATATGTTTTTCGGTAGATATAAAAGAGCGGAAATGAAGAGAAGCGCTATAAAAGAAGAAATTATCTTCTTCAAAACAGCTTTTTTGCTTATATCATTTCTCCAGCTTAAACCTTGCAAAAGCATAAACAAGGGGATTGCGTATGCGGCAGAAGAGAAAAGCCCGAATAGAATAAATCTTGTAAAATGACCAAAGACAGCGCCTGAATTAGAATATAGACAAAAGGCGAAGTAGATAGCGACAAACGCCCAGACGTAAGTCAGAGCGATATTAAGAGCGCTATCAGGATTAGAGAGCGCGAGCGAAAAGGAGCTTTTATCTTTGCCCTTTTTGTTGTGAGCCGAATGTCTTTTTGATTTTTCGGTTCTGAGAATTTTTTCGCCCTGCTTTACCGTAGCTTTTACGTTCTCCGTTCGGTTTTTTGCCGACGACGGAGAGCTTCGCTTTTGAATAATGGGAGTATCGTTTATCTCGTCTGTATTTTCTTCGTTAAAGAAATCCTGTTGCTTGTCCTTTTGATAATCCATTTTATATCCTTTCCTTTTATGAAGCTTTTAATTTCTGCTTGAAAAACATATCTTATTTAGAATACAAACCAAAATAATTGGCATAAAAGATTTGAAATTAAAGAAAACTAAAATTTGTGAAGAAGTTTTATTTTTTTCGTTATGACATAAACACTTCATCTATTATATATGATATCAAAAAAGTAACAAAAAAACAAGAGATTTTCAGTTTTTTGTTAAAAAATTTAAAAAATAAAAGGTGTTTTTACGCAATGGATAATAAAAAAATATTTGGCTTGATAATTCTCGCTTTTTCGGCATTCCTTGCGGGGACGGTTAACGCTCTGATAGGTGCGGGCGGTGGCGTGATTTTAGTGTTTGCAATAGAATGGTTTTCTAAGAAAAAAGAAATAAGAAACAGCTTGGCGTTGACAAATTTAGCAATTATTTTATTCTCGTGTATTTCTATCGGCTCATACTTAAAGAACGATTTATTTGAGATAAAATCAATACTACCGTATATCCTGCCGGCAATAATAGGTGGAAGTTGCGGAGCGCTCCTTTTAGGAAAATTTAAAACGAGGTTTTTAAAGCTGTTGTTTGCTTCGGTTATGTTTTATTCAGGGGTTAGAATGTTAGTATGAATTTTATAGATTTTTTTGCGTCTCTTTTAATAGGTGTTCTTACGGGATTAGGAGTAGGAAGCGGCGGGCTTCTTTTGGTTTATCTTACCTTGGTAAGAGATTTTGAACAGTTGACGGCTCAGGGAATGAATTTATCCTTTTTTATTTTTGCGGCGATTGCGTCTGCTATAATAAATATACGAAAAAAGAGAATAGATTTTAAGCTTCTTATATTCGTTTCTGTATTTGGAATTTTAGGCGTAATGATAGGAGGATTTATTCTGCCGCTAATAAGTCCTGAGATAATAAGAAAAATATTCGGTGTAATTTTAATCATTATGTCGCTTATAACCTTTTTCTTCAAGAGAAGGAATAGCAATTAAAAGTGAGAAAGCTAAAAAACGAGAAAACTTAATTATAAATAGCGATTTTGCTTGACAACGGGGGAAAAGTAATGTATAATACAATAATGAATATCTTAAAAAAAGGAGGAGTATGTTATGGAAATTAACACCAAAAAAATCACGGCTCAGATTAAAAAATCTGCCCATCGTATCGGAAACGAGTTTAAAGCATTTGAAAATAAAATGCAGAGCGCACGATGTTGTGAATGCTCCGACTTTCAAAAAGACCTGACTTCTTGCGGCAAAGAAAAAATCAAAAATAGCATAGATTATTTGTCGGCAGAAGTGATTTCCGCTAAAAAAAACATTAAAAATGCATACGATACTGTGAAGGAAGATATAAAGGCCATAAGAGAACGAGATCCCGCAGCTACCTCGGATTTGCAGGTCTTGCTGCTATACTCCGGCTTGCACGCAACCATGGCTCACAGAGCCGCGCACGCGCTTCATAAAAAAGGTTACGTATTTGTTGCGAGAGCGATCAGCCAGGGAGCAAAGTTCGTTACGGGAATAGAAATTCACCCAGGCGCTAAAATAGGCAAGGGCTTCGTTATAGACCACGGAAGTGGAATTGTAATAGGCGAGACCGCCGAAATCGGCGACAATTGTACTCTTTATCAGGGCGTAACGTTAGGCGGTACCGGTAAGGATACGGGAAAACGTCACCCGACGTTAGGCGACAACGTCTTGGTAGGCGCAGGCGCGAAGGTGCTCGGACCGTTTAAGGTCGGCAGCAACTCAAAAATTGCCGCAAACGCAGTCGTGCTTAAAGAAATCCCTGAAAATTCAACTGCGGTAGGCGTTCCTGCAAAGGTCGTTAAGGTGGGAGACACGAAAATAAACGATCTCGATCAGGTTAATATTCCCGACCCTGTGGCGCAGGAGCTCGCAAAGCTTGAAAAGCGGCTCCGCGCGCTTGAAAAAGAATGTAAAAACACGGCAAAAGAATAAAAACGATAAAAGGAAAATATTGATATGATACAGTTTTATAATACAATTTCAGGTAAAAAGGACGAATTCGTTCCGTTAGAAGCAGGCAAGGTTAAAATGTACGCCTGCGGTCCTACCGTATATAACTTTTTTCACGTAGGAAACGCAAGATGCTTCGTCGTTTTCGATATGTTAAGACGCTATTTGGAGTACAGAGGTTACGACGTGACCTTCGTACAGAATTTTACCGATATTGACGATAAGGTTATCAGGCGCGCAAATGAAGAAGGAATTACATATAGCGACATAGCAAAGCGTTATATTGACGAATACTTCACCGATGCGAAGGGTTTGGGCGTAAGAGCGGCGACGGTTCATCCGCTCGCAACCGATAATATTGATATGATTATCGAGATAGTAAAAACTCTCGTTGACAATGGTTATGCTTACGAGTCCAAGGGCGACGTATATTTCAGAACCCGTAAGTTTAAGGATTACGGAAAGCTTTCGGGACAGGCAATTGAGGATCTGGAGTCGGGCGCTCGTATTGACGTTTCCGAATTAAAGGAAGACCCGCTTGATTTTGCGCTCTGGAAATCTTCAAAACCGGGAGAACCTCATTGGACATCCCCATGGGGAGAAGGCAGACCGGGATGGCATATCGAATGCTCCGCAATGGTAAAGCATTATCTTGGAGAGAGTATTGATATACACTGCGGCGGTCAGGATTTGATTTTCCCTCATCACGAAAACGAAATTGCTCAATCTGAATGCTGCAACGGAAAAGCGTTCGCTAATTATTGGTTGCACAACGGATATATAAATATTGATAACAGAAAGATGTCTAAATCTCTTAACAACTTCTTTACGGTAAGAGAAATATCCGAGCAGTATGGATACCTTCCTATTCGTTATTTTATTTTAAGCTCTCATTACAGAAGTCCCATAAACTTTTCAAAGGAAATAATAGAGCAGGCGCAAAATGCGCTTGAGAGAATTTTCAATTGCTCGGATTCGCTTAACTTTTTCTTAAGAAATGCCCCCGAAGAGAACGTACGCGAAACCGAAAAAGAAGCGCTCGAAAAGATTTTGAACGCAAGAGAAAAATTCATTGAGGCAATGGATGATGACTTCAATACCGGAGAAGGTATTGCCGTCCTCTTTGATTTGGTGCGAGATATAAATACTTTTATCAATTCCGCGGTTGCGCCCTCGAAAGGAGCGGTTATTGCCGCTAAAGAGATTTTCGACGAGCTGACAGAGCTCTTCGGATTTGTTAAGGAAGCGGACGATAACGCTGATCTTATTGCCGAAATCGAAGAAGCGATAAAGGCAAGAGCAGAGGCGAAAAAGGCGAAAAATTATGCCGAAGCGGACAGAATAAGAAAAGAGCTCGCAGATAGGGGAATTATTCTTCAAGATACCCCTAACGGAACTAAATATCAAATAAACTGACGATATTAATTTTACTTGTCTTTGATACCTCCTGTATTCTAACGGGAGGTATTCTTTTTGTTTATCTTTTTTTTGAATGTTATGTTGACAAAAGTCGGTATATTATGGTAGAATAATGATGTTAATAAATAGAGAAGAAAGGGAAGTAAATGTCAAGCAAACTGGAAAAAAAGACGGAAGAATATGATGATCGAAGTATAAAAATGCTAAAAGGCCCCGATCGTGTAAGAAAGCGTCCTGCGGTTATTTTCGGCTCTGACGGTCTTGAGGGATGCGAGCATTCCTTTTTCGAGATACTTGCAAACTCGGTGGACGAGGCAAGAGAGGGATTCGGTAAATTAATTATCGTTACTGCTTATAACGATAAATCTATCGAAGTAGAGGACTTCGGACGAGGTGTTCCGCTTGGCTATAACGAGAAGGAAAAGCGCTACAACTGGGAGCTTGTGTATTGTGAGCTGTACGCAGGAGGTAAGTACGAGAATAACGAGGGAAATTCCGCCTACGAGTATTCACTTGGTCTGAACGGTCTCGGCGCGTGCGCAACCCAATATTCCTCTGAGTATATGTCGGTTAAATCTTATAACGGAACTCAATTGTCTGAAATTGATTTCAAGGCAGGATATCCCGCCTCTGAATTCAGAGTACGCGACATTACGAAGGAAGATAAGAAAAAGCACGGTACCGTTATTCGTTGGAAGCCCGACCTTGAAGTATTTACCGACATAAATATAACGGACGAATTTTTTCTGGCTACTATGCGCCGTCAATCCGTTGTTAACGCAGGTATAACCTTCCGACTCAGATTACAAAGGGAAAACGGAAAATTCGAAGAGCGTGATTTTCTCTATCAAAACGGCATAATGGATTATATAGAGGAAATTACCGAGGGGAATTCCTTAACCGCTCCTGTCTGCTGGCATTTGGAAACACAGGGAAGAGACAGAGAAGATAAAAAGGATTATAAGTTGAAAGCTGATATAGCGTTTTGCGTTTCTAATGTAACGAATCGCCTTGAGTATTATCATAACTCGAGCTTTTTGGAATACGGAGGCGCTCCTGATAAGGCGGTTAAGCTTGGATTTACCGCCGCGCTTGATCAATATATTAAGGCGCAGGGAAAATATACAAAAAACGAACCCAAAATCAGCTTTGCCGATATAGCGGACTGCTTAACCGTTATAATTAACAGCTCGTCTACTCAAACCTCGTATGAGAACCAGACCAAAAAGGCGATAAACAATCCGTTTATCGCAAAGGCGCTCACCGACTTTATTAAGCGCAATTTGGAAATTTATTTTGCAGAGAATCCTACGAGCGCAAACCTTTTTGCAAATCAGGTTCTGGTTAATAAAAGAAGCCGTGAGAATGCGGAAAAGGCGAGAGTTGATATAAAGAAAAAACTTTCCGGAAGCATAGATGCGGCAAACCGTGTGGAGAAGTTCGTTGCGTGTCGTTCAAAGGACCCCGACAAGAGAGAGTTATATATAGTTGAGGGAGATTCCGCACTCACCTCCTGTAAATTGGGAAGAGATTCTGAATTCCAAGCGATAATTCCCGTAAGGGGAAAAACCCTTAACTGTATGAAAAGCACATATAGCAGAATTTTTGAGAGTAAAATAATCGTTGATCTTCTTCGCGTAATAGGTTGCGGTGTAGAAATAGAGGGCAAAATAAAGGGTGATTTAGTCGCCTTTGATTATTCCGCGCTCCGTTGGAACAAAATAATAATATGTACCGATGCGGACGAGGACGGTTTCCAGATTAGAACCTTGCTTCTGACGCTCTTTTATCGTCTTTTGCCGACTTTGTTGCAAAAGAACAAGGTATTTATCGCCGAATCTCCGTTATTTGAAATAACTTGCGGAAGCAATACTTATTTTGCGTATAATGAGGCAGAAAAGGCAGATATTTTGAAGAAAATAGGCGACAAAAAATATATTATTCAACGTTCAAAGGGATTAGGCGAAAACGAGCCGGATATGATGTGGCAAACAACTATGAACCCCGCAACAAGACGGTTAATAGCGGTAAGCCCCGCCGACGCGGAGGAAACCTGCAGAATGTTTGAAACCTTGCTTGGCGATGCGCTTGAGGATAGAAAGAAATTCATCGCGGAGTATGGATATAAATATATAGCGGACGCTGATATATAAGACAATAAATATAATGAAAGGCAAAAATTATGGTAGCACCTTTAAAGAAATCATCAAAATTCGAAGGGGTAGAGGGACCTCTTCTTACAATCGTTATGGACGGCGTCGGACTCGCAAAGCCGAATAAGGCAAACGCAATATATGCGGCGCATACCCCTACTCTTGATATGCTTATGGAGAAATATCCTGTGTTAAAGCTTAAGGCGCACGGCACGGCGGTAGGTCTCCCCTCGGACGACGATATGGGCAACTCCGAGGTAGGTCATAACGCGCTCGGCGCAGGACAAATTTTTGCGCAGGGCGCAAAGCTCGTTTCTCAGTCAATTGAAAGCGGAAAAATGTTTGCTTCAGCGGCTTGGCAGGAGCTTGTAAATAATGTAAAGGATAACAATTCTACCTTGCATTTTATCGGCCTTTTTTCTGACGGTAACGTTCACTCTCATATTGACCACTTGAAAGCAATGCTGACGAGAGCCAAGGAAGAAGGATGCAAAAAAGTAAGAATTCATATTCTTATTGACGGAAGAGACGTTGGAGAGACTTCTGCTTTGGATTATATACTTCCTTTTGAAGAATTTTTGGCAGAATTACGAGATGACGCCTTTGACGTTATGATCGCTTCAGGCGGCGGTAGAATGAAAATTACTATGGATAGATATGAAGCAGATTGGTCAATGGTTGAAAGGGGTTGGCAAACGCACGTTCTCGGAGAGGGAAGGCAGTTTGCTTCCGCAGAGGAAGCCGTTTTGGCGTATAGAAAAGAGCTCGGAGTAATAGACCAGGATTTACCGCCCTTTATTATTTCTAAGGACAATAAACCTGTCGGAACTATAGAAGACGGTGATAGCGTTATTTTCTACAACTTCAGAGGCGACCGAGCAATTGAAATCTCAAAATCCTTTGAAGCAGACGAAAGCTTTTCTTCTTTTGAAAGAAAGAGAGTGCCTAAGGTTTTATATGCGGGAATGCTTGAATATGACGGAGATCTTCACATTCCTTCCCGATATCTTGTAAATCCTCCCGAAATTACCAATACGATGGGCGAATATCTCTGCGCATCAGGTGTTTCTCAGCTGGCGATTTCCGAAACTCAAAAATACGGACACGTTACGTATTTCTGGAACGGCAATAAAAGCGGTAAGTTCTCAGAGCAGCTTGAAACGTACATCGAAATTCCCTCCGACGTCGTTCCTTTTGAGCAGCGTCCTTGGATGAAGTGCGCAGAAATAACCGATAAGCTCATCGAGTGTCTTGAAAGCGGAAAATATAAGTATTTACGTGTAAATTTCCCAAATGGCGATATGGTAGGTCATACCGGTAACTTCTTGGCTACCGAATGTAGTATGGAAGCGCTCGACCTGCAGCTTGCAAGAATTTTACCGGTACTTGATAAATTGCATGGAGCTGCAATTATTACTGCCGACCACGGAAACGCTGATGAAATGTATGAGGTAGATAAAAAAACGGGTGAACCAAAGCTTTCTAAGGAAGGACTTCCTAAATCTAAAACAAGTCATACGCTAAATCCTGTACCGTGTATCATATATGACAATTTTTCTGCAGATAAATATACCGTGAAGGAAGACAGGGGAGAGTTCGGACTTGCAAATCTTGCCGCAACGACCGTCAAGCTTCTTGGTTATGAAGTTCCGGAAATGTGGGAAACGTCAGTTGTTGATTAAAAAACGAGAAATAAACTAAGGCAGAATAAAAACTTGTTCTGCCTTTTTGCTTTTTTTGTATTATTCAGAGTTCTGTGTGAGCTCTGTTTGGGACGGGCGGATCAGGCGCATCGGTGTCCAATTTTGGAATATTGGTTAATTTTTCAATTAACTTTGGATCATGCTTCTGGTCCTTTTTATGCTTATTATTTTTCGTTTTTTCTTTAGCGTTCATTTGAATTCTCCTAAAACTACAATTGATGATTTCTATCACCGGTAGTAGTTTTAGCTTTTTATGTAAAATTATAACGGTTAAAATTATCCTTTACACCACTATCCTTGCACTTGAGATGCAAAAACAAAAGAAGTAATATAAATGGGAAAATAATTGCTATTGAAAGTCCCGTTTTAATTGAAGTAATATCTGCGACTATACCTACTGCTTGTGAAACAACCGCAGCGCCAAAATCTCCGCCCGTAGCCATCATTGCGTAAAGAAATACGCCGCCGCTTGCGATACGCTTTGAAGCAACTATCAGTGTGCCGGGCCATAGCATAGCCGAGAAAAGACCGGTAAATATACACGCGATAAGACCTATATATGCGGACGGAGCAACGATTGCAATTAAATAGCAAAATACGGCTCCAAGAGCGCTAAATATCAAAACCTTTTCGATATTTTTTCCGCTTTTCGCATATAAAGAGCGTCCTAACCCGAGCATGATTGAGAATCCTGTAACGCCGAATATATCTCCCCAAAATTTAGGAATAGTCAACGCCTTTTCCAAATAACTTGATGCCCATTGCGCCATAGTACATTCCGTCGCGCCACTGAGAAAAATTGCGAAGAAGAAAAACCACAACTCCTTTTTCTTCAAAAGAGAGGATATTCCTGATGCTTTCTCGGTATTTATGTCGGGGATTTTGGAACGGAGAAAAAGGAGAAACGACGTTAGCGGTATCAAAGAATAGACAAGAGAAAGTAAATACCAGCTATCTCTGCCCACAAGAGCTATAAAAAGCGTGGTTATAATTACGACGGGAACGGCGCCCCAAGCATAAATAGAGTGCAATTTACTCATCTCCCTGTCGGGATTTTCGCTTGGAATTGCTGCTATTATAGGACTTAAGAGCACTTCGGCAAAGCCGCCTGAAGAAGAAAAAATGACGGTTCCTATTACTAATCCGAGATAGACGTTTTTAAAAAGAAAGGGAGAAAGGGAAAAAATAATGAGGCCGAGAAAAGCGAGAAAAGGAGTGCTTTTTGCTAAAATGGAAATGTTGAATTTGTGTGAAAAAAAGGAAAATATCAGGTCAACTATCAGCTGCGCCGTAAAATTTATCAGTATCAAAAGCCCTAAAAGAGAATAAGAAATTCCATATAGCTCCTTAAAGGTTATAAAAAGAAGCGGAGAGAAGTTTATTACTATAGACATTGATAGATTTGCGGTATAGCACGCCGCTTTTAAAGTTTTATAAGTATTCATAAAAACCTCATATTATTTTTGTTCAAGTTATTATATAATTAATGGCAAAAAAAGTCAACATAATTTATATATATTTAACAGCAAAATATAATTTTTAAAAAATGAAAAAAAGTATTGATTTTTTGAATTTGATGTGTTATAATAATTAGCGTTGTATAGGGGTATAGTTCAGTCGGTAGAACACCAGTCTCCAAAACTGGGTGTCGTGGGTTCAAGTCCTTCTGCCCCTGCCAAGAAAAAAGCACTTGCGAAAGCAAGTGCTTTTTTCAGTGAAATTCGCCTTCGGCGAGTGAAATACTGTGCTAAAGCACGTGTGAAATAGCTACGCTGTGAAATATTTGCTTCGCAAATGTGAGGAGGCGAATTTTATTTCACATTGTGACGAAGGAGCAATATTTCACAATTCACGAAGTGAATTATTTCACATTCGGCGTAAGCCGAATATTTCACTTGAAAAACTTACAGCATTATGATATAATAACGGCAGAAAGGCGGTGTTATTATGGCAGAATCAAAACTTCGTGATTTATCAACGGACTTTGCCGTTAAAGTTATCAAAATGTGCGACGGCATAAAAGGTCATTACTCCCTCGTTAATCAGTTGGAGCGTTCTTCTACATCCATAGGTGCAAATATTCACGAAGCGAATTATGCTCATAGCAAAGCCGACTTTGTTGCCAAATTTCAAATTGCGCTGAAAGAGTGCTACGAAACGGAATATTGGCTTGAATTATTTGTGAAATCCGAATTGATTGATCGAGAGATTGCAAAAGATTTATATAACCAATGCGGAACTATTCGCAGAATGCTGATCGCCTCCATCAACACGGCAAAGGAGAGTACAAAATGAAAAAGAAAATTATTATCATTGCTTGTATTATAATCGCATTGTTGGTACTGACAGGAATTTTATTTTCTCCTATTATTCGATCTTATATTACAGGAGTGCCTGTTCATTTTAGACTAATTGATGCAAATAGTGACCGTAATGATGTTGTTAAAATGTACGGCGAAAAGATTGGTGAAACTCCAAAGGGGTTGGAACTTTACAAAGCAAAATTTCTTGGTATCGAAGGATACATAAACGTTGATTATTTTGAAGATTCAGATCAGGTGTTTATTATTCAATTTGCTTTGCGTTCTGGCGATTATACACAGTATGAAGATTTTGAAAAAGACGTAGAAAAGACATATAGATATTTTTCACATGTATTAAGAAATATGCCCACAACGGACTCGGCATTTGAGGATGGCAGAGGAGGTTGGAAAGATTTAAATGCTCATATAGCATACAGTGTGTATAATGTAAATACCATGTACGATGAAACAGGCAGTCATTACATCCCCGACGAAACTATAACCGTATTTCAATTTAATACATGGACCGATGATATGGAGAAAGATTTTACATAGGCCTCGTTTACAAACATGGCGCAAAAGCCCGACAGACCTCGGACAACTTTTTGCGCCCATCATCGCCAAGGGATAAGTCTATCCTCTCGATTTGAAACGTGGATCGATTTCAAAAAAACTTGCGGTACGGATCGATTTTGTAAGGGTGTGCCAAACAAAACAAGGGGCTATCTTAATGAGACAGCCCCTTTTTCAACTAAATCCGCCGATGGCGGAAGAAATCCACCTTCGGTGGATGAAATCGCTTTGCGATGAAATCCGACTTCGTCGGGATTGGAGAGGCGGATTTAATTTCATCTGAGGCGGTACGCCGAAGATTTCATCCGAACATAGATTTGCGCAGCAAATCGTGAGGATTAGTTAGAACATTTTAAGTAAAGCAATATGTTTTAAGCCGTATGACTAATTATTATATTTCCAATCATTTGCCATTTACCATATTCAGATCAGCTTGGTCAATAAAACAAAAAATTTTTCTACATAAAACTTATCCCCTTGACTTCAAATATGAAGCCAAGGGGATAATGCTAGTTTCGTTGCAAGTTAAATTTTTCTTTTTGTGTCAAAGATTCCCATTTGGTTACTATTACATTAACCGTTTCTTTAGATATCACTCCAAAATTGTCCTTACTTTTAAGATAATCAATAACATCTGAGAGAAAGAAATTATAAATATTTTTCTCATTTGCTACATTCATTGTATATGATGGTAAAATTACATAGTATTTCAATTGAAAAGCATTATCATCACACCCACAATACACTTTTGCTCCCAAGTTTTTCAAAAAAGGATGTTCATTTACATATTGTAAATTTTCAGACATATATTTCCACATTGCTAATCTGTCTATATACTCTATATTTATAAGAAAATTAGATGTTTTTATATCACCAATAGGAATAATCTTACTCATATTCCATTTATTCTTGGGAGTTGAATACCAACCATAGTATTCCATCTCTTCTGGTAAAAAATCTCTAGGATAGTCAATAACCATATTTTCTTGTTTCAACAATTCATTGAAACAAGAAAATATTTTATCTTTTTCAATTTTTTCATCTAAAAAAACTTTTGAATTTATACGATGAATGTAAATGGTTAGTATCGCTTCATTTACAAATTGAATGTTATTATTTTCTAACAAATTAATTATTGTCTTTCCTTGTGGTAAATAAAGATGTGTTCCAGATTGCAGATAACAAGCAACTATTCTAATGCCAGTCTCTGAATATACTTTAGCACCAAATTTTTTCGCTATTTCGGTATTGATAACTTCTCCAGTCTGTAAAATATCGTTAATTGTATTTACTGTTAATTTCACAAGAAATATCCCTTTCAATTTTTTGCTTACGGGATAGCGGAGAAAAACCACAATCCAGCCGCATTTTGCTTAAGATATGCTGAACCCCATAAATTAGTATAATAGTTATACAGATACTTCCATTCGCCAAATTCATCGATTAGATTTATATCTATTTTGATTATATCATAAAATCACCGAAGTGTAAATATAGCGACTAAAAAAATACTTATAACGGTATTTGCCTGTTAGTTTAGCACACGTCAAAACTGTCCTTTAGAGTGCCACTCCTTCGCAATCGGCTTTTTTCAGTTATATTCGCCTGTGGTGAGTTACAATGCTTCGCAGTGATATTTATCTTGCGCCCAATGATGTTGCGCTCTGCGCAAACTGTTTTACATAGCGCCATTTTCAATATTATTTCTTAAATAAATAGAAAAACCAAACGAAATAGTATAAGTGTTATGATTTGCTTCTGATTAAATTTTAAAGAAAAAACTGTTGCGTTCTAATTGTTTTTGTGTTAAAATGAATATGAAATTTTTAAAATTAAAAAAGATAAAAGGAGTAAAAAACCTATGACAATCACTAAAAGAGAAGAAAGAAAAATTATAAATGAAATTGCGCCTGAAAATGGTAGCGGCCTCCTTCATTTAGATAAGCTTTTAGCGAAGGAAACTCTGCCGAAAAGCGTAGCTTTGTATGCTCACGCTGTTTTGGAGCCGGACGCAGAGGTTGGTTTTCATATCCACACAGGAGAAAGTGAAACATATTACATATTAAAAGGAATTGGCGAGTATAACAACGACGGACAGTTGAGCGAGGTCAAGGCGGGCGACGTAACGTTTACCTCAAGCGGACATGGACATGGAATTAAAAACGTCGGCAGCGAGCCATTGGAATTCATGGCATTGATAGTTTTAGATTGATTGTAATCGAGGAAGCCATATAAATGAAAAACGTTAAATGGGGTATTCTCGGGACTGGGTTTGCAGCGAATAAATTTGCTCAGGCGGTTATGAACTCAGACAATTCCGAGCTTGTTGCCGTAGCATCGAGAAGAATGGAAACTGCGCAAGAGTTCGCTCAAAAATATAATATAAAAAAGTGTTTTTCAAGTTACAAAGAATTAGCGGATTTTGATGGAATAGATGCCGTGTATATTGCCTTGCCACATACGTATCATGCAAGCAATACGAAGCTTTTTATTGAAGCGGGGAAGCATGTTTTTTGTGAAAAGCCCATCACTGTAAACGAAAAAGAGCTTTTGGATGTTATGGCGGTCGCGAGGGGAAAATCCGTGTTCGTAATGGAAGCTTTGTGGACCAGATTTTTGCCTGTAATCAACAAGATAAAAGAAGTGATAGATGATGGCGTGATCGGTGATGTTTTAGAGGTCAGCGCAGATTTTTGCTACAATTTTTCTGATAGAACTAACCAATTGTTTGATAACGCTCGCGCAGGCGGTTCATTGCTTGACGTCGGTGTTTACGGCATTAATTTCGCTTCAATTTTCTTGGGCGACAACGTTGTAGATATTAAAGCATCTGCCTATGTAAATGAGGGCGTTGATGAACGTCTTAATGCTTTGATATCCTATGAAGGCGGGAAAATGGCTCGCATTTCATCTGCGATTTCGCTTCAAAAGCCGGAATCTGCCTACATTTATGGTTCAAAAGGATATATTTTTGTGCCGACGTTTTACGGCGCATCGGAATTTGAAGTGAACGTTGACGACCATAATAAAAAATATATAGTTTCATTTAAAGGCAACGGATTTGAAGAAGAGATTGAAGAATGTAACAAATGCATTCTCTCCGGAAAATCTCAAAGCGATGTTATGCCGCTTTCGAAATCTCTGATTACTATGAAAATAATGGATGATATCAGAAAGAAAATCGGTGTATTCTATGACGCCGACAAAATTTAAGCGCCATAACTATAAGTTTATTTCTTGTTTTTCTGAATATTTAATTCAATCTTTAAATATATTGTAATAATTTATACATATTAAGATTCTATAATTAAAGGTAAGTAATATTAAAAAGAGAGGAGAAGCGTGATGGACTACTTTTTGTTGCAGGTCAGAGGATTCATTTTCTATTTTGCTACAGTAGGAATTTTAAGCCATGTAATAGGCGAAAGTCTGCCGAGAAGTCGTTTTCATTATGATTCTTGGCCATATAAATGCTTTTTGTGGGAGCAAGATGGGAATTTTTATAATAACGTCTTGAATATTCGTAAATGGCGAAAATATCTACCTGATAAAAGCAAGTTTCTGAAATCAATGTATAAAAAATCGCTCGGCGTAAATTTCGACGAGCTTCATTTAAAGCGTTTAATACAGGAAACCTGTGTTTCGGAATTTATTCACTCTCTTTTGATTTTGAGCTCACCCTTGGTTTTTGCTTTTATGGACGGTAAGAGCGCTCTCTTTTGCGCTATTGGCTTTGCTTTGTGTAATATACCTTTCATACTTATTCAGAGATATAATAGACCAAAGCTCGTAAAACTGTATCACAACGTCCTTGAGAAAAAAAGCGATCCCTCTTGTATAATGGATGAAGAATTATGCCAAAAAAATATTTAATAATTTTAAATCCAAAAGCCGGAGTGAAAAAGGCGAACCGATATCTTGCAGACGTTGTTGGAATATTCAATAAACAAGGTATATTTACGTCGGTTATGACTACCGACAAAAAAGGCGCAGGGAAAGCGATCGCCAAAGAATACGCGGAGCAGTTCGATGCGCTCGTCGCTATTGGCGGAGACGGAACTTTTAACGAGGTCGCCTCGGGACTTATAGAAAGCGGAGTTGACATTCCGATAGGTTATATTCCGGCAGGAAGCACAAATGATTTTGCTTCCGGTATAGGTCTTTCCAAAAACATTTTAGAAGCGGCAAAGGGAATAGTTAAAGGCAATATAAAGAGAATTGACGTAGGAACGTTTGATGACAGAATTTTCACCTACGTAGCATCGTTTGGCGCATTTACCGAAACGTCCTATCAAACGCCGCAAAGCTTAAAAAATTCACTTGGCCACCTTGCCTACGTATTAGAAGGCATAAAGGACGTTCCTTCTATATTGCGCAGTGAAAATATGACTTTCAGAGCAAACGATGTTGAATTTTCAGGGAACTTTATTTTTGGCGCTATAAGCAATTCGACCTCGCTCGGAGGTCTACTAAAAATCAATAGAAAGTATGTAGATATCAGTGACGGTAAATTAGAGCTGCTATTGATAAAAAAACCTACAACGCCTATTGATTATGCGCAAATTATCTATGCGCTAAACTCAGGAGAGTACGCAAAATGTCCGTTGATTTGCTTTTGCAGTACAGAAAAAGTTAGTATATCTTCAAGTAAAAGATTAAATTGGACTCTTGACGGCGAAGTCGAGCGCGCCAAGGAAATAAACGAGGTAAAAAATATTCCGCATGCAATCCAACTCTTTATCCCCTAAAAAAAGAGGACTTTTGGCGCTGTTAAAAGCAAATCCTCACGTGTTTTTGTTAATATATTGGCTTGTCTACTTTATATTATTTATGATTGAGGAGCAGCTTATAACGGATAACTATACACCGATTTATATACCGCTTGACGATAAAATTCCGTTTTGTAAGTGGTTCGCTATTCCTTATGCGATTTGGTATCCGTATATTATTCTTCCTTTGCTCTGGCTTATGGTAAAGAATATACCCGAGTTTAAACGACTTATGTGGTTTATTATGCTTACATATTCGATAACGCTCGTTATATACGCCGTTTTTCCGAACGGTCAGGATTTGAGACCGCAGACCGTTGAGGGAGATGGGCTTTTGGCAATTGCAATTCGTTTTCTGTATTCCTATGATACGAATACGAACGTTTGCCCCAGTATTCACGTTATAGGAACTCTTGCTTCAACCTTCGCTCTCATTCAAACCAAGATGGCTAAAAAATGGTGGAACGCACTTATTATCGCTATTTTTACCGTTTCTATATGCGCTTCTATCGTGTTTATGAAGCAACATTCCATTGTTGACCTTTTTGCAGGGGTGGCGCTTTCTGCCATAGCTTATCCTGTCATTTATAACAAAAAAATGAAAGCTATTGCAAACGGAAGCTCTGTTTTGCCTTTCTCCTTGAAAAAGAAAGAAGAAAAGAAAGTAGAAATTTACAAATAAAAAGATACGTGGTATTCGCAAAAAAACGGATACCACGCTTTTTTATTCCGGTTTTTTCTGCGCCATTTCTCGCAATGCGCATAAGGCGTCTGAAAGCCCGCCCACAGAATCAATAAGACCGCACTCTACCGCCTGGTTTCCGTCAATAACCGAACCGACATCATTGGCGAGCTGGCGTGTTTCGCTCATAAGATTTCTCAGGTATTCTTCCTTGACGCTCGAATGTGACGTGATAAATGAAATAATCCTGTCCTGCATACGCCGTAAATAATCGAACGCCTGCGGTACTCCGATCACAAGTCCGCTCGTTCTGACGGGATGTATAGTCATGGTAGCGCTCGGTACTATAAAGGAGCGTTTAGCGGAAACCGCGAGCGGAACGCCTATTGAATGTCCTCCGCCAAGCACTACGGAAACGGTCGGCTTTGTCATAGATGCGATAAGCTCGGAAATTGCGAGTCCTGCCTCTACGTCGCCGCCCATAGTATTCAGCATAATCAGCACGCCGCTTATATCTTCGCTTTCTTCAAGAGAGACAAGCAGGGGGATAAGATGGTCGTATTTCGTCGCCTTTTGGTTGTTGTTTAATACGTAGTGTCCTTCGATTTGCCCTATAATGCTGATACAATAAAACGTTTCCCTTGAATTACAGATAATAGTACTGCCGCTTTTAAACATGTTGTCAACGCCTTGGTTGTTGTTTTGTTCATTTTCCTGATTTTCTTGATTAAAATTCATATTTTTTTCCTTTTTTATGACATTTTATTTAGTTTTTACAATTTTATTTTCATTTACACATTTACAAAACAAAAAACTTGTGGTATAATATGGGGTGTTTCAAAGTAATTAAATTTATCAAGGAGAAGAAAAATGAAGAAGATTTTAGTTGAAACGTCTGCAAGACATATTCATCTTAGCGACGAAGCATTAGAAGCTTTGTTTGGTAAGGGCGCAACTTTGACTAAAAAGAAGGATTTAAGTCAGCCCGGACAGTTCGCCTGTGAAGAAAAGGTGGAGCTTGTAGGTCCGAAATCATCTATGAAGGTGAGCGTTCTCGGTCCTGTAAGAAGCGCTACTCAGGTAGAGCTTTCTCTTACCGACGCTCGTGCGCTCGGAATTTCCGCGCCCGTTCGTGAAAGCGGAGATATTGCGGGTACTCCGGGTATCACTTTAAGAGGTCCTGCGGGTGAATACATAATTTCCGAGGGTGTTATTGCGGCAAAGCGTCATATCCATCTGACACCCGAAGCTGCCGAAGAATTCGGCGTTAGCGACAAGCAGATTGTAAAGGTTAAGCTCGATACCGAGCGTCCTCTCATTTTTGATGGCGTAGTAGTTCGCGTAAATAAAAATTTTGCTCCCGCTATGCACATTGATACCGACGAGTCAAATGCTTCCTGCGCTTTTGGAAATGTTGACGGCGAAATTATTATTTGATAAAAAATAAGGAGATATAAATATGAGTAACATTGTATATTTATATGAAGTTGAAAATATGTGTGTAGTTGCCAAGGGCCCCCATCACGGACCGGCTCCTATTCCTGAAGAGGGAAAATGGGTACAAGCACGTGAAATTAAGGACATTTCCGCATACACTCACGGTGTGGGTTGGTGCGCGCCTCAGCAGGGAGCTTGTAAGCTCTCCCTTAACGTTAAGGATGGTATAATCGAAGAAGCGCTCGTTGAAACAATTGGATGCTCCGGAATGACACATTCCGCTGCTATGGCAGCTGAAATTCTTCCCGGAAAAACCCTTCTCGAAGCGCTTAATACCGACCTTGTATGCGACGCTATAAACACTGCAATGAGAGAGCTCTTCTTGCAGATCGTTTACGGTCGCTCTCAGTCTGCTTTTTCTGAAGGCGGCTTGGTTATCGGCGCAGGTATGGAAGACCTCGGAAAAGGCGCGCGTTCTATGGTAGGTACTATGTACGGTACTAAAGCTAAGGGCGTCAGATATCTCGAAATGACAGAGGGCTACTGTACGAGAATGGCTCTCGATGCAGACGACCAGGTTATCGGTTACGAGTTCGTTTCCCTCGGTAAAATGACCGACTTCATTAAAAAGGGAATGGAGCCTAACGAAGCATATGAAAAATCCAAGGGTACGTACGGTAGATTTAACGAGGCCGTTAAATATATCGACCCTCGTAAAGAGTAATTGAGGAGGTAATATATAATGGCTAAATTTGAAGGTTATGAAAGACGCGAAGCGAAAATACTCGCAGCTCTTAATGAATACGGTATTAAATCTATTGATGAGTGTAAGGAAATCTGCGACAGCTACGGCATAGATCCCTATAAAATCGTTGAAGAAACGCAACCTATTTGCTTTGAAAACGCAAAATGGGCGTATACGGTAGGCGCAGCTATCGCAATAAAGAAGGGTTGTAAGAAGGCGTCCGACGCCGCTGCCGCTATCGGTATCGGCTTGCAGTCGTTCTGCATCCCCGGCTCCGTTGCCGAAAACCGTAAGGTTGGTCTCGGTCACGGAAATCTCGGCGCTATGCTTCTTTCTGAAGAAACAGAGTGCTTCTGCTTCCTTGCAGGACACGAGTCCTTTGCGGCGGCTGAAGGCGCTATTAAGATTGCTCTTAACGCAAACAAGGTAAGAAAGAATCCTCTCCGCGTTATCCTTAACGGTCTTGGTAAGGATGCGGCTATGATTATTTCAAGAATAAATGGCTTTACATACGTTCAGACACAGTTTGATCCCTATACCGAGGAAGTAAGTATTATAAAGGAAACCGCTTATTCCACAGGAGACAGAGCGAAGGTTAAATGCTACGGCGCGGACAGCGTTCCCGAAGGCGTCGCTATTATGCGTCTTGAAAATGTTGGAGTATCTATCACAGGTAACTCTACTAACCCTACTCGCTTCCAGCACCCCGTTGCAGGAACTTACAAGAAGTGGTGCAATGAGAACGGAAAGAAATATTTCTCCGTCGCTTCAGGCGGAGGTACGGGACGTACGCTTCATCCCGATAATATGGCAGCAGGTCCTGCTTCCTACGGCATGACCGATACACTTGGAAGAATGCATGGCGACGCGCAGTTCGCCGGATCTTCCTCCGTTCCCGCTCACGTTGAAATGATGGGACTTATCGGTGCTGGTAACAACCCCATGGTTGGTATGACTGTTGCAGTGGCTGTTGCGATTGAAGAAAATTCGAAATAATTTTTTAACCTATCCATCCCATATTCTCATTAGAGAGTATGGGATTTTTTATTTAATCTTGTTTTATTTGAATTTATGTGATATAATTGTCTTATAATAACAAAAAAGTTATTTAATCATCTCAAAAGGAGTACTATTATGAAAACTATCAAGGCAACACCCATTACAAAAGAGAATTTTGCCGAGTTCGGTCAGTTTTACACAATGACAAGTCCCGACGGATATGCGCTCTGCGGAGAATTACATAAATTTTTCCCCGACCGTATCGTAGCAGACAGCAACCACAGAATAGGCTTTTCTCCTATCACGGTTAAAAAGCCCGAAAGAATGATTATTACGCAGCAGGAATATCATACGACTACCTGGGAAATTATTCTTCCTCTCGACGACGATATGATTCTTCATTGCGCGCCTGCATCTGCGGGAATCCCCGTCACTGATTACGTGAAGGCGTTTATCGTTCCAAAAAACACGCTCATAAAGATGAATACTGCAATTTGGCATCTCGCTCCCTTGCCTGCGAATAACGACAAGCTTACAGCTATGATCGTCTTGCCCGAGTGTACCTATGCCAATGACTGCACGGTAGTAGATCTTGCGGAAGAAGAGCAGTTTGAAATAATTAAATAACAACCGTTTTGCCGATAAAAATCCAGGCAGAACTGTTTTGAGGATGTAAAAATGTATTCAAGGGAAGAACGGTTTGAAAGGACTGCTAATTTAATAGGTGAAAAATCTCTCGGCGTTCTTGAAAAGTCACGTGTCGCAGTATTTGGCTTGGGCGGAGTCGGTGGATATGCCGTAGAGGCGCTTGTACGTTCGGGCATTGGCGAATTGGTGCTTATAGATTTTGACACTGTAAGCGTTTCAAATCTTAATCGGCAAATTATTGCGACCGAAAAGACGATCGGAATGAAAAAAACCGAGGCGACATCAGCTAGAGCGTTATCAATCAATCCTGAAATCAAAATTACACAAATTTTTGAGTTTGTATCTGAAGAAAATATAGAGAGAATATTGAGAGAAACGAAACCGCACTACATTATAGATGCAATAGACACCGTTTCTTCTAAAACGGAACTGATAGTAAAAGCTTGCGAACTAAACATTCCCATCATTTCTTCTATGGGAACGGGGAACAAGCTCGATGCGTCAACCTTTCGCATTACCGATATTTCAAAGACCGATACCTGCCCGCTTGCACGTGTTATGAGAAAAAAATTGAAGGAACGCGGTGTTGAGCATATCGACGTCATTTACAGCAACGAAAAACCTATTCGACATCAGACGCAAAAAGAGGAGAACGGAAGGCATATTCCTGCATCGATTTCCTTTGTCCCTTCTGTTGCAGGTCTAATGCTTGGCGGTCATGTGATAAAACGATTGTTAGATAGTATAAATTGATAGTTTGATGAATTTTTTTGTGCAATTCGACAATATAATTTGTTGCTTTTTTTACAAAAATCCTCTTTACAAACCGTTATATTTATGATATAATTTTTATACTAGCTTGGAAGCAATAACCAAGTACATATTATTTAAAGGAGAAAATTTATGAAAAAGTTATTATTACTTTTAACACTTCTTGCGCTCGTGTTTGCGCTCGTGGCTTGTGGTGAAGATAAGCCCCCTGTTGATGATGTTACGACAGAAGATCCTGCAGTAACGACTGACCCGACAACACCGCCTACATATACCGTTAAGTTTGTAGATGCAGATATGTTCGGTAACGAAGTTCTTGATGAAAAGGAAGTTCGCAGAGGTAAGTCCGCTCGTCCTCCTCGTGATCCTGAACATGAGGGCTACGTATTTATCGGTTGGGATATCGAAGATTACAGCTCTGTAGTTTCTGATATGGTAATTACTGCGCAGTATCGTAAGGCAGATAGATACAAAGTAAGCTTCTATGCTGATGATGTTCTTTTGTCTACCGTAGAGGTGTTTGAAGGTCAAGCAGCTCCCGAACCTGAAGTTGTTACAGACATCGGTGTTACCTTTAACGGCTGGGATAAGCCCACGAAGAAGGTAAATCGTTCTTGGTCTGACTTTGAGGCGTATGCTAACTTGACCGATGAAGAAAGAGCAAATACCGTTATGGAATACAGAACCGACGCTTTGTTCTTTACAGTCGGTCTTGTAGTTCCTAAGAAGTCAAATATTTCTTTTGAACTTAAAGAGAAGGTTGTTGATGGAAAGACCGTATATGTTCCTGATGAAATTTTTAAATCTAACTCAATTAAATTCGAAGAAGTTCCCGAAGGCTATGCTTGTGACGGTGTTCCTGCGTCAGAAAGAAAAAACCAGGTTACCTTGTCATCCAGCTATGCTTGGGACGGCAACTATATCTATGTTTACGTCGAAGGATACGATCCTACTCTTATGACAAGAGGCGAGGCCTACTGTCTTGGTAACAAAAACCCTTGGCAGAACGACGCTATTGAAATCTGGCACTGCTACAATCAGCTTAGCAATGACTTGCAGGTTGCTTTGGACTGCTACGGCTACCGTATGACAGGTACTGTTGCTAACTTAGAGGAATACGATGCGATCGCAAAGGCAAATGAAGAAACAAAATGCTTCTATATGCTTTTCAAGATTCCTGCAAAGGATTTCGAGGGTAATAAGATGAAGCCCGGCTCTATTTGCTATATGTCAATTCAGATTGATGACATTCGTGATATGGCAGCGTTCGAAGGTAAACCTATTACAGCTGATGTCAATGAAGCAAATATGTATGCTACAATCGGTAATCCCGGAAGCTATACTTTAGGTTTCTTGGAATTGGCTCTTGGCGAGTAATTTAAATCATAACAATAAATACAGAGGTCCATATTACGTGGGCCTCTTATTTTTGCAAATAAAAAATATCATTTTATAAAGATAAAAGAAAAGAAAAATCATCAAAAAAATACTAATATTTTTTCGAAAAAGATATTGACAAACAGAGAACTATCTGCTATAATAATACCGTTGTGTGAAGCATGCTGGTGTAGCTCAGTTGGTAGAGCAGCTGATTTGTAATCAGCAGGTCGGGGGTTCAAGTCCGTCCACCAGCTCCACATTATACAAATCATATTAATATGGGGGAATTCCCGAGCGGCCAAAGGGGGCAGACTGTAAATCTGTTGTCACTGACTTCGCTGGTCCGAATCCAGCTTCCCCCACCAAATCCCCGAGGACTTGTCCTTGGGGATTTACCTTTTCACTCTTCACTTTTAACTAACTCGGGGATTTGGCAAGGTAATAGGTAATAGTGAATAGTGAAGAAGTAAGGTAGCTTTTCGCTGGAGCGAAAAACTATTTTCTTATAAAGGTTGAAAAGTAATAGGTTTTATGGTATAAAGGAATAAAATCAAGTATGGAATAAAATCAAGTAAGGGAGAAAGTAATATGTCCGAAAGTCCTTTAATGATAAAGTCGAAAGCGTTTGCTTTAGAGGTTATTCGAAGT
>JAZNBK010000031.1:0-3678 GCA_045587025.1 Eubacteriales bacterium
TTTGTGCGGTTGGCGAACCTACACTTATTATAGCAAAAGGAGGATATTTTTTCTACTCATAGCTAAAGCTTTTTGGAACCACCAGCACTGCTGGTGGTTTTCACGCCAACCTTTTCTTTGAAAATGTTGGCTATTACAATAGAAAAGGACGAAGAATTTTTACGTTCTTCGTCCTTAATAGCAGAAAGCGTTATCTTTTTTCTCTTTCTACGACATTGCTAATCGACTTAACGATACTGTCTGACGGGAATACGCCTCTTAGGGCATTTAACGGATAAACGGACGTGTTCCTGCCTATCACCGTACCGGGATTTAAAACGCAGCCGCAACCAATATCGGCTCTATCGCCTAATATTGCGCCTATTTTTCTGAGCCCCGTTTCATATTCCGAATCGCCGTGGATAACGACCGCCTTTCCGTCACTTTTCAGATTTGAGCATATTGAGCCGGCGCCCATATGCGAATAATTCCCGAGAACAGAATCTCCAACATAGTTATAGTGAGGCACCTGCGCTTTGTTAAGCAATATGGAGTTCTTAATTTCGGTAGAATTTCCTATAACGCAGTTCTCGCCTATAAAAACGTTCCCCCTGATAAAAGCGCCGGGGCGCAACTCGCTTCCACTACCGATAATAGCAGGCGCTTCGATAACTACGTTAGGATAAATTTTTACATTCTCACCAACGAGGACACCCTTCTGTATCTCTTTATAACCGGGGATACCACACTCGATAGTTTCTAAAATAAACTTGTTTATATGAGGTAGCACCTCCCAAGGATAACTGTACTTATCAAATAGCGCTTTAACGCGCGTGCCCTCCAAATCAAAAAGATCAGATATCATTACCTTTTTATTCAAAAAAACTCCCTCCCTCGTATATCGCTTTACTTTATTATTATATGAAACGTGTTTTAAATTGCAAACACACGTTACCAAAAATATGATATCATATTTTTTTTGGCGTTAAAACCAACTTTATTTGGAACTTTAAGCAACCTTGAGTTGCGAAGGGCTTGCTAATATTTCTTTTTATGTATAATTAAAACAGACCTGCCGATTTGTACGGCAAGTCCGTTTTCTAATATTTGACGTCGTTATTAATTTGTAGAAATCAGAACTTTATTTCTTTGCCTTGCTTTTTCCATTCACGGAATTCAGCAGTCGCGGCAAACAAGACGTCACCTGCAGAGTTAAGCGCAGTTTCCACTGAATCCTGAACGACGCCGATTATGAATCCGACAGCTACTACCTGCATTGCTACGTCGCTGCTGATACCAAACAGTGAGCACGCCATAGGAATTAAGAGCAACGAGCCACCGGCAACACCCGACGCGCCGCATGCGCCCAAGGTCGCCATAATACAAAGAATCAATGCGGATGGGAAATCGACAGAAATGCCCATTGTATTTGCCGCCGCCAAAGTCATAACGGCGATAGTTATTGCAGCGCCGTCCATATTTATAGTCGCGCCCAAAGGAATGGATACCGAATAAATGTTTCTGTCAAGGCCGAGCTTTTCGCAGAGCTGCATATTCACGGGGATATTAGCCGCAGAGCTTCTGGTAAAGAAGGCGGTAACTCCCGATTCTCTGAGGCAACGGAATACCAAGGGATAAGGATTTTTTCCGAGGCACACAAAGACGATAAGCGGATTAATTATAAGCGCTACCGCAAGCATACAGCCGACCAAAACCGCAAGTAATTTTCCATAATCCAAGAAAATAGATAGGCCGCTTGTAGAAACAGTAGAGAAAACAAGACCCATTATACCGAAGGGAGCCAAGCTGATAATCCAGCGTACTGCAGTTGAAACAGCGCCCGAAAGGTCCTCAAGGAGCTTTTTCGTTTCGAGAGTTGCGGTCAATTTCAGAGCAAGTCCGATAACGACAGCCCAAGCGAGTATACCTATATAATTACCGTTTGCCAAAGAAGCGATAGGATTTTGAACGATATTTGAGAACAGTCCGCGAAGAACCTCACCGATTCCCGAAGGCGCGTCTCCGGATACCGCATCTTTCAGCTCCAACGTAATAGGAAATACGTAGCTCGCCGTTACTGCAAGCAATGATGCAAGCAAAGTGGTTAACACGTAAAGCAAAATTACTGTGCGGAATTGCTTTCCAACGCCGCCCTTTGCGTTTGCGAGCGAGCTGATTATCAAGACGAATACAAGTATAGGAGCTATTCCCTTCAATGCGCCTACGAAAATATCACCGAAAATTGATATAAAGGTCAGGTTCGGCAGAGCTACTCCGAGTATTGCGCCAATCACAAGTCCTACCGAAATGCGCAAAATCAGAGGGATACTATCCCATTTTTTAAATACAGCTTTCATATTTATAATCCTTTTTCTTTTTATTGATATGTCTTATTATAGCAAAAAAACAAGAAAATGCAAGCAGATTCTTTTTTTATTTTTCGTTCTTATCAAGATGCACGTCAAGCTGAGGATACGGTATTGAAATACCGTTCTTATCGAACTCTTCTTTAACGGTCTTGAGAATATCAAATTTTATCTGCCAATAATCCGCCGTGTTGCACCACGCTCTCGCAGAAAAGACCAAGGCGCTGTCTCCGTGCGCGGAAAGTCTGGCGAAGGGCGCAGGGTCCTTTAAGGTCAGCGGATGCTCCAACAGCACCTTGCGTAGCAGCTCTTCGACGAGGTCAATGTCGCTGTCGTAAGAGGTCGTGAAGGTCAAATCGACACGTCTCGTTTCCGCTGTCGTGCTATTTTTGATAACCGAGTTCATCATAGTTCCGTTCGGAACGGTCACCTCTGTATTATCGGGCATAGAAAGAATAGTGTAAAACAGAGAAACCTCTTTTACCGTGCCCTCTGCGCTCTCGCCAGGTATATTTATGTAATCCCCCTCCTTAAACGGCTTGAAAATTAACAATATAATACCACCCGCAAGATTACTCAATGCCCCTTGCATAGCAAGTCCTATCGCCGCGCAAGCCGACGCTAACGCCGCAACGAAGGACGCCGTAGGAATACCCAAAATCATCGCAATCGTGATAAAAAGCGCAATGTATAACAAAATACCTATCAAGGTAGAAATAAATTTCCGCCCGTTGTGCTCAAGCTTATCCATTTTTCGCGAGTTCTCAATCCACCGCTTGAGCAGCTTGATAAGCTTGGCGCCCACAATAAAAATCACAGCGGAAACAAGCAGCTTAATCCCTACGGTTTTAAATAGCTCAAATAAAATATTTTTAAGTTCCTCCCAAGTCATATTTATCTATACCTCCATTTATATATCCTTTATTAGTCGTAACACAATGTGACTAATAGGATATATTATATCACAATATGCAAAAAATTTCAAGCCCCTACGCAAGCAACAAAAATGCAACTCTCCATTTGCGTGAAGCGCAACATCATTGGGCGCAAGCCCACATCATTGCGAAGCACATCATTTGCGACTTGTCGCAACATCATTCTTTTGTGTACGCATAAATGAGAAATGATGTTTTCGCTACGCTCAAAATGATGTTGACCTTCGGTAAAATGATGTTGTGTCCTGTGCGGACACAAGTCATGACCACCAGCCGTGCTGGTGGCTTGCACAAGCCCCCTTAGGGCATAGTACCGGCCGAGCCTATAGGCTCGTCGAAAGGAACGCCAACCGCGCGTTTTTCACCGGCTTGCCCCTAAAGGGGCTTTATTTATTGCC
>JAZNBK010000032.1:0-26483 GCA_045587025.1 Eubacteriales bacterium
CCGCATACGCAGGACTTATAGTAAACTGTCTTTTCGGTGCAGGTCGCCTCGCTCTTTAAGTAAACGTCGCTGACAACCTCTTTATCATATTCGTGAGCGATCAAATCGCCATACGGTTCTTCGCATCTGTCACAGATTGCCTGCTCGGTGTGAGTTGCGCTTCCGCCTGTATGTCCGAGCGCTTCTCCATGCTCAAAGGTAGCTTCCCCTGTCTTGCCTTCACTGCTTTCACCGCATACGCAGGACTTATAGTAAACTGTCTTTTCGGTGCAGGTCGCCTCGCTCTTTAAGTAAACGTCGCTGACAACCTCTTTATCATATTCGTGAGCGATCAAATCGCCATACGGTTCTTCGCATCTTTCACAAATTGCCTGCTCGGTGCAGCTTGCGCTTCCGCCTGTATGTCCGAGCGCTTCGCCGTGCTCAAAGGTATCTTCCCCTGTCTTGCCTTCGCTGCTATCTCCGCACTCACAGGATTTATAGTAGACCGCTTTTTCGGTACAGGTCGCCTCGCTCTTTAAGTAATCGTCGCTGGCAACCTCTTTATCATATTCGTGAGCGATCAAATCGCCATACGGCTCACCGCATCTTGTGCAGACCGCCTGCTCGGTGTGAGTTGCGCTTCCGCCTGTATGTCCGAGCGCTTCGCCGTACTCAAAGGTATCTTCCTCTACCTTGCCCTCGCTGCTTTCGCCGCATACGCAGGACTTATAGTAAACTGCCTTTTCGGTACAGGACGTCTCGCTCTTTAAATAATCGTCGCTGACAACCTCTTTATCATATTCGTGAGCGAGCAAATCGCCATACGGTTCTTCGCATCTTTCACAAATTGCCTGCTCGGTGCAGCTTGCGCTTCCGCCTGTATGTCCGAGCGCCTCGCCGTACTCAAAGGTAGCTTCCCCTGTCTTTCCCTCGCTGCTATCTCCGCAGTCGCAGGACGTGTAGTAAACTGCTTTTTCTTCACAGGTAGCTTCGTCCTTCAAGTAAATCTCTTCTGCTACCTCATTATCATATACGTGTTCTCCGAGTGTTCCATACGAAGTTCCGCATCTTTCGCAGACCGCTTTTTCTTCGCAGGTCGCATTGCCACCTGTATGTCCGAGCGCATCTCCGTGCTCAAACGTAGCGTCCACCTTGCCCCCGTACGTTTCACCGCAAGCGCAGGACTTGTAGTAAATTGCTTTTTCTTCGCAGGTTGCCGCTTTCTTCAAATGCTGCTCTGCCACTACTTCCTTGTTGTATACGTGAGTACCAAGCTCGCCATACGAAGCTCCGCATCTTTCGCAGATCGCCTGCGCGTCACAGGTAGCTTCTCCGCCTGTATGCCCAAGCGCCGCTCCATACGTAAAGGTAGAGTTAGTAATATCCTTACTGCTCTTTCCGCACTCGCAGGACTTATAGTAAATGGGCTGGCTTGTGCATCCCGTGCCCGATACCAAGTAGTTTTCGTCTGCTATTTCCTTATCGAAAACGTGGGTGTGAGACGCATTGCTGTGCATATTATAGGTGGCTGATTTATCCCAATTTGCGCCCTTCTCAACAGCGTTCCACTGTTCATCTGCGCCCGCATAATATATATCTGCCAATCTGATGTTATTGAGGAATGCAAGCTCACCTATGGTCTCTATGCCCTCGGGTATCGTTACGCTTTCCAAATCCAAGTTTTTGGAGAATGCATAGCTTCCTATGCTCTCTATACCATCGGGCATAATTATGCTCTTTAAGTTATAACATCCTGCAAAAGCGTAATCGCCTATGCTTGTAAGAGCACTATCGCCCGCAAATATTACGCTTGTCAGCGAAACGCATTCGGAGAACGCAAAGTCGCCTATACTCACGACACTTGCGGGAATTACTACGCTCTGCAAATTACGTCTGGCTTCAAATGCGCCGTTGCTTATGCTCTCTACGCCGACAGGAATTATGCTGTTATCCAAACCAAGGGTGAGTTCTTTTTTCTCTTTATTTATGAGACAATTGCCTTTGCTCTGATAAACCGTATTGCCTGCCGCTACCGTTATGCTTTCCAAGCCGATGCAACCGGAGAACGCATAGCTTCCTATATCCGTTACGTTATAAGGTATCTCTATGCTCTCTAAATTTTCACAGCCGTAGAATGCAGAATTTCCTATGCTTGCAAGCTGGCTGTGCTCGTCAAAGCTTATCTCTGTTAAGCCAACGCAACCGGAGAATGCGTTATCGCCTATTACTTTTACGTTTGCGGGAATTGCTATCGACGCCAGGTCAGCGCAGCCGAAGAAAGCAGAGTCGCCTATGCTTGTAAGCGCGCTGTTTTCAGCAAAGCTTACCTCCGTCAATCCGCAATTATAGAACGCATAATCGCTTATGCTCACGACACTTGCGGGGATTTCCACGCTTGTCAAGCCGCCGCATCCGTAAAATGCAGCAAATCCAATGCTCTTTACGCCTTCAGGAATTACGCTGTCGTTACAGCCCAAAATCAATTCCTTGGTTTCTTTATTTATCAAGCAGTTTCCGTCGCTATAATAAACGGGGTTAGCCGCGTCTACGGTTATGCTTTCTATGCTATTGCAATCGGAAAACGCGCCTGCGCCTATGTATGTCACGCTTGCGGGTATGTAGACGCTCTGTATGCCACTGCGGGCGAACGCCAATTCAGCAATGCTTATTACACCGTCGGGAATTTCGCTGTTCTTGCAACCGACGATTAACTCTTTAGTTGATCTCTTTATAATGCAATTGCCTTCACTGTAATAATATGCGTTTTCATCATCTACGTCTATACCCACCAAGCTACTGCAGCCCGCAAACGCATAACTGCCTATCTTCTTTACGTCAGCAGGTATTTCTATATATTCAAGAGAGCTACACTCAAAAAATGCGAGCTCACCTATTCTTGTCACGTGACTGTTATCACCGAATTTGACAACCTCAAGGTTTTTGCAAAGTGCAAACGCGCTTGTGCTTATTTCAGTTACGGGATATCCACCAAGAGTGTTGGGGACAACTATGGTTCCCGAAGCGTTTGTGTTGCAATTTGTAATGATAGCACATCCATCCACTACCTTGTAGGTAAAGCTGCCCTCTGCGCCCACTCCGTCAGAGTTGAGCAATCCCGGGATTGTAAATGTTTCTTCACATTTTTCTCCGCAAACGCAGGACTTGTAATAAGTTGCTTCATCCGTAGTCGTCGCAGGGCTCTTCAAGAATTTGTTACTTACTACTTCTCTGTCAAAGGTATGATCGTCACAAATAAGATTTTCAACTTCCGCAAGGAAAAGAGCGCGCAATTCTTCTTTGCTCTTGTCCTCTAATTTAATATTTGCAAATGCGCTGTGTACTATTGCCTTTTTCTCGTCGGAGAGCTTTTCGTAAGCGTAGATACCTACCTTATTATACTTCATGAGGTCTACGAAATGGTTCTGTTCCACCTCTGCCTCACTGAGCGCCTTTGAATATACACGCGTAAGATAGATATCGGCATTTTCTCCGTTTCCTATAGAGAAATTATAGCTTGACTTGTTTTTATAAGCAAAAGCTCTTTCGTCAATTATAACGCTCGTATCGTATTTATCAGGTATTATGCTGTCCCCGTTAGCCAAAAGCTTAAGAACGAAGGTACCGTCAAAGGAATATTTATCGGCAACTATTTCGGGTTCTGGAAAATTAAAGGTTGCTACGTCTATATCTTGCCCCGTGAGATTTTTATAAACCGTCTTGTACTCGCCTTTTGTTCCTGCATAGCTGCCCAGGTAGCTGTCGTTTGTAACCGTATGTCCCTGCGCCGCGTATTCTTCCGTTACCTGCGCTATATACGCCCCCTCAAACGTCTTTGCTCCGCTTGCAATCTCGCTTTCCGTGGGCTTTTTCAAAGTGTTACACATATAGTCGTAAATTGTGCCTAAAGTGTTCTCGGGAAAAGGATATGCACCCTTCTCTTTGTCGTAGTTGAGCGTGCCGCTGTTTACGTCTGCAATTGCGGTAAGCACAAATACGTTCCCCTTTTCCACTCCATTAACCGCATAATTACCCCAATTAGTAGCATTCAACATATTGGAATATGGCATACTATGAGGAGGTTGATTGAAAAAGTTCCATGAATAGTATCTATGGTCGTACACCACAGACTTGCCGTTTGAGACCTTAACGTTAAATTCTTCAAGGCCCAAATCTATACTGAACGCTTCGTTCACCTTCATTATGCTTTCCATCGTATATCCGGATATAAGGTTTCCTGCTTTATCCTTCGGGAAAAGCGAATTGAAGGTCAGCTTTCCGTTCGCATATCTGCGTCCGTCTGCGTCTGTATTTATTACAAGATTGCTATGAGCAAACTCCGTGCCTATAATGTCTTTATTCATGCCCTCTATATACAAAGCAGAGTCAAAGAAAACGACAAGCCCATCCTGAACGTAGTAGGAATTATACGTTTCATCAGGCAATACACTCGGTCCTGCCCAAACCGCATAATCGAGTTCTTGTTGCGTCAAGTCGGTTTTGTCCTTTAAATCTATTGCAAGCGCTACCCTTATTTTTCGGGGAAGCACAATAAAATCAAAGAGGTCAAGACCGTTATTCTTCGCTATATCTATAAACGCATTATATTCCGCATTTGTCTGGCTTTTGAGCTCCTCGTATATATCGAGCGAATAAAGTTCTGCGAGTGCTATCAAAGCGTCATAGTTATCCTCCTCTATTTCCTCACCTGTTGCGGAAAATGCCATAAAAGGCACAATGGCGAACGCCATAAGCGCAGCCAACACAAAGCTAAAAATTCTTTTTGCCATAATCAAACCCACCCTTTACTAAAAATGCAGTCAAAAAAGTTTTTCTACCAACTATATCACCCTGTGTTATGAGTCAGAAAACAATATTTTCTCGAAACACCATAAATCTATGCCCATTTTTCAAAAAGATATAATTATAGATAGTACCATTATAACTCTTTTTACTGCTTTTGTCAATAGCATTACAGATCTATTCTTATGTTTTGTAGTAAAAAAGCAGATTTCCGATGTCGGAAATCTGCTCTGTATATGCTCTTTGCATATAAATTATTTTGTTTCGGTCTCCTCTTTTTCATCTGCTTTTACAAGCTTGATGAGAGCCATTTCGGCTGCATCTCCACGACGGGGACCTAACTTGAATATCTGGGTATATCCACCTGCTCTGTTCTCGTAAGAGGGAGCGATCTGATCGAAGAGCTTTTTAGCTACGTCTTCCTTCGTGATATATCCGAGCGCCTCGCGGTAGGAAGAAAGGGTATTCTTCTTTGCGAGAGTTATCATATCTTCAGCAACTGCGCGAACTTCCTTTGCTCTTGTAAGAGTGGTCTCAATCTGTCCGTTCTCGAAAAGATACGTTACCAAGCCCCTGAGCATAGATTTTCTATGCGCGCTGGTTCTGCCGAGTTTTCTGGTTCCAGGCATTTCTTTTACCTCCTATTTTACTTTCCTCAATCCTCTGACTTCTTAAGCTCAAGTCCTAAGGAATGAAGTTTCTGAATTACTTCTTCAAGTGATTTTCTTCCAAGGTTTCTCACCTTAATCATATCTTCTTCGGTGTAGTTAATCAAATCTTCAACATTGTCTATTCCGGCTCTCTTTAAGCAGTTAAAGCTACGAACAGACAAGTCAAGCTCCTCAATGGTCATCTCAAGAACGCGTCCCTTCTGTGTCTCTTTGCGCTCTATCATAATAACGGCATTTTTAGCGTCATCTGACATATCTACAAAGAGGTTGAGATGCTCGTTGAGAATCTTGGCGCCGTGAGAAACTGCTTCCTGCGCTGAAATCGTACCGTTAGTCAAAACTCTTATCGTGAGCTTGTCGTAGTCGGTAATGTTGCCGACACGGGTATTTTCAACCTTATATTCCACCTTGTAAACAGGGGTGAATATAGAGTCGGTAAATATGGTACCGATAGGCGCGCTAACGTTTGCTCCGAGTGTGGAAACGAAGTTTTGCTTATTTTTTTCCTGAGCTACGTATCCTCTGCCGCTGCCAAAGGTGAGCTCCATAAAGAACTTAGCGCCTTCGCTTACGGTAGCTATATGGTGGTCAGGATTTAAAATCTCAATATCCGCATCAGCAGAAATATCTCCCGCTGTAACAGCGCAAGGACCCGTTACGTCGATAACAACGGTCTTTGCCGCCTCGGTATAAAGCTTCGCAATAATTCCCTTTACGTTCAATACGATTTCGGGAACGTCCTCAGTAACACCTTCAATAGTAGAGATTTCGTGCTTTACGCCGTCAATCTTGATACTCGTTACTGCGTAACCGGGGAGCGAGCTAAGCAAAATTCTACGCAAGGAGTTTCCGAGTGTAATGCCGTAGCCCCTTTCAAGAGGTTCAACAACAAACTCTCCCTCGCTTCCGTCTTCGTTCAAAACGGCTGCTGTAATATTCGGCTTCTCAAACATCTGTTTCTATCCTCCTAAATTCAATTTTTGGGTACTTTATCCGTTTGGATAAGGATAATATAAATTGATAAATTGCGTCAAACAAAATTCCCGACAGTAATAGCCGTATTCCGTATAACACAATATATCGGAGGCGACTATTACTTGGAATAAAGTTCGACGATGAGTTGTTCTTCAAAGTCGAAGTCAATATCGTCTCTTGCAGGCAAATTAACTACCTTAGCAGTGAGATTTGATGCGTCAACATCAAGCCACTTCGGCTTAATTCTACCTTCAATACCTTCAGCAAGTGCCTTAATCTTGTTAGAGTCGCGGCTGCTTTCCTTAACGGAAATAACGTCGCCTGCTTTAACGAGAATAGAAGGAATGTTTACCTTCTTGCCGTTCAACGTGAAGTGTGCGTGAAGAACGAGCTGACGAGCTTCCTTGCGGCTCTCTGCCATACCCATTCTGTAAACTACGTTGTCAAGACGTCTTTCAAGCAAAATGAGGAGGTTCTCACCTGTCATACCCTCTTTGATTTCTGCCATTTCATAGTAGTTCTTGAACTGACCTTCAAGAACACCGTAATAGCGTCTTGCCTTCTGCTTTTCGCGGAGCTGTCTTCCGTATTCTTCAACCTTCTTACGAGCAGCGCCGTGCTGTCCGGGGGCTGTGCTTCTGCGGTCTATTGCGCATTTACCTGATGTGCAACGCTCGCCCTTGAGAAAAAGCTTTGTGCCTTCTCTACGGCAAAGCTTACAACTTGGTCCAGTATATCTTGCCATTTTTTCTTTCCTCCCTTTTGATTAAACGCGTCTGCGTTTAGGCGGACGGCATCCGTTGTGAGGGATGGGTGTTACGTCCTTAATCATGGTGATGCTGAGTCCTGCGGTTTCGAGAGCGCGAATTGCGGATTCTCTGCCTGCTCCGGGGCCTCTAACATATACTTCTACGGTCTTCATACCGTGCTCGATTGCAAGGCGCGCTGCCTGCTCTGCTGCAGACTGAGCTGCGAAAGGAGTAGACTTTCTCGAACCCTTGAAGCCAAGCTCACCGGCAGATGCCCAAGAAACAGTATTTCCTACTGTATCGGTGATTGTAACGATCGTGTTGTTGAAAGTAGAACGAATATGCGCTGCGCCTTTTTCGATGTTCTTGCGCTCACGACGCTTTTTGATAACCTTTTTAGCTACGTTTGCCATCTGTTCTCTCTCCTTACTTCTTCTTATTTGCTATGGTCTTTGCGGGACCTTTTCTTGTTCTTGCGTTGGTTTTAGTTCTCTGACCTCTTACCGGGAGACCTTTTCTGTGTCTGATACCGCGGTAGCAGTTAATTTCAACCAATCTCTTAATATTGAATGCAATCTCACGACGAAGATCACCCTCTACGTTGTAGGAGTTTTCGATTTCGTCACGGAGCTTTGCTACTTCCTGCTCGCTCAAATCCTTCGCGCGTGTGTCAGGATTAATTCCTGTCTTGGCGAGAATATCACGAGAGCTTTTCAAGCCAATTCCGTAGATATATGTCAATGCTACTTCGATTCGCTTGTTGTTTGGAATATCAACACCAGCTATACGAGCCATATAGATATTACACTCCTTTTTGTTTTGTATTGATGCCTTTCGGCAAATTGTTTATTTCTGCTTTTCCTTAGCCCTGCTTCTGCTTGTGCTTAGGATTCTCGCAGATTACCATCACGTGGCCTTTTCTCTTGATGATTTTGCACTTTTCGCAAATCTTCTTGACGGAAGGCTTAACTTTCATTGTTTTATACCGTTCCTTTCAGAAATTTTTTACTTTTTTCTCCAAGTGATACGTCCCTTTGTGAGATCGTAAATCGATACCTCAACGGTTACCGTATCTCCCGGCAGAATTTTAATATAATTCATTCTAAGCTTTCCTGAAATATGCGCAGTCACGATGTGACCGTTAGGAAGCTTTACCTTGAAGGTGGCATTGGGCAACGCCTCAATTACTTCGCCATCCTCAAATTCAATCAAATCGTCCTTCGGCAGAATAATCACTCCTATCTCTGTTAGATGATAAAACTTTTTTATTTTATTTACTATCTTACGTCGGTAAGCAATATAGGTCCGTCCTCTGTAATCGCTATCGAATGCTCGTAATGAGCAGACAGCTTTCCGTCGGCTGTTACAACAGTCCATCCGTCGTCAAGAACCCTGACGTCAGGCGTACCCTCGTTAACCATTGGCTCGACTGCCAAGGTCATGCCCGAATAGATACGCGCGCCTCTTCCCTTTGCGCCGAAGTTCGGAACCTCGGGATCCTCGTGCAACTCTGCGCCTACGCCGTGTCCGACGTATTTACGCACTACCGAACATCCCGCGCCCTCTACAAATCCCTGTATCGCAAAACCGATATCTCCTATGCGATTTGCAGGCAAGGCAACCTTCATTGCTTCAAAGAAGCTCTGTTTCGTAACGTCAATCAGCTTTTGAGCTGTATCGCTTATTTTCCCGACAGGGAAGGTTCTCGCGCTATCACCGTTATAACCTCGGTAGCATGCGCCGACGTCGACCTTCACGATGTCACCCTCGCAAAGAATTCTCTTCTTCGAGGGAATACCGTGTATTACCTCTTCGTTTATACTTATGCAAGCGCTTCCCGGAAATCCGCCGTATCCGAGAAAGGTCGGCTTTGCGCCGCACTTCTCGATATGCGCTCTGATGATGCGGTCGAGTTCCCACGTGGAGATTCCCGCCTTCACCGCGCTTTCGGCGACGAGCAACGCCTCGCCCGTAATTCTACCGGCGATTTTCATAAGCTTCAATTGCTCAGCGTTCTTCAAATGTATCATTTTTCAACACCAAGCGCAGAAAACGTAAGAGCCGTTGTATCCTCTACCTTTTCCTGTCCCTCTACAAGCCGTAAAACACCCTTTTGAGCGTAAAAGCTCTTGAGCGGTTCTGTTGTATTATGATACACCTCAAGGCGATTTTTCACGACCTCGGGAGCATCGTCAGGACGAAGCGAAAGGGGCTTGTGACATTTGTCGCAATTAATATTATCCTCTGACGGATTATACTTGACGTGATACGTCGCGCCACATATATCACATACCCGTCTTCCACTCATTCGTTCAATAATAGTTTCATCGGAAACCTCTATGCTAACGACAGCATCGAGAGTGATACCCATTTTATCAAGGGCTTCCGCTTGCGGAACCGTGCGAGGAAAACCGTCAAGGATAAACCCCTTTCGGCAATCCTCCATAGACAAGCGCTCCTTTATAATGCCGATAACGACATCGTCAGGAACAAGCTGTCCCGCTTCGATAAATTTCTTTGCTTCCATACCCAATCGGGTACTTGCTTTTATTGCGCTTCTGATAATTGCGCCCGTAGAGATAGTAGGAACGCCTAATCTCTCAGACACAAACCCTGCTTGCGTTCCTTTGCCTGCGCCGGGAGCGCCAAGAAATATTATCTTCATATTTTTCTCCTGTACGTAATCAGGACAAGAAGCCCTTATAATTACGCATTGTGAGCTGAGCTTCCAACTCGCGAGCCGTTTCAAGAGCAACACCGATTACGATGAGAAGCGAGGTTCCACCGAAGGTGAGACTTGAAGCCATTGACTGTATCACTACAGCGTTTGCTTCTCCGCCGCCCAAGATAGAGGTAAGAATCGGAGTTACGACGAGGGGATTCGCGATAATCGGAAGAATTGCAATGATACTGAGGAAGAGCGCGCCAAGAAGCGTAATCTTAGAAAGTATCTTTGAAATATATTCCGCTGTCGGTCTGCCCTGTCTGATTCCGGGGATCATACCGCCGTTTTTCTTCAGGTTGTTTGAAACTTCAACGGGATTGAAAGAAATTGTAATATAGAAATATGCGAACGCTACGATGAGAATAAAGAGCATAACGGGATAGAACCAGCTGCTTGGTGAAGTAAATCTGTAAAATCCACCCCAAAATCCCTTGCTTTTCTCGGTGATACCGCACAACGTCAAAATCGTTGCGGGCAACGAGATGATAGACGAAGCAAAAATGACAGGCATAACGCCGGACATATTAAGCTGGATAGGGAGATTCGTGTTCTGACCGCCGTACATTTTACGACCGACAACTCTCTTCGCGTATTGAACCGGAATTCTGCGTTCACTACCTGTAACGAACACGTCGAATACAGTCATAGCGAGAAGCGCTATGATAACGAAGAGCGCAAGTCCTAATCCGAGAACACCCTTAGCCGCGCCTATACCGAAGCCGGTAGCCGTGATAGACCACAATCTGATGAATGTGGAGGGCAAGCTCTGGATGATGTTAGCGAAAAGTATCAAAGAGATACCGTTGCCTATTCCGTTTTCGTTAATCTTTTCAGCGAGCCACATAACGAGTGATGCGCCGGCACAAAATGCGACGACAATTACAACCGCATATAAGAACCAGCCCTTTTGTCCCTTCGCTGCTTCCTTAATCAACATTCCGTTGTTAGCGAGAAGCATATAATATCCTATAGCGGTTACTATTGCGAGAAGCACGGTAACGTATCTTGTGATATTATTGATTTTCTTCTTGCCTTCCTCTCCCTGCTTCGAAAGACGTTCAAGAGCAGGAATAGCAACGGACAAAAGCTGCATAACGATAGAAGCCGTGATGTACGGCGAAATACCCAAAGCAAACAAGGTTGCCTGGCTCAACGCGCCGCCGGAGAGGGTATCCATATATGCAAATATGGTATCGCCGAAGGTTGCGTCAAAGTTTGTAGCGTTAATGAAAGGTACCGGAATTACTGTTCCTATACGATACAAGAGAAGAATAACTATAACGTATATTAGCTTTCTTCTGACGTCAGGAAGTTTCCAAGCATTTTTTAAAGTCTGAAGCATTTATACCACCTCAGTCTTTCCACCCAATGCCTCTATCTTTCCTTTTGCGCTTTCCGAAAAGACTTTTGCTTTTACAGTGAGTTTTTTAGTAAGCTCGCCTTCACCGAGAATTTTAATTCCGTCGCAAGTGCAGCTTACAACGCCCATCTCGAGAAGTGCCGCTGCATCAACTACCGCGCCGTCTTCAAATTTATTCAGAGCTTCAACATTGACAATTGCATACTGCTTGCCAAATTTGTTGAAAAATCCTCTTTTTGGATTTCTTCTGTACAAGGGAAGCTGTCCGCCCTCAAAGCCCGGTTTTACACCGCCGCCCGAACGCGCGTTCTGACCCTTGTGACCTTTTCCTGCTGTTTTTCCGTTTCCGGAAGCGGGGCCTCTGCCTTTGCGATAAGCCGCTTTTGCAGAACCTGCTGCAGGCGAAAGTTCATGGAGCTTCATAGGTAATCCTCCTTATTTAAATTTCGCTTATATGGTTTCTACCTTAACAAGATGTCTAAGCACGGTAATCTTTCCGTCGGTAGAGCTGTCCTTGTTAAGAACGATAGAATCGCCGATTTTTCTCAATCCGAGAGAAGCGGCTGTTGCCTTCTGATTCGGCTTTGCGCCTATAAGACTTTTTGCAAGTATAATCTTAATCTGTTCCATTATATTATACCTCCTCAGCCCTTTACGTTTTCTACGCTGATTCCGCGTATTGCAGCAACTTCTTCAGCGGTTCTGAGCGCCTTTAAGCCCTCAAACGTTGCTTTTACAACGTTTATCGGATTGTTGGAACGGAGGCACTTTGCTCTTATGTTCTTGATGCCCGCAAGCTCAAGAATAGAACGTACTGCGCCGCCGGCGATAATACCTGTACCGGGTGCAGCCGGCTTCAAGAGAACCTTACCTGCTCCGTAAACTCCCGTGATTTCGTGGGGAATTGTCAAACCGTTGAGAGATACCTCTATCATATTCTTTTTTGCATCTTCAATTCCCTTGCGGATTGCGTCGGGAACCTCGGCTGCCTTTCCTAAACCGTAGCCAACGTGACCATTTCCGTCGCCAACTACCATGATAGCAGCGAAGCGTGCGATACGGCCACCCTTAACGGTCTTAGAAACACGGTTTAATGCAACGAGTTTTTCCTGAATGTCTAACTCAGATGCTTCAATAATCTTTGCCATGTTTTTTCTCCTTAATAATGTTTTCAAAAAATTTTTTTGAAACTGTGTATAAACCGAAACTTAGAACGAAAGTCCGCCCTCGCGAGCGCCTTCTGCTAATTCCGATACACGTCCGTGATAGATATAGCCGCCGCGGTCAAATACAACTGCGGTAATGCCTTTTTCAAGTGCTCTTTTTGCCAAGGTGTTTCCTACTTTTTTAGCAGCCGCCTTGTTAGAGCCGATTCCCTCAAAGGATGCTTCAAGGGTGGAAGCAGATACAAGTGTTACGCCTGCAACATCATCGATAATCTGCGCGCTGATATTTGCGTTTGAACGATAAACAGCAAGACGGGGCTTCTCGGCAGTGCCGGAAATCTTGGCTCTGACTCTGATATGTCTCTTAAGACGCTGCTTATTGCTATCGTTTCTCTTAACCATTTTTGTCCACTCCTTTCATTATTTACCGGTCTTTCCGGCCTTGCGGCGGATTCTTTCACCGGTATATCTAACACCCTTCGCCTTGTAGGGCTCGGGAGGTCTCTTTGCTCTGATATTTGCTGCGACCTGACCTACAACCTGCTTGTCAATACCCGTAATATCGATTACGCTATTACCTGCCTGGTTTGTAGAAACAGCAAACTTAATTCCCGCTACTGCGTCGATTATGACGGGATGAGAGTAACCCAAGCTCATATTGATCTTGTCACCCTGCATTGCCGCTCTGTAACCTACGCCGACAATTTCAAGCTGCTTTGTATAACCTGAGGTTACACCGACAACCATATTGTTGATGAGAGAACGGGTGAGACCGTGAAGCGCACGGTTCTCTTTCTCATCGTTAGGACGGGCAACGGTAATTACGCCATCCTTAAATTCGATAGTCATATTTTCATTAAATGACTGAGTAAGAGTTCCGAGAGGACCCTTAACTGTCAAAGTGTTTCCCGCTGCTATCGTTACGGTAACTCCTGCGGGTACTGTGATAGGTGCTCTTCCAATTCTTGACATATCATTTACCTCCGCAATTACCAAACAAATGCGAGAATCTCCCCGCCGACGTTTTCACGTCTTGCCACTTTGTCTGTCATAATACCTTTTGAGGTAGACACGATTACAACGCCTAAGCCGTTCATAACCTTCGGAATATCTTCGCAGTTAGAATAGATACGAAGACCGGGCTTGGAAACTCTGCGCAAACCGTGAATTACCTTCTGTTTACCGGGGAGATATTTCAGAGTAATTCTGATTATTCCCTGCTTGCCGTCCTCAACGATCTGATATCCCTTGATATAGCCCTCGTTGAGAAGAATTTCAGCAATTGATTTTTTTAAGTTAGATGCCGGAACGTCCACAGTCTCATGCTTTGCATCGTTTGCATTTCTGATTCGTGTGAGCATATCGGCAATTACGTCTGACATTTGCATTTATTTATCCTCCTATATGCAAGTTCGTTTATGCTTGCTACCATATAAATTTTTATGGTGGCTAATCGGTGGTAAAAGCCGTCGCTTTCCTGCCGATAGATTAGAGAATTTTTACCAGCTTGCCTTTTTTACACCCGGGATCTCGCCCTTATAAGCAAGTTCACGGAAGCAGATACGGCAAATTCCGTATTTGCGGAGGTAGGCATGAGGTCTGCCGCAAATTTTGCATCTGTTGTATGCGCGAGTTGAAAACTTGGGCTCTGCCTGCTGTTTCAAAATCATTGATTTCTTAGCCATTTCTTCCTTCCTCCTTATTTAGCAAAGGGTGCGCCCATCAAAGTGAGCAGCTCTTTTGCTTCTTCATCGGTTTTCGCTGTGGTTACGAATACGATATCCATACCACGAATCTTTTCAACCTTGTCGTACTCAATTTCAGGGAATATCAACTGCTCCTTCAAGCCGATAGAGTAGTTACCTCTGCCGTCAAAGGCGTTGGGGTTAATACCCTTGAAGTCACGAACTCTGGGGAGAGCAAAGCTGAAAAATCTATCCATGAATTCGTACATACGCTCGCCGCGAAGCGTAACCTTAACACCGATCTTCATTCCTGCTCTAAGTTTGAAGTTAGCTACCGACTTCTTTGCGTACGTCGGAACTGCCTTCTGACCTGTGATGAGAGAAATTTCCTCGATGATGGAATCAATAACCTTCGCATTGTCCTTTGCATCGCCTGCGCCGACGTTGATTACTATCTTGTCGAACTTCGGAATCTGCATAGGGCTCTTATATGCGAACTTCTTCATAAGAGCGGGAGCAACTTCATTTTTGTAAAGTTCTGAGAATCTTGACATATTTCGTTACCTCCGCTTATATCTTCGCTCCGCACTTTGTGCAGAGACGAACTTTTTTGTTCTTTCCGTCCTTGCCGGCCTCGTAGCCAACCTTGGAACGTGTGGGCTTGTCGCACTTGGGGCAAAGGAGCTCTACCTTGCAAGCATACATAGCGCTCTCGGTATCAACCTGGCTGCTTACTTCACCCTGTTTGCGTGCCTTAACATTTTTCTTTACGAGGTTTGCGCCCTCGACGATTACCTTTCCCTCTTCGGGAGATACGGCAAGAACCTTGCCCTTTTTGCCCTTGTCATCACCGGAGATAACAACGACAACATCATCTTTTTTAATATGAAGTTTTTTCATTTTATCTTACCTCCGATTAAAGTACTTCGGGAGCGAGTGAAAGAATCTTTGTAAAGTCCTTATCACGAAGCTCTCTTGCTACAGGGCCAAAAATACGTGTGCCCTTAGGTGTTTTGTCTTCTTTTATTACTACTGCTGCGTTTTCATCAAACTTGATGTAAGAACCGTCTGCACGGCGAACGCCCTTAACGCTTCTTACGATAACAGCTTTAACAACTTCACCTTTTTTTACTACGCCGCCGGGCGCAGCTTTCTTAACAGCCGCAACTACAACGTCGCCGATATTAGCATAACGGCGTCCCGAACCGCCAAGAACTCTTATGCACATGAGTTCCTTTGCGCCGGTGTTGTCAGCGACCTTCATTAATGTCTGTTGCTGAATCACTTATCGTTTCCTCCTTATTCGGTAAGCGTTTGACCTACCTACTGTTATTATTGTGAAACTATTATTTCGCTTTTTCGATTATTTCAACCAAGCGCCATCTCTTCGTTCTTGAAAGCGGTCTTGTCTCCATTACGGAAACCTTATCGCCCACTGTGCACTGGTTGTTTTCATCATGTGCATGAATCTTTGCGGTACGCTTAATTATCTTACCGTATTTCGCATGACGAACGTTGTCCTCGATTGCAACTACAATGGTTTTATCCATACTTGTGCTTACAACCTTACCGACTCTTTCTTTTCTCAAGTTACGTGTTTCGGTCATTTTTCATTACCTCCTCAAGCGTTCTTCTCGTGAAGTACCGTCATTACACGGGCAATGTCGCGCTTCACGTCTGTAATTTTGTGAGGATTATCGAGCTGATTTATCGCATGCTGGAAACGAAGATTGAAAAGCTCACGTTTAAGTTCTGTCAACTTTGTTTCAAGCTGCTCTGTGGATAATTCTCTGATTTCCTTAACCTTCATGGCTTATTCCTCCTCCGCTACGTTTTCTTGCTTGGAGATGAATTTGCACTTAATGGGAAGCTTGTGCATAGCAAGACGCATAGCTTCTCTTGCGATCTCCTCGCTGATTCCGTCCATCTCGAACATTATTCTTCCCGGCTTAACTACGGCTACCCAATATTCAGGCGAACCTTTACCTGAACCCATTCGAGTTTCAGCGGGCTTTTCCGTAATCGGCTTATCGGGGAAAATTTTAATCCATACCTTACCGCCACGACGGATATATCTCGTCATAGCGATACGGGCTGCTTCTATCTGGTTGCTTGTGATCCAAGCCGGCTCGAGCGCAACAAGTCCGTATGTTCCGTTGCTTAACACGTTTCCACGTGAGGCCTTACCTTTAAGTCTTCCGCGCTGAACGCGTCTGTACTTAACTCTCTTCGGCATTAACATTATTTGTCGCCCTCCTCTGATTTTCTGTCTGCACGGCGATTATTGTTAAAGTTACGAGGTTTACGGTCGCCATTTCCCTGACGGCGATTGTTGTCTCCGTCACGACGAGGACGTCTTTCCTGACGCTCGGGCTTTCTCTCGGCTCTTGCAGAATTGCTTTCAGCCAAAACCTCGCCTCTGTAAATCCATACCTTTATACCAATTTTACCGTACGTTGTGTTTGCTTCATAGAAACCGTACTCAATGTCGGCTCTGAGTGTCTGAAGCGGAATTGTACCTTCATGATAGTGCTCGGTTCTTGCAATTTCCGCGCCGCCAAGACGACCGCCGCAAGAAATCTTAACACCCTTTGCGCCGAGGCGCATTGTTCTGCCGATCGCCTGCTTCATTGCGCGACGGAAAGAAGTTCTCTTTTCGAGCTGCGCTGCAATGCTCTCAGCTACGAGCTGTGCGTTGAGGTCAGGATTTTTAATCTCAACGACGTTTACGATTACAGGACGACCAACCATCTTTTCGAGGTCAACCTTGAGCTTTTCGATTTCAGCGCCGCCGCGACCGATTACCATACCGGGCTTCGCACAGTGAATGAATACTCTTACGCGGGTTCTGTCACGCTCAATTTCAAACTTGGGAACGCCTGCGCCCTGAAGCTTTTCCTTCAAGTACTTTCTGATCTCATAGTCAGAAACGAGGGTATCGCCGAAGTTCTGGTCGTTTTCAAACCATCTTGAATCCCAATTCTTGATTACGCCTACGCGCAAACCGTGGGGATTTACCTTCTGTCCCATTGACTTATCCTACCTCCTTCTCAGATTTTGCTTGTCTTTCTTTTACAACAAGTGTTACATGGCTTGTTCTCTTTAAAATTCTGAATGCTCTTCCCTGCGCTCTGGGCATAACTCTCTTGAGTGTAGGTCCGGGGCATACAAAGCATTCGGATACATAAAGTTTAGATACATCCATGCTGAAATTGTGTTCTGCGTTTGCTACTGCGCTCTTCAAAAGCTTGATAAGATGTTCAGATGCGCTCTTGGGGGTATTCTGAAGAATAGCCATTGCAACATCGGCATCCTTGCCTCTTATGAGGTCGAGAACTATCTTGACCTTGCGCGGAGCAATTCTCACGTATTTAAGATGTGCCTTTGCTTCCATTTAGGGCTTTGCCTCCTCTCGCATTTTGTGCGATTAACGTTATTTATTAGTTTCCGTTGTTCGATGTTTTAGAACCCGCATGACCTTTGAAGGTACGGGTAGGTGCGAACTCGCCAAGTTTGTGTCCGACCATATCCTCGGTTACGTATACCGGAACATGCTTTCTGCCGTCATGAACAGCAATTGTATGTCCGACGAATTCGGGGAATATGACAGATGCACGAGACCAGGTTTTCAGCACTTTTTTCTCATTTTTTTCATTCATAGCTACTACTCTGTTAAACAGCTTCTGTTCAACAAAGGGTGCTTTTTTCTGACTTCTGCTCATTAGTGTGCCTCCTATTCAAATTTCTAAGCGACATTACTTGCTGTTTCTGCGCTTAACGATGAACTTGTTAGTTCTCGCCTTTTTGTTTCTCGTCTTATATCCGAGTGCGGGCTTGCCCCAAGGAGTAACAGGTCCGGGACGACCGATAGGTGAACGTCCTTCACCACCACCGTGAGGGTGATCGCAGGGGTTCATTACAGAGCCGCGAACGGTAGGACGAATACCGCGATGGCGTGTCTTACCTGCCTTACCGAGCTTAACTGTGTCGTGCTCGATATTTCCGATCTGACCGATTGTCGCCTTGCAGTCAAGTCTGATGATACGAACTTCACCTGAGGGGAGTCTTACCTGCGCCTCGCCGTTCTCTTTAGCCATAAGCTGTGCGGCTACGCCGGCAGAACGAACGAGCTGTGCGCCTTTTCCGGGGTAAAGCTCAATGTTGTAAATGAAGGTACCAACGGGAATAGAGCTAATCGGAAGTGTGTTTCCGGGCTTGATATCCGCATCAGCGCCTGAATAGATAACGTCTCCATCCTTCAAGCCGGCGGGAGCAATAACGTACGCCTTCTTACCGTCCTCGTACTGAACGAGTGCGATATAAGCGGTTCTGTTAGGATCGTACTCGATACCGATTACGGTAGCAGGACCTTCCGTCTGACGCTTAAAGTCGATGATTCTGTATTTCTGTTTGTTTCCGCCACCCTGGTGACGAACTGTGATTTTACCGTAGCTATTACGTCCGGCATGCTTTTTCTTGATTTCTATCAAGCTCTTCTCGGGAGAAAACTTGGTTATCTCGTCAAAAGAAGGAGCTGACATATGTCTGCGGGACGGTGTAGTCGGTTTATACTTCATGGTAGGCATTCTTTCTTATCCTCCCAACTTAATTCATACTGTCAAAGAACGCAATGGTCTTTGAATCGGGTTTTAACGTTACAATGGCTTTCTTCCATTCGCCTGTGTAACCTGCGTGAACGCCGAGTCTCTTCGGCTTTTTCTTCATGTTGATGGTATTTACGCTAAGCACTTTAACATCGAACATTTCTTCAACTGCTTTCGCAATTTCGGGCTTTGTTGCATCCTTCATTACTTCAAAGGTGTAGCGCTTCTCAGCGATACCGCTCATGCTCTTCTCTGTAATGATGGGCTTTATTACAATGTTTTCAATTGCCTTCATTTCGCATATACCTCCTCAATTTTTTCTACTGCACCCTTAGCTACGATGAACTTATCGCAGTTCAGGATGTCGTATACGTTGATTGAATTGTATACTGTGGTTTTTACGCCCGGGATGTTGTCGCAGCTCTTAACTACGTACTTGTCCACCTCGGGAAGCACGATCAATGCTTTCTTGTCTGCGCCGAGAGCGCTGAGCATAGCAGTCATTGTCTTCGTCTTGTATTCTGTAGCAGCGATTGTATCAACTACGATCATATCGCCCGACAAAACCTTCGACGACATAGCGCCAAAGAGCGCAAGACGCTTTGTGTTCTTGTTGAGGTTAATGCGGTAGCTGCGCGGCTTCGGACCGAGAGCAATTCCGCCGTGTACCCATTGAGGAGCGCGGGTTGAACCCTGTCTCGCTCTACCTGTACCCTTCTGCTTCCACGGCTTCTTACCGCCGCCGGAAACCTCTGTACGAGTAAGAGTTGACTGTGTTCCCTGTCTCTGATTCATCAGAAACGCTCTTACTGCGGCGTGGAGGACTGAGCCCTTTACTTCTGCGCCGAATACTTTTTCGGACAGTGTAATTTCTCCGACTTCCTTGCCGGCCATATTAACAACTTTCATATTAGGCATTTCGTATTATCCTCCTTCCGTTATGCTTTAACCGAGTCGCGAATAAATACGATGCCACCCTTTGCGCCGGGAACGGCACCCTTTACTGCGATAAGGTTCTTTTCTGCGTCGATTTTAACAACGTTCAGGTTCAAGATAGTAACCTGCTCGTTACCGTATTGACCGGGCATCTTCTTGTTTTTGAAGATTCTCGCAGGGTCAATTACACCCATAGAACCGGGCTGGCGGTGTATAGGACCTGTACCGTGAGTCATTCTCAAAATGTGATGTCCCCATCTCTTAACGCATCCTGTGTATCCATGGCCCTTGGTTATACCCGTAATGTCGACCTTGTCGCCTGCGGCGAAGGTATCGACTGATATAACGTCACCTACGTTTACAGCAGAGATGTCTTCAAGACGGAACTCCTTGAGATGTCTCTTCGGGGAAATACCCGCTTTTTTGAAATGACCGAGCAAAGCTTTTGTCTGATGCTTCTCTTTGTCATCCTGAAATGCAAGCTGAACTGCATTGTAGCCGTCTGTTTCGACAGTTTTCTTCTGAGCTACCGCGCAGGGACCAGCTTCAATCAATGTAACAGGAATTACATTGCCGATTTCATCGAAAATCTGAGTCATACCCAGCTTTCTTCCGATAATACCTTTTTTCATTTTTTCCTCCATAGTTATTGGTTGACATTTTGGATTTCTGCGCTTTCGCGCGGTTATGCCAACTTGACCACGTGTGGTTACTAATTAATTATTGGCTTACGCCTTGATTTCGATATCAACGCCTGCGGGAAGTTCAACGCCCATAAGAGCTTCAATCGTCTTCTGCTGAGGATTGATGATATCAATGAGTCGCTTGTGCGTGCGCATTTCGAACTGCTCACGGCTGTCCTTATACTTATGAACCGCGCGGAGAATCGTGATGATTTCCTTCTCCGTGGGGAGCGGTATAGGACCGGAAACGGCGCTTCCGTTTCTCTTAGCTATCTCCACAACCTTTTCTGCCGCAGCGTCTACAAGCGTGTGGTCGTAGCTCTTGAGTCTGACTCTGATCTTCTGTTTGTCTGCCATTGTTTTTGCCTCCTTCATAAATTTCTGAGGGCTTTTTTAGGTTCACACCGTGCCGTGCGTTTCTACGCGTTCCTTACAAAAACCGGATTGTCTGCCTCGCAGTTCAATCCGGGAAATAAGCACAGTTATGCCTGTTTTCACAAGCAAATGATTTCCTTTCGCCCGGTTAATCGGACATACTCCACGAAAATTACCCGCATTTCGCGGCAACCTCTCGCTTCATCGCATATCATACTCAACCATTATAAACTATTTTTTCCAAAATAGCAATAGGTTAGACGAAAAAATTTGCACGGCATTTTACAAAAATTTTGTAGAAATTTTCGTTAATTTTTTGTGCATATTGCACAACTGTCACTATTTTTTCTATTTTTCTCCTATTTTTAAATTTTATTTTTTGCCGATTTTTTGCTAAATTACAGTCGTTGTATATAATTTATTAACAATTTTGAGTTACAATATTATATATATTATAAAATTAACTAAAAGAGCATAAAATTACGTTATGATTTTCTTAACAACACTGTTTTTGCTCGTCTCCACGTCGGATTTTCTTCGACTTTAATTTTTCAAATTTATACGATTATTTTATTTACGAGGTGTTTTATGAACAGAACAACTAAAACTGCGTACTCGGTTTCTCTCATTCTGGCGATAGTCCTCGCGCTTGCCGCCGTGGCTATTCGCACGTTTTTATTTTTTGCGGAGTATGACGAAGCGCTCGGGCATTTCGCGCCGCTGTCGCTTATGAACGATGTGTTCAACGTTTTGATTTTGGTATCAATTATAGCTTTTATTATTCCTTCGATTATAATGCGAAAAGCAAAAGACCTTCGCGTGAGCTACGCCGATATACCTACCCTGTTTTCTACCGCCTTTCTCTCGATAGCGCTTCTTCTTTTCGCTATATTCATTTTAATTGACGCGTCAACGCTTCAAAAAAGCGGAGCGTCGCTTTTCCTTTCGGTTCTCTGCTTTATATTTGCATTGGGCTCTATCCCTTATTATATACTGCGAATCTGCACTATCGGCATTAAATCAGAAATATACGCTTTGTTATCTTTATTCCCGATTCTCTTGGGCTGTACCTTCGCTTTCTACTTTTACTTTGATAAAACTATGTATATGAACAGCCCCGTCCTTATTCTTCACCAGATAGCAGCGATGTTTATCGCATTTTTCGCCTTGGGCGAGTCACGCATCGAATTGGGCAGGGTTAAATGGGGACTTTATATTGCTGTCGGGCTTACCGCATTCACGGTCACTCTTGCCGACTCGCTTCCTTTCCTCTTCTATATTCCGTCGGCGCAAAACGCGACGCACGGAGCAACTGCTATAGCGTTTCTCGTATTTGCTTTTTCCCTTTATACAATATCGAGAGTTTTCGCAATATATGCGTTAAATTCAAGAGACGCAGAGGGACTGATAACCTTTTTCAAAACTATCTATGATAAGAAGGCAAACGCAAAGGGCGCAGAGTCGCCCGCCGAGCAACTGACAATCGACCTTTCAGGTGAGGAAAATAATGCTCAAAACGAGCAGAAATGAGAATATAATATAAATGAAGAAAATTTTAGTTATAGACGGTAACAGTATCATAAACCGCGCGTTTTACGGAATACGCCTTTTGACTACAAAAAGCGGAAAGTACACGAATGCGATCTACGGAATGATAAATATTATTAACCGTCAGCTAAACGAGATAAAGCCGGACTATGCGGCGGTCGCCTTTGATCTGCACGCCCCCACCTTCAGAAAGAAGCTCTTCCCTGCGTATAAGGAGGGCAGACACCCTACCCCTGCCGAGCTGATTTCTCAATTTGACGACGCAAAGGAATGTCTGCGTCTTATGGGACTTCACGTGCTCGAGCTTGAGGGCTACGAGGCGGACGATATTCAAGGCACTATCGCTTCTCTTGCAAAGGACGACGAGGAGCTGTTTTCCTATATTTTGAGCGGCGACCGCGACCTTTTACAGCTGATAGACGATAGAATTGAGGTTCTGCTCGCAACGAATTCGGACACCGTCCGCTTTGATAGAGACGCCTTCCTCGAAAAATACGGCGTAGAGCCGAGCAAGCTCATTGATGCGAAGGCGCTTATGGGAGATTCCTCGGATAATATCCCCGGCGTTGCGGGAATCGGCGAGAAAACCGCCTTCAAGCTTCTTCTTGAATTTGGCTCGCTCGATAATATTTATGAAAGCATCGACTCCCCCTCTATTGCAAAGGGGGCGCGCGAGAAGCTTATAAACGGGAAGGACTCGGCTTACCTTTCCTATACCTTAGCTACCATTGATACGAAAGCGCCTATAAAGGAAAGCTTGGACGAGCTTGCCTTCCTTGGTCCAAACAAGCCGGGGCTTTATCGCAAATTCAAGGAGCTGGAGTTTAACGCCTTAATAAAAAAATTCGGTCTGACAGAAGGCGAAAGCGGCTCTGCAAATCAGGAGAAAATCACCGAAAGCAAAAAAACCGTCCACGCGGGCGACGGCTTTCAGGAAGATCTGCTTTCTCAACTTGAGCAGGTAGAAAAGCCCTCCTTTTCAACCGAATATAAGAACGTCACATTGGACGAGCTTAAATTGAAGGCGACCGACACCGTTTGCTTCGCTCTTGCAGAGGGCGGCGCATATATAAGCACTAAGGAAGATAATTACATCTTCTCTGGCGATATAGAAAACCTTGCGTTCCTCTTTGACGGAAAAAGAGAAATTATCTGCTTTGACAGCAAGGCGCTCTATCATACGCTAAAGGGGCATAATATAGATATTCTTTGCATACCGAAGGACCTTATGCTCTATTCCTACGTCATAAATTCATCTCGGTCATCCCGTAATATTTTCGATGTCGTCTCGGACTATCTCGACATCTCCCTCGAAGAAAAAGCCCCCCATACGCATATAATGCGACCGCTTTTTGACCTTCTTCGCAAGAGGGCGGAGAGTGACGGATGCCTTGCGCTGATAGAAAAAGTAGAGCTGCCTCTCGCTATGCTTCTTTCGGAAATGGAAGAGATCGGCTTCAAAATCGACACGGACGGTATGCAGGCGCTCTGCGACGATTTCGCAAAAATGATAAACGAGGACACAGAGAGGATTTATCAGCTCGCAGGGCTTGAATTTAACATAAATTCACCGAAGCAGCTCGCGCAGGTTTTGGTAGAGGAGCTGGGTATTCCGCTGAAAAAGAAAACGAAGAGTGGATTTTCAACCGATGTGGAAACCTTAGAGCAGTTCCGACTTCATCATCCGATTATCGACGAAATTCTCAATTACCGAAAGGTTACAAAGCTGAAATCCACCTATGCAGACGGACTTTTAAAGGTCGCCGACAAGGACGGTAGAATACACACCGACTTCAAGCAGGCGCTCACCGCAACGGGCCGTCTTTCGTCAAGCGAGCCGAACCTGCAAAACATTCCGATAAAGACCGCGCTTGGAAGAAAGATAAGAGAGCAGTTCACGACACAAAACGATAATTACGTTCTGGTAGATGCGGACTATTCGCAGATAGAGCTTCGCCTTCTCGCCTGTCTTTCGGGAGACGAAACTATGATAAACGCCTTTATAAACGGCGAGGACATCCACACGAAAACCGCCTCGGCTGTGTTCGGCATACCCGAATACGCAGTGACCGAGGAATACAGAAAGCGCGCGAAGGCAGTAAATTTCGGCATAGTTTACGGTATAGGCGCTTTTTCGCTATCGGGCGATTTGAACATCACGGTTTCTCAGGCGAAGCAATATATAGACAGCTACTTTGAGAAATACGGCGGAATACGCGACTATCTGAACGGCGCTATCGCAGACGCAAGCGAAGTCGGCTACACGACCACTCTTTTCGGAAGAAGAAGATATATCCCCGAGTTGTCCTCTCAGAGAAGACAGCTTCAGGAATTTGGAAAGCGTGTCGCAATGAACAGCCCTATCCAAGGTACCGCAGCAGATATTATGAAGATAGCTATGTTGAACGTCGCAAGACGCTTGAAAGCAGAAAAGCTCGACGCTCGCCTCGTTATGCAGGTGCACGACGAGCTTATCGTGGAATGTAAAAAGAGCGACGCCGAGCTTGTCGCAGATATCGTGAGAGCGGAAATGGAAAACGCAGTTCTCCTTCCCGTTCCTCTGACGGTAGACGTATCTATAAGCCAGAGATGGAGTAATTAGTTTCCCATTTGCATCAAGAAAAAGCTGTAAACATCAGTTTACAGCTTTTTTAGTTTTTCTATTTCTTCCGAGAAAAGCGTCCACGGGAACTCACAAATGTCAGGGAATGAAAAAAACTTATATTCCCTATCCATTAGTGAAAACGCCAGATGATAAGACCAAAGTGCAACGTCGCATCTGTTCTCCTTGCTTCCGTACTTTCCGTCTCCGAGAAGGGGCGCGCCGATATGAGAAAGCTGGGCGCGTATCTGATGCATTCTTCCCGTTTTCAATGTCACTCTTACGAGCGAGATCTGTCTATCCTTATAATCTGAAGCAGCGAGAAGCGTATAGGACAAGACCGCTTCCTTTGCGCCCTTTCTTTCTCTGTCTACCACGTAGGACTTATTCGCTCTCTTATCAGCGAAAAGAATGTTTTTTAGCTCATCCTCGTCCTTTGGCGGCGCGCCGTCGAGAATGGCTATATATTCCTTTACGTTTCTATGCTCTGCGAAAATTGCGGACAACTCTGACGCCGTCTTTTTCGTTTTTGCAAAGACGACCAAGCCACCTGTCTGTCGGTCAAGGCGATGCACGGGATAAAGCTCTGTTCTCTCGCCTTTTTCGCTATAATAATCGGAAAGAAAATCTATAAGCCCTCTTTCTCCCTTTTCGTCGGGCAGGGTGAGCACGTGCGGCGGCTTTTCGCAAAGCGCTATGCTTTTATCCTCAAAGAGCGGAGTTATGTCAAGTTTTATTTGCATATTCCTCATACTACTGCCTATCAATATATTCAACTATTTCAAATGCGGTATCAAGACATTCCTTCGCTTCGTCACCGTCCACGGCATCGGGAAGGTCTGAAGGATATCTCGTTTCTATATAAAACTGGTTTACAAAGGCGCAGTCCTTCAAGTATTTTTTCATATCAACGTCAAATGCTGATGCCTTTCTTATAAGAAAAACCAAGCTATGCCCTTCCAAAAGCTTTCCCGTTCTTTTCAGGATATATCCCTTTAGCATCTTTTCTATCGCCTGTTGGCAATGAAAGGCGACGAGCGAAAGGTCGGCGTTGTTTTCATATAAAATTATAGCGCCGTTCAGGTCTGACTTCGCTTTTACGTACCAGTCGGTGTACCTTCTGCTATCAGCCATAAAGCACTACCCCCTCGCTCAAAATTTTATAAGCGAAGCTCGTACTGTCGGACACGCACTCCTCCCACTCCTTTGGAGTGTAAAGAATTATATCCACGGGCATATCGCAGTCAAGGGCAAGGTAAAGCTCCGCTAAAAGACGGTGCTTTCTCTCGGTGTTTATAACTACGCAGAGGTCAATATCACTAGTGTCTCTCGCTGTACCCTTAGCCCGAGAACCAAAAAGAATTACTTTTTCGGGATTAAAAGCGAGCAATCTATCTGCCAATTCTTTAATCATATACTGCCTCCGTCGTTTTTTCTAATTCTATCACATTTATTTGTAATTGTCAATTATTTAGCGCCATATCGCAGATATGTCTTTATTGTATAGTCATGACCACCAGCCGTGCTGGTGGCTTGCACAAGCCCCCTTAGGGCATAGTACCGGCCGAGCCTATAGGCTCGTCGAAAGGAACGCCAACCGCGCGTTTTTCACCGGCTTGCCC
>JAZNBK010000033.1:0-3710 GCA_045587025.1 Eubacteriales bacterium
TGCTTTGAAATGCAGAGAGTTATGGGAAGAAGCTATACGGGTGAATACAGAGAGTACGTAAACGTTGATGCTCTCGGACGGTTATACAGACCGAATTACGTAACCGATCACTTCGCGGTAATACTGAAAAATCACGACCTAAGAAAGATAAGGTTTCACGACCTCAGACACTCCTGCGCATCTCTGCTACTCGCGAATAAAATACCGATGAAGATGATCCAGGATTGGCTCGGTCACTCGGATATGGGTACTACCTCGAATATTTACAGCCACCTTGATGCCAACAGTAAGCTCGACAGTGCAAGGGCAATCGGTGTGGCTCTTGCAAGCGGAACATAAGACAAAAAATAAAGGTTCAATCCATCCGAAAGGGTGAAATTGAACCTTCTGGCGCAGAGGGAGGGATTCGAACCCTCGTGTGGTGTTATCCACAAACTGATTTCGAGTCCGTTCGGTAACTTGGAAGTTATCGAACAATACTATCCCAAACTCGCCGTATTTCAGTAGTTGATCTACAACCATAAAAATCGTCCGCTGCGTTGAGTTCTCTCCTTGAATTTTGGAGAGAAGGTCAAACACGATGGCGTTATTATAGCACAAAAACGCCCGAAAATCAAGGGGTTTTGAGAAAATAATACCATTGTTAATATAAGTTTTTGAATAAAGTAGTCTAATTGGAACTTGACGGAATTATCTCCCTTTTATTGATAAATGCCCGTCAAAATAAGAGCAATTCGAACTCACCAAAAATGGGCAAAAAAATATGCTTTTTGGAGAGAACTTGGAGAGAAAAAGGGGCTAAAAACCCCTCTTGGAGAGAACTTTGGAGAGAACAGCGGGGAGAAAAATTCCTATAAAACACAAGCGTTTGACACGACTTGGCTATGCCGTTGACCGAATATTTTTATATGAGGTGTAGCTATGGATAAGCAAACAATCGAATACTTAAAGACCACTTATCCCGATGTGATAACAAAGGATCAATTCTATCGGATATGCCATATCAGCAAGAAAACCGCATCCTATCTTCTCGACAACGGACTCGTGCCTTGCACCAACTCCGGCAAGCAAACCCGTAAGTACAAAATCCGTCTTGACGATGTAATCGCGTTCTTGGATGCGCGTGAAAACAACCCCTTCGCCTTCAAAGCTCCCGACAATTATTACGGTCGCGGAGCGTATAACCCCCACGCCCTCAACATAGAGCGTTTGATGAAGAACAGAAAAATGCTCCGCACTTTCTTGAATAATAAGATAGCCAATTATGACGATGTAATCCCTCCCTCAAAGGTGGCAGAGATTACGGGTTACACGTTAAAGAGCGTTTCAAGTTGGTGTGAGAAAGGCAAACTCAAATCCTTCAACATTTTCAATCGCGTTAAAATCCCGAAGGAATATCTCGTGGATTTCTTGGTGAGCGACGAAGGACTCTTGATAGCAAAAAAATCGAAGAAGCATATAGACCTCTTACTCGATGCTCTACATTATATAAATATGATGTGCGCTCCCAAGAAAGATGCTTAATACATACGGCACGATTAGCCGACCTTTCGCCGAAGGTCGGCTTTTTCTATGCCAATTTATATGTAAGAAGGAGTGATAAAGTTGGATGTTAATAGTCAAGAAAAGGTCTGCACCGTTCCCATAAGTCTGATCGACGACTTTGCCGACCACCCTTTTCAAGTGAGGGATGACGAGGATATGGAACGGCTCGTACAGAGCATTGATAATAACGGTGTTCTCAACCCCGTTATATTGCGTAAGAACGGTGAGAGATACGAGCTTATTGCAGGACACCGCAGAAAGCACGCTTGTCTGCGGCTCGGTATCAGCGGCATTCCCGCCATCGTGCGAGAACTCAGCCGTGATGAAGCCGTCGTTGAAATGGTTGACTCTAACCTTCAACGTGAGCACATCCTTCCAAGCGAAAAAGCATTTGCCTACAAGATGAAAATGGATGCGATGAAACGGCAAGGCGAGCGCACGGATTTAACTTCTCGACCAATGGGCGAGAAGTTGTTGAGTGTTGAAGCGGTGGCGGAAAGTGCGGAAGAAAGCGCAAGGCAAGTTCACAGATATATCCGCCTAACCGAGCTAATCCCCGAACTGTTGACGATGGTGGACGAGGAAAAAATCGCGTTTCGCCCTGCGGTGGAGCTATCCTATCTCACACGCGACGAGCAGACGGATTTGCTTGAAACGATTGAGAGCGAGGATTGCACGCCCTCCCTCGCGCAAGCAATCAGAATGAAGAATTTGAGCAAGCTCGGCAAGCTCGATATGGACACGATATTCGCCATAATGACCGAGCAGAAGCCAAACCAAAAGGAAAAGATCAAGATACCGATGGAACGGCTTGAACAGTTCTTCCCCCGAGGGATGCCACAAAAACAGATTGAGGACACCATTGTAAAGGCTCTTACCCTTTACCAAAAGCACTTGAAGAAAAAACGAGAGGACAAAGGAGATAGATAATGATAAATAACGAAGGAAAAGAAATGATAAACGATTATGCCGTACAAAACGAGGTGTTTGTCGGCAACCGCAGATATTTGTTCGCCATTCATAAGAATGACAAAGAGCCGCAACGCTTCTTGAAATGCCAATGCTACGATGACGAACTTTTCAGACACTATGTAAATGCCGTCACGAGCAACGATTTCGTTGAGTGTATGAAACTCTATTTGGCAGACATTTCTGCCGCCGTTGAAAAGGTCGAAAAAGACCGTGCCGCCATCGGGCTTGAAGATATAAGCTGCTTGAAGGGTTCTGACCTTCTCTCGGCAAGCCGTGATAAGAATATTGAAGGCAAGGTCGTGGCAATCGGTGAAAAATGGCTTTGCGACGGCTTCAAGGACATTTCCCATCAGCTCTATTTTGTGAAAGGCGGCAACGGCGCACAATCCAACAGTCGCGGAAATGCTTGCTTCTCCATCAACCTCTATACGGGCGAAGATACCCGCATTGAGAGATACGAGGTCTTGGGCGAAGTTCCCGAAGATAAAATCCCCGAATTTGCCAAAGAGCACCTTGCCAATGCAAGAGCCAAGTATGCAAAGGAGGTAGCAGACGAAAGGAGAAACCGTAATGATGCAAGATAACGAAAACAAGCGTATCAACGCGGGCTATGAGATTATAGCCACCCTTCCCGTAGGCGACGTAGAGTTTGTCGTAGGACAGAATGTTCACGATCCCGCTATGTTCGTCACGTGGGAATATCAGAAGCAGCGCGGCTACTATTGGGGGCATTATATGACCGACAAAGACGCGGCTATGCGAGATATGTATGAGCGCGCAGAAGCGGAGCTGTCCTTCAAGAAGTCCGTGAACACCAAAGAAAAGAAGAAAAGCGAAAGAGAGGAAAGATAATGGCTACTGTAAATAAAACGAGTGTACGGGTTATTACCCGCCTTATCGAAATGGGTATCACGACCGAAAAGGAGGTCACTTCGCTTGAACTCAAAGACGCGCTTGCAATCCCCGGCATTACCGTTGCAGATCTCACCGCTATTTGCAATTTGCAGGCGGCAATCAAGTCAAAAAAGCTGTTTGAGTTCCTTGTTGAACCGAGCAAGGACGAGAAAAAGGAGGAATGAGTATGAGGTTGGAATCTGTTAAGCTCAAAGAGGAACGTCAGCTCTTTTTCGCAATAGAAAACGAAACGAGGGATTACGGCTGCATCGGGCATTTGCGCGGTGACTTCGGTTCGG
>JAZNBK010000034.1:0-2082 GCA_045587025.1 Eubacteriales bacterium
CATATCGCAAGGGATATCCTTATATCGCTCCCATTAGGGAATATCGCAAATCCCGCAAGGGATTTATATCGCTGCGTGTTCTCCGTTAAGGATAACACGCTAATTTGCGAGAGTTCTTTTTTGTTTTTATGTAATTAAATCTTTACATATCCGCAGGTCGTCATTTCGGAATACCAGATAACGTCCGTGCTTTCTTCCTTTTCTCCATACGGCAGAATTTCGCACTCAAGCTCTTCAATTCTGTCGAGTTTTCCGTTGCAATAGTCGAGCAGGCGACGTCTGACGAATTCAATTCGTCTGATAACTCCGCCAAAACGAGTGCTCATAACCTCAAGACCTTGGCACTTGTTCTCAGTCATCCATTGCTTTTCATACGTGGTTGCGAACTTATCTATAAGCTTAGGAAGCTTTGCATATTCGTTATTTACAAGCGACAGCAATTCATCCTTGTTCTTTGACTGATATGCCTTTCTCGTCCTTACACCTAAGTCGTACTTTAATTCAAGGACGTCGCACAGCTCTGCCGCCGTCTTGAAAATATATCCGTATTTACGGCTCTTTTTGGAAACTTCCTTCAGCTTGCCCGAAATTTCGGCGTACTTCTTTCCTGCGCCTTCCTTTACGGTATAATCAGCAAAGCCGAGCAGGCAATCCGAGTAGAACATATATCTCGAGGGGTTGCGGGGATTTTCTGCCTCTTTTTCATTTCCTGCAATATTGTTGGGCTCATCTAAGAGCATATAGTCATCGAAATCAATACCTATAATCTTCTTGAATTTTTCTTTAATGCTCTTTTCGTCCTTGTTGCCCTTTGCGCGCTCTGCGGCGTAGAACATAGAAGGAAGAACGGAATGAAGCGTTCCCTCACCGCCGTCTCTCCATACGGTTACCATATAGTTACGAACGCCCTTGTCGATACAAGCGTCGATAGAAGCGGAAAGCGTTTTGAGCGCATAATAGTTGTGCGGTACAAAGCCGTTCCAGCACCAAGCGCCACCTGCAAACCAGGTGTCCTTTGACAAATCATGATGATTATCTAACATAGTGCAGTAATAATCGTAGCTTGTATGATAATAATCCCAATAAACAGGTACTGCGCCAGACGGCAACGCTTCCTTGTATTCCTGAGGCATTTCCCTTCTCGGAATATGATACTCACCGTTATTCCAATCGCGGAAGAACATATCAGACCAGAGAAGAACGGGCTCAAATCCATGCTTTTTCGCTAATTCACAAACTCTGTTTAAATGTCGCTTTATAATCTTAATAGGGGGCTCTAATCCAAATTTGTTCATATGCGTGCCCCTACCGAGATTAATTGCCTCGTCCAAGCCCACGTGCACCTTTCTGGTAGTATATGCCTTAGCAAGAGATGCAAACATGTTGTCGATAAATTCATACGTGCGTTCATCGTCTGCCAAAATAATAAATTCATCATCTCTCGGAACTTTTTTCCATCTTATAAAGGTTTCCAAATGTGCCAAGGTCTGAACGCAGGGTATCAGTTCTATTCCAATGGACTTTGCATACTCGTCAAGCTCCTTCAGCTCCTCTATGCTATACCTGCCACGCATATAACCGAAGAATGGCTCGCCCTCTACTTCATAGGTATCCTCGGTATACATAAATATCGAATTATAACCCATCTTCTTGAGCAATGGAAAGAATTTTTTCAAATAGTCAACGGTTGCAACCCCATTTCTCGAAAAATCGAGCATAGCGCCAAACATATCGAAGTTTTTCATATAAAGCTCCTCTTTTTAATATTAATATTCGTTATATTCAATAACCAAAATTATGATAACATACAATTTATTAAAAGTCAATATTTATTGCCTTGTTATTCCTTTTTCACTTGCAAAATTCCGCAAAAAAAGAGCCATGGCGATAACGCGTGGCTCGAAAATTAAATCACATTATAATAAGGCATTTTACAAAAATAAAAAAGCAAATATACATAGAAAACCGAACAAAGAAGCCATGAAACGAAAGCTCAAGTATCCGAACTGTATAGCAACAGTTCAAGCGCTCGGTCTATTAGTATCGTTAAGCTAAATACATTACTGCACTTACACACACGAC
>JAZNBK010000035.1:0-5675 GCA_045587025.1 Eubacteriales bacterium
GAAAAAAAAAAAAAAAAAAAAAACACGAAAAAAAGCCGGCAACGCCGGAACAGTTACCAGGCCGCTCCGTTTTTGTCTTAAACGAACGTTTTTAATTTATAACGCAATTATAAGCCAAGAGCTTCCTTTACCTTTTCGAGAATAATGGACTCTGCTTCCTTTTCCGTTTTCACGTTTAAGGTACAGCCGGCTGCGCGTATATGTCCGCCGCCGCCAAGCTTTGAGCATAGCTCGGAAACGTCTATGTTAGTCGAACGCATAGAAACCTTGAAAGCGCCGTCGTCCAATTCCTTGATAGCCACAGCCACCTCAACGCCGTCGAGAGAGCGAACGACGTCTATAACGGTTTCAAAAAATTCAAAATCAAGAGAAAGAGCTTCTCTGTCTTTTTTCGTGATAGTAACGAGTGAGATTTTACCGCCGCAAAATGACTTCATCTTTGAAAGGGCAAAGCCCTCTGCCTTCAAAATTTCTTCCGATTTGCTATCAAAGAGGAGACGGTTGATTTCCGAGGCGTCTGCGCCCATATTTAATAGCGAAGCGGCGACTATATGAGTGTGGGGAGTGACGTTTGAATATTTGAAGCAGCCGCTGTCGGAGGAAATTGCGGCGTATAGGGAATTGATCATAAGCGATGGGAATTTTCCTATCAGCCCTTTGCTTTGCAGATGCGTAGCTATGTCAAAAATTATCTCTCCCGTAGCGCAGGCGTCGTCACGAACATAGTGATCTGCAAATACCGTTCCTGCGTTATGGTGGTCTATCATAAGGTATGGAGTAGCGGCTTCCGGTATTTTCGAGGGCAAGCTGCCGAGCTGTGCGGGAGAAGCGACGTCAACCGAAATGAAGTCGCAGTCGGAATAGCTCGGAAAAGCTTCGCTTTCGCAACCCATAACGAGAAACTCTAATCTTTTCGGTATATTGTCGGCGCAGACGAAGCCGGCTTTTTTGTTAAGCAAAGAGAATATGTGCCAAAGGGACATTGCGCTCCCTACGGTATCCCCGTCAGGCGAACGGTGCATAATTATAATGGGGTTCTTCGCCTTTAATATTTTTTCGCATACGTCGTCGAGCGATAGCGCTTTAAATTTATTCATTCTCGTTCTCGCTTTCATCAGAAACGTCGTTTCGAGCAAATTTCGCTCTCTCGTCCTCAATATTTTTGAGTAGTTTGGCGATATGAGCGCCGTGCTCTAACGAATTATCAGCGCTGAAAACGAGGTCGGGCGTTATACGCAAATTCAATGTGACGGCAAGGTGATGACGGAGCAGTCCCGTCGCTTTTTTCAGTCCCTCGAGAGCTTCCTTTTGATCTCCCATAACCGAGTATGAGATTTTTGCTATCTTGAGGTCAGGAGAGACCTCTGCGCGTGTTACCGAAACGAAATTATTTACTATTCTCGGGTCTCGCACGTCGCGTAAAGCGATTGCGAGCTCCTGCGCTACTGCGTCGTTTATTCTTCCTCTTCTGTATTTAGACATATCTTTTTTCCTTTTTTAATAATTCTGAATTTCTATCTTTTTTACACCGCCGCAAAAATCTTCTCCTAAAAATATAGATGCAACGGAGCTGAAATTTTCAGGGCTATCGCTTACGTAGTATTCCGTCTTTCCTTGACCGTCCTGCGCTAACGTTTTACTGCTCAAAAGCTTTTTTGCGGCTTCCGAGCCGCTGTTGATAAGCGTGACGGACGGGAGAATTTTTGATATCGCCTCTGCGATAATAGGGAAGTGCGTACAGCCCAAAATCAAGGTATCTGCGCCAAAATCCTTTATCGGCAGAAGATATCTTTTCGCTACCTCAAGCGTGACGATATCGTCAGCAGAAACAAATCCGTTTTCCACCAACGGCACGAATAAGGGGCAGGCGATTCCGAGCGTTTTTACCTCAGGGCACGCTTCTTTTAAAGCGCGCTCAAATGATGCGCTCGAGATAGTCGCAGACGTTCCGATTATCGCTATGCGTTTCGCCTTTGATTTTGAAAGCGCGCTTTCAACCGCTCCTTCGACAACTCCGATAATAGGAAAATCAAATTTTTCCTTTAAAATTTCGAGCGCGACCGAGCTGACGGTTCCACAGGCGGCAAGCACCGAGCTTACCTTGTGGGATTGAAAAAAGCGCATTGCCTGTTCTGCGTATTGTATAATGGTTTCTCGGCTTCTCGTTCCGTAAGGAACTCGGCCGGTGTCGCCAAAATATATAAAATCCTCTTGCGGCATAAGGCGTCTCGCTTCGCAGAGAGCGGTAAGTCCGCCGAGACCGCTGTCAAAAATGCCCGTCATACTACCTGATACCCAAGAGCAGAGGAGATAAGCTCGTCAATTAAGGCGGAGAAGGATATTCCTGCTTTTTCCATAAGCTTTGGATACATACTTATCGAGGTAAATCCAGGCAGGGTGTTAATTTCATTGAAAATTATTTTCTCGTCCTTGGTTACGAAAAAGTCAACTCTTGAAAGTCCTTTACAATTAAGGGTATAAAAGATTTTCGAAGCGTACTCTCTTATCTTTTCTTCTGTGCCTGCCGAAATTCTTGCAGGCATATAATACTTTGCTATGTCGGCGTTGTATTTGGTATCGTAATCGTAGAATTGACTGCACGGCTCGATTTCACCCGTGCCTGAAACGACGCTTCTTAGCCCGTCGAGAACGGCGACCTCAACTTCCTTGCCGTCAATGTATTCTTCAACTAACACCTTTTTGTCTACCGAGAAAGCAACGTCGAGCGCTTCTGTTAGCTTTTCTTTACATTCAACTTTTGATACGCCGACCGAGCTTCCTGAATTTGACGGCTTCACGAACATAGGATAAGAAAGCTCGCTTTCTAAGCGCTTGATTAGCGCCTCGCCCACGTCGGCTTTTTCTACGTCAACCCATTTTGCCATAGGAATATCGGTGTTTTTAAGATATAATTTAGTTGCGGATTTATCCATACATAATGCGCTTGAAAAGCATTTGCAGCCCACGTAAGGGATATGCAAAAGGTCGAGCGTGCCTTGCAGCTTTCCGTCCTCACAGTTCTGACCGTGAAGCGCGGGAAAGATAACGTCGGGGCGGATTTGCTTCATCGTTCCGTCAAGACAAATGATAGAAGAAGCTTCTCCCTTTGGGAGTATGGCTACGTGGACGAGGTTTTTCGTATCTGAAATCCATTCGCCCGTAGCAATTTTTTCGACAGTTCCATTATAGAGATTCCATTCACCGTCTTTCGTAATTCCGATTTTTATAATATCATATTTTTCCTTGTCTGCGTTTTTAATTACGGCAGAAGCGGAGCGGAGAGAGACCTCGTGCTCGTTGCTTTCGCCGCCAAAAAGAACTAAAAGTGAGAGCTTCATAATACACCTCATTTGGATTATTTATCGCTTGATAATTTTTTTAGAATAGCTCCTCTGTGATTTTTTCCGTAGTCGTTTATACATTCGCAGTGAAAACTGTTTTCCTTTGCAATTTCTGTAATTGCTTCTTTTTGGTCATATCCCGTTTCAAAGAGAAAAAATCCGTTTTCCTTTAATTCGTCCGTGTATAACGGCAGAATACGTTTGTAGAAAACCATTCCGTCAATACCGCCGTCAAGCGCTGACGTCGGCTCTTTCTTTACCTCCTCGGAAAGCGTGGGAATAACGTCGCTTCTGATATAAGGGGGATTTGAAATGACTGCGTCGAATTTGCCGTTAAGGGCGGACGATAATACGTCGTGTGATACAAACTCTATTCTATCTGATACTCGGTTTAAGTGCGCGTTTTTCTCTGCTATTTTGAGAGCGCCGTCGGAAACGTCGCAGGCGATAGCGCGGCAGTCGCTCCTGTTCGATAAAATAGATATAGCGATGCAACCGCAACCGGTGCAAAGGTCTGCAAAATACGCGTTCTTTGGAAGATGACGTATAGCGTAATCCACTATAATTTCGGTATCGGAGCGGGGAATAAGACAGTCCTCGGAAACGAAGTATTTTTCTCGATAAAACTCTGTTTGCCCCAAAATGTAGGCGATAGGAGTATGCTCCAAGCGCTTTTTTATGGCGTCGTGTAATTCCTCTGAATTAAAATCGGGGTTATCCGAGAGAATTTGAGAAAACGAGAAGCCGCCGAAATGAGACAAAAGAAGCTTCGCCTCGTATTCTGCGTCGCCTTGCGAGACGTTGGATAATTTTTCTGCGATTTCAAAAACGGTCATTCGGTTTGATTTTCTCCGTCTTTATTTTTTTCATTCTTTATATATAGGGAACGGTCAAAGTCAGGGAAGTCCTCGGGCATCGCGCATTTCATTGCCACAATTGCAACCTCGAGCTGCTTTTCGTCCGGCTCTCTTGTCGTGAGACGCTGCATCCAGAGCCCCGGAGCTGAAAGAATTTTAGAAATGAGGTTGGGGTGCTTGCCGGCGTACATAATAAATTCGTAGCCCAAGCCAACGATAACGGGCATAAGAAGGAGCTTGATAACGCTTCTCAAAACGTCGTTAAGCGAGGTGGGTATCAAAAGAGAAATGATTATGCCGATAAAGAGCATAACGAACAAAAAGCTTGTGCCGCAACGGGGGTGAAATCTCGTATATTTCTTTGCATTCTGAGGAGTCATTTCCTCTCCTGCCTCAAAGCAGGCGATGCACTTATGCTCCGCGCCGTGATATTCAAATGTTCTTCTGATATCGGGCATAAGAGAAACGAGGTAAATGTAGAGAACAAAAATTCCTATTTTAATAAATCCCTCTGGAACAGCGCGCCATGTGCCAAGCTCCTCTACGCCAAACAGGTGGGCTATTCCGCTGACCGCTATGGTAGGAAGATATATGAATAAACCGAGACAGAGCGCCACTCCCAAAACGAGAGCAATAACCATAAGTATATCGAACAGCTTTATTCCAAAATGCTTTTTCAGCCATTTCTCCGCCTTCGTTTCCTGTTCCTCCTCGGAAATACCCATCATCTCGGCTGATATTGTCAAGGTCGAGTAGCTTAAAATAAGCATTTCTATAAAATTCACGATTCCGCGGAGAATAGGTATGTTGAGGAATTTGTGCTTTTTTCTGACAGATACGAATTTTCTCTCGTGTACGCCTATTTCTCCGTTTTCCAATCTGCATGCAGTGCAGCAGTTATCGGAGGATTTCATCATTATTCCTTCCAAGACCGCTTGACCGCCGACACGGTTAAGACGAGAGCAGCTTTCTTCCTTTTTCATAATATATTCCTTTCCTACAATTGTATTATATGCAAGTGTCAGCGCAGAGCGCATAAACAAAATATCAACATATTATAATATTATAACATAAAAGGAAAAGAAAATAAACTCTTTTGCAAAAAAACTTTTGCGTTATAGATAATTTTTTTGTCTAAAATGAATATATTTCAAAAAAATGCAAAAAATATCAAAAAAACTCTTGACTTTTGCTTGTATAAAATGATATACTAATCAAGCACCCCAAAAAGCAGACGAGCTTTTATATGCGCGTATAGAGAGGGAAGGAAAGAGCCAAAAAAACTTAAAAAAGTTTAAAAAATCTCTTGACAAACCACATTATATGATGTATAATAGGAAAGTCGCATGCAGGCGAGAGCCGGGAGTGCGCATCGGTCTTTGAAAATTGAACAACAGAAATTCAAACACAAAAACGTGTAAGGAATCTCGTTAAAACACATTGAGAAAAACTCAAAAAAGTAAAAGAAGCTAAGATA
>JAZNBK010000036.1:0-17943 GCA_045587025.1 Eubacteriales bacterium
AAGGCAGCAGAAAGAGAAAAACAACAGCTTGAAAAGCGTATCAAGGAGCTTGACAATATCATCCGATGCTTATACGAGGATAGAGTCTGCGGAAGAATCACTCCCGAACGCTACGATACAATGGCAAGTGGATACGAGCAAGAGCAAACTACGCTAAAAGAAAAGCTGATATCCGTGAATAACGGTATCAGCGAGATGGATATGCGAGATAGTTGCATTAGGGAATTTATTGCAAAGGCAAAGCAGTATATTGAAATGCCGAAGCTCACGCCCGAACTACTACGAGTATTTATCCGAAAGATAGAAGTCTTTGAGAAAATGGAAAAATACTCAAGGAAAGTCGGCAATCTCATCAATATCCACTATGCATTCCAACTTCCCGAGCAAGACGGAATACCGATGCTCAAGATGCTACTTCCAAGCAATATGCGAGAAACTGCCTAAAAAGCAGTACACGGAAGGCAAAATGCCTTCCGTGTACATACCGCCCCGAATTCTCCGTTAAGAACACAACGGAAAATCGGAGCATTTTTTGTATTCGACCAAAGGTCGAAATTATCTCTTCGAGAACTGAGGTGCACGACGTGCTGCTTTGAGACCGTACTTCTTTCTTTCCTTCATTCTCGGGTCACGAGTAAGGAAGCCAGCTGCCTTGAGGGGCTTCTTGTACGTTTCGTCTGCGCTGAGAAGAGCGCGAGCAAGACCGTGACGGATAGCGCCTGCCTGTCCGGAAAGGCCTCCGCCTCTAACGTTAGCAACGATATCAAACTTACCTATTGTATCGGTTACTTCGAAAGGTTGATTCATAATGAGCTTGAGAGTTTCAAGACCGAAGTAATCGTCAACGCTCTTTCCGTTTACGGTAATGACACCTGTACCCGGATAAAGACGTACTCTCGCAACAGATTTCTTTCTTCTGCCTGTTCCATAAAAATAGGGCTTTGCACTTGTATACATTATCTTCTATTCCTTTCTTCGTAATCAGTCCACTACAACGGGCTGCTGCGCCTGCTGATTGTGGGTTTCGCCTGCGTAAACCTTAAGGCGGGTAAGAGATTTGTCACCGATCGTGTTCTTGGGAAGCATACCCTTAACTGCAAGCTTCATAGCCATCTCGGGACGGGTAGCCATCATATGACGGTAGCTCTCTTCCTTAAGACCGCCGATATAACCGGAATGGTGACGGTAAAATTTCTGATCAAGCTTCTTACCTGTCAAAACTGCCTTTGCAGCATTGATTACGATTACGTACTCACCGCAGTCAACGTGAGGAGTAAATTCAGGTCTATGTTTACCGCGAAGAATGTTCGCAGCTGTAACAGCAGTTTTACCAAGGGGCTTGCCTGCTGCATCAATCACATACCACTTGCGACTGATGGTTTCTTTTTTTGCCATAAAAGTGGACATTTTTTTGTTCCTCCATATTATTTTTAACAATTTATTTAGCAACGTGTTGTATTATACCACAGTATTTTACGCTTGTCAAGCCCTTTTTTAATAAATTTTCAATTATTTTGATTTAGTATATATATAACTCTCGTTTTCTCTCATTTTCTCTTGTTTTCTCTCGTTTTCTCATGTGCAAAATTATATTTTTATTTTAAAACAAAAGGAAAAGTCGGAGATTTTACATCTCCGACCTTAACGGACGGTTCATAATCTGCTCTATTTCATCGCTTGGCTTTGCAGAACAGAACAAAACTCTGTAAACCGCGCTGACGATAGGCATTTCAACTCCGTTCTTCTGCGCATCCTCATAAACGGATTTACAGCTGTTAATACCCTCGACGGTTGCCTTCGTATCAAATACCGGCTCGGCTGTATTCGCCCTTCCTATCTCAAGCCCTGCCCTGTAATTTCTCGAATGAGGGCTAAAGCAGGTTACTATCAAGTCTCCTACACCCGTCAATCCAAAAAAGGTATCCCTCTCTGCTCCCTTATTGATTCCGTAACGAAGCATCTCTTGTAGTCCTCTCGTTATCAAGGCCGCCTTTGCGTTATCACCGTAGCCCCTTCCCTCTAGCATACCTGACGCAATCGCAATAATGTTCTTAATTGCAACACCGTATTCAGCGCCGACTTCATCCGTGCTTATATACACGCGAAGATATGAATTAGAAAAGGCGGATTGCACGGTTTTAGCAATTTCTTCTGAAATCGAAACGGCGCAAACCGACGTAAGCTTTCTTAAAATTACTTCTTCTGCGTGGCTCGGACCTATAATAGAGGCAATACCCGAATAATTGATGTCTGAAAGAGTATCTCTTATGCAATCGCTTATCCGCTTGTTTGTTTCCCACTCGAAGCCCTTGCTTGCGTTGATTATTACAGTCCCCTCGGAAATATACGGCTTTATGCTTGAAAGCGCGCTCGGCACGTATTTTGTGGGCACTGCAACCAGAATTGCGTCATTATACGAAGACAGCTCACGAATATCAAGCGTCGCCCTTAAATCCTCTTTTATACCGACGTCGCCAAAATATTTTGTGTTCTTATGTCTTGTATTTATATCGTCAACCTCTTCCTGACAAACACCGTAAATCAAAACATCATTACCGTTGTCGGAAAGCACCTGAGCCAAGGCAGTACCCCAGCTTCCGCTGCCTAAAATTCCTATTCGCATATCAAACGTTTCCCTTTCCAAAATCCAAAACGAGCTTTTCGGTCGCTGTTTCGAGCTGTCTCAATGTTACGCCCGCACTTCTGAGCATTCTTTTTGAACAGAGTGTTGCAGGAGTTGTTCCATATTTATCCGAAAGATAAATAACCTCCTTAATGCCTGCCTGAATAATCGCCTTTGCGCACTCGTTGCAAGGAAACAGGGCAACGTAAATCTTCGCTCCCGACAGGTTCTTTCCTCTTGCATTCAAAATGGCGTTAAGCTCGGCATGGACAACAAAAGGATATTTTGTTTCTTCGCCCTCTCTGTCCCAAGGAAATTCATCGTCAGAGCATCCGTAGGGGAAGCCGTTATATCCCGTAGACAAAATACGGTTATCGTTATCAACGATGCACGCCCCGACCTGTGTGCTTGGGTCCTTGCTTCTCTGCGCCGCAAGAAGCGCAACACCCATAAAATATTCATCCCAAGAAATGTAACCTTGTCTTTTCATACATACTCCTTTAGCTATATGAATAATAAATTATACGTTAAAACGGAAAAGCACTACGTCTCCGTCCTGAATCACATATTCCTTTCCTTCACTGCGAAGAAGTCCCTTTTCCTTGACGGCGTTCATGTTTCCCTCTCTTATGAGGTCCTCGTACGCGACGATTTCTGCGCGAATAAATCCCCTCTCAAAGTCGCTATGTATTTTTCCTGCGGCTTGAGGCGCTTTCGTTCCCTTCGTAATCGTCCACGCCCTGACCTCCTTAGGTCCTGCCGTCAGATAGCTTATAAGCCCCAAGAGAGTATAGCTTGCCTTAATAAGCTTATCAAGTCCGCTTTCCTCAATTCCCATATCCGAAAGAAAGGACGCCTTTTCCTCTCCCTCAAGATCAGAAAGCTCCGCCTCTATCTGAGCGCATACTGCAATAATTCCCGCGTTTTCACTCTCCGCATGGTTTGCGAGCTTTTTATATGCCTCGTTGTCCTCGTATTCACCCGAAACCTCATTTTCCGCAATGTTCGCCACATAGATAATCGGCTTCAGGGTTAAGAGCCGCGCTTCCGAAATTAACGCTTCTTCCTCCTCTGTAAGCCCTAATGCTCGCGCGCAACGTCCCTCGTCGAGAGCGCTCTTTACTCTATTAAGAACGTCTATTTCAGTAAGGACGGATTTATCGCTTTTTGCTGCCTTGCTTGCCCTCTCAAGACGGCGCTCAATTATTTCCATATCCGAGAAAATCAATTCAAGGTTGATAGTTTCGACGTCCCGTAAGGGATCTACGTTTCCGTCAACGTGAATGATATTATCGTCCTTGAAGCAACGAACGACGTGGACTATAGCATCCACCTCACGGATATTTGAAAGGAATTTATTTCCAAGCCCCTCACCCTTTGAAGCGCCTCTCACTAATCCTGCAATATCAACGAATTCTATGACAGCGGGAGTATATTTTTCGGGATTATACATCTCCGAAAGCTTATCAAGCCGCGCATCAGGCACTGATACGATACCTACGTTAGGATCTATTGTGCAGAATGGATAATTTGCAGACTGCGCGCCCGCATTTGTCAACGCGTTAAATAACGTGCTTTTGCCAACGTTAGGCAATCCCACTATTCCAAGTTTCATTTATCTGTCTCCTAATAATTACATAATTATAATAATTATAGTACATTTTTGATATTTTATCAATAGGTAATGCGAAAAAACTTCTGTTTATGCCTCATTTTAGGCAAAAAGTCGCTTCTCTTTCCAATCCTGACAGGGCTCATCAAAAAGCTTTTGGAAGTTTTTCTCAATTATTAACAATGAGTTCATATTTTTCTTAAAAAATGTGATATAATGAATTTAGTTAGGTATTTAACAATTTTAACATTTAAAGGAGAGATTAAAATGACAGATACGAAGCTTCTCGTAGTTGATGACGACCTTAACATATGCGATATGCTTAAAATGTATTTTGAAAACGAGGGCTACAAGGTAAAGACCGAGAATGACGGTGTTTCGGCAATAGATGCCTTTAAAACCTTTGAGCCGGACATTGTTTTGCTGGATATTATGCTACCAAAAAAAGACGGCTGGCAGGTTTGCCGTGAGATTCGCGCCTTCTCCTCCCGCCCCATTATCATGCTGACTGCGAAGGGTGAGGTTTTTGATACGGTTCTCGGCCTTGAGCTTGGCGCCGACGATTATATGGTAAAGCCCTTCGATATGAAGGAGCTTTCTGCAAGAATTAAGGCGGTTCTGCGCCGTTGCAATGCTCATACCGACACTCGTGATGAGGAAGTAATCAAGTATGACAATATTGAAATAAGTCTTCAGAAATACGAGCTGAAAATTCGTGGCAAATCAATCGACATTCCCCCGAAAGAATTAGAGCTTCTCTACTTCCTCGCCTCTAACTGTAACCGAGTGTTTACAAGAGATCAGTTGCTCGACAAGGTATGGGGCTTCGATTATCTCGGTGACTCTCGTACTGTCGACGTACACGTAAAGCGTCTGCGTGACAAGCTCGAAGGTCTTTCTGACCAATGGGAGCTTAAAACGGTCTGGGGCGTCGGCTACAAATTTGACGTAAATCAGTAAAATTCAATAGTGGCGCCGAGCGCTCCGCTTTGCGTCGCTTCGTTCTGCTAACGAAAAATCCGATACGGATCCCGTATCGGATTTCTCTGTTTATTACTCTTATCAGTCGTTCTCGTTAGTTTCGAGAGAATTTGCAAGCTCCTGCTTGTTTTTCTTTTCAATGCGTATCTCCCATTGAATAAGAAAGGTCAATGCGGCGCGAAGAAGTATGATAGAGCCGAGAATTAAAAGCTCCTCCCATTCTCGCACGATTACGGTACGCAAAAGCTCCCCGCCTACCTTGAACTCGAGCGCGAGGGCAATTCCCTCTGCTAATTTTAACCGTATGTTCTCTCTTTTTCTCAGAAGTCCTATAACGGCGAGCACAACGGAATGTATAAGAACCACAGTACCTATAATCTCAATAAGTAAAACGAGATATTCAACGCATAAATCAAAACATTCTACAATTTTCGAATATGCTTCATACATTGTTTTTTACCTTCCTTTGCAAATTTCGGTATAGAAACATCGCTTATAAAATCAATATTATTCCTTAACCTCAACGATACTGATGTGTACGTCTTTTAGCTGCTTATCCTCGACAACAGAGGGCGCGCCCATCATGATATCCTGCGCCTTCTTGTTCATCGGGAAAGGAATAATCTCTCTGATACTGTCCTCACCTGCGAGCATCATAACCATTCTATCGACACCGGGGGCGATACCGGCATGAGGCGGCGCTCCATAGCAGAAAGCGTTATACATTGCAGGGAATTTGGACTTCACGTCATCTTCACCCAAGCCAACCAATTCAAACGCCTTCTTCATAATTTCAGGATCGTGGTTTCTCACAGCGCCCGAGGACAGCTCGATACCGTTACATACGAGGTCGTATTGATATGCGTTAATGGCAAGCTCCTTTTCCAAATCGCCTTCTGCGTCAAGCAATGCCTGCAAAGCGCCCTGAGGCATCGAGAAGGGATTGTGACAAAATTCGAGCTTTCCGGATTCCTCACCGATTTCATACATGGGGAAATCAACAACCCAACAGAATTCGTAACATTCCTTATTCATATGTCCCTCGCAGGAATTTCCTATTATCTTTAAGAGAGCGCCTGCGGTCTTTTGAGCTGCGAGCTTTTTACCTGCCGATATTGCGACCAAGGTATTCGGCTCGAGTTTGAGCTCTGTGATAATCTTCTCTGCCCTGTCTGCCAAAAACTTTGCAATACCGCCAACAAGCTGACCGTTTTCGTCAATCTTGAACCAGTACGCCTTATTACCCGTCTGAACCTCGACGTCTGCCATTATCTTATCTATTGCTTTTCTCGTACCTGTAAATTTATCTACGATAACGCCCTTAACCACGTTTTCGTTAAACGGCTCGAAGCCGCAATCGCCGATAAGCGCAGTAAGGTCCGTTACCACAAGGTCGATACGAAGGTCGGGCTTGTCCGAGCCGTATTTATCCATCGCCTCGTTATAAGGGATTCTCTTGAACGGCGCCTTTGAAGCTTTATTATAGATACCGAACTTAGAGAATACGGGGGGCAAAACGTCCTCAATTACCGCAAAGACGTCCTCCTGCCCTGCGAACGCCATTTCCATATCCAGCTGATAAAATTCTCCGGGGGAACGGTCTGCGCGCGCATCTTCGTCACGGAAGCAGGGCGCAATCTGAAAATATCTGTCAAAGCCGGACGCCATAAGCAGCTGTTTGAACTGCTGGGGCGCCTGAGGCAAAGCGTAAAACTTGCCGGGGTGATTTCTCGACGGAACGAGATAATCTCTCGCGCCCTCGGGCGAGGAGCTCGTGAGAATAGGGGTGGTAATCTCCAAAAAGCCCTTCTCTATCATGCTGCTGCGAAGCGCGGCAACAACGTTGCATCTCAAGATAATATTATCCTTAACCGCAGGATTTCTGAGGTCGAGATATCTGTATTTCAGACGGATATTTTCGTCTGCCTCCTTAGAATGACTTATAGCGAAGGGCAATTCGTTATAGATACATCTTCCGAGCAGTTCTATCTTTTCGGGAACTACCTCGATATCTCCTGTCGCCATATCCTTATTCTTTGAGGAGCGCTCTCTTACGACGCCCTCTACAGAAACGGTGGATTCTATATTTATACCGTCCACGACACTCATAAGTTCTTCACTCTCTACTACGACCTGCGTCTTTCCGTAAAAATCTCTCAAAACCAAAAACGCAAGATTTTTACTTACCTTTCTGACGTTGTCGAGCCATCCGACTATCTTAACTTTTTCGTTTACGTTCTCTATTCTGAGTTCATTTAAATTGTGCGTTCTGTTCTGCATAACAGTTTCCTTTCGCTTATACGAATTTATTTTTTTCGTCCTTTTATTCTTATATAACGTAATGTATAGGCAGTCCGTCCTTATATTTTACCTTCAGCTCGCCACGGATAAGCGGCAGTAAATAGCTTACGCACTCATCGGTTACGTAGTTGCCATCTTTGTTTATAAAGCTATCTGGCACCTTTTTGATTTTATTGGCGATTTCGGCGACGGGCGAGGCGTTAAATCTTACGCTGTATCCGCCGCTTTTGATTTTTCTTCTCTTCATACATATCATTACGCCGCTTTTGCCCTTGTATGCCGCCCTGACTGCGAATTTTCCCGTATTTACAGATTCGCTTATGTCTGTCTTTGATGCGATATGAGAAGCGCAACGCTGTGAAATATTAAGCTCTACCGAGCGCACCTTACAGCCGATTTCGTTCTTTATCGCCATTTCGAGAGCTTTTCCCGTCCCTGCGAGATACTTATGTCCAAAGACGTCTACCGCTCCGCTTTGAGCGCCCTCTCCTACGTATCTTCCATCAGAAAAACGTATTCCCTCGGATACCGCTACGACGACGTTCGGATGCTCTTCAAGCTTTTCTCTTACGTCCCTCATAAAGCTTTCCATATTAAAATCCCGTTCGGGCAGATATATAAGGTCGGGACCGTCTCCTGAAAGAAAGGCAGGAATGGATGCCGAGGTGGTGAGCCATCCGGCGTCTCTACCCATAATTTCGACTATCGTAACCGCCTTTTTAGTATATACGGCGCAGTCGCGAACTATTTCCTTTACCGTCGTTGCCACATATTTTGCGGCAGAGCCGAAGCCGGGGGTGTGGTCCGTACCGACCAAGTCATTATCTATCGTTTTCGGCACGCCGACAATTCGCATTTCATATCCGCATTTTGAAGTATAAGCAGAAAGCTTTGCCACCGTGTCCATCGAGTCGTTTCCGCCTATGTAGAAAAAGTATCTGATATCGTACTTTTTAAATATGCCCAAAAGCTTTTCATAGATACCGTCGTCAGAATCAAGGGCGGGCAATTTTTTTCTGCACGAGCCGAGCATAGCCGCAGGCGTCTGCTCCAATAAGGTGAGGCGCTCTCTGTCGGAGAACTCCTTACACAGCTCAAATAGCCGCTCCTCGAGCAAGCCCTCTATTCCGTTTCGCATACCGTAAAGGTTTTTTATTATTCCCTTTTTGTTCAACTCGATAACGCCCCTGATAACTCCCGAGAGGGTAGCGTTTATCGCTGCGGTAGGTCCGCCCGATTGTCCAACGACTGCATTGCCGTACAACTCACTCATTTTTATTCTCCTTCATTTGCAAGATGAAAAACGTCTTATATCCTTTATATTATATATTCTTTTTGCCGTTTTGTCAACATTTGGCGCTCTTGTTTTTTTAAAATGTTTGGCATTTATTCGTTTATATAGCGCTCGTAGCTTTTATGCGCGTTTTCCCAATTCGTCATATAGATACAGTCATAAAGATAACGCTCTCTGTTGTCTCCGTATCTCTCTAAATACGCATTCTCCCACAGGGAAAAGCAAATCAGGACAGCACCGTTTGGAATTTCATAATTCGGCGTTACGATAAGCTTTATTTTTCCCCGCTCGCATATAAGCCAGATAAATCCGACGCCCCTATATTCTTTGCCTACCGTCTTAATGCGATAGCAAAGCTCCTCAAAGCTTCCGATGTCTCTTTTTATCGCCTGTGAAAGCTCTATGCTCGGTATATGTATTCCGTCCTTATGATTTTCAAGTGAGCTTATAAAGTATTCAAAGCAGAGACATGCGCGCGCATAATAGCGGATGTCCTCGGCAAAGCTCGGGGGAAGGCGTCGTATAGTCAACAATTCCTTTGGGCTGAGCCCCCATAGCTCTCTTATACCGTCTATCGCTAAATTTAAGCCGTCCTCGTTTCTCTGCATTACCGAAAGAAACGCATCCGAGGTCAAAACCTTCGATTTTGGCAGATGATATTTTGCTTTTTGCATAAAATTCTCCCTTCAATATATCGTTATTACAGTATATGCGAAAAAGCAAAGCTCTGCCTTAAAGAAAGGGACGAAGCTCCGCAAATCTGCGAAAGCTCCGCCTGCCTTTTTATGAATTTCCCTTTTTATTTCTCGATAGTTTTCGCTATAAGCTTCAAGGTATCTGCTACCTTTATATGCTGGGGGCAACTGCCCTCGCAAAGCTTACATCCGATACAATCTGATATCTTTCCGCCCTCGTCGGAAAGCTTTTTATAGTCCTCTCTCAATTGAGAAAATGAGCCATGCTTTCCAAGCACGTAATTGTTATATAACCCGAAATACTCAGGAATTTGAATGTTTGAGCTGCATTTTTCTACACAATAACGGCATCCTGTGCAAGGAATAACCTTTGATTTCTTAATTTCCTCTGCAACCTCGAGGCACACTCCTCTCTCTCCCTCGCTTAACGGCTTAAACTCCCTCATATATCCAGTATTGTCGAGAAGCTGCTCTAAATTGCTCATTCCGCTGAGAACGGTAATGACGTTTTCAAGCCCTGCCGCAAATCTGATAGCCCAAGAGGCGATAGACATATCTTTATCGAGGTCCTTCAGCATTTTTTCCGCATTTGTCGGCACAGTCGCCAGAGCGCCCCCCTTTACCGGCTCCATAACGATGACCTCTTTGCCGTGCTTTCTTGCGACCTCATAGCATTTTCTCGATTGAACGTCGGGATTTTCCCAGTCGAGATAATTTATCTGGAGCTGGACGAACTCCATTTCGGGATGCTCTGTCAGTATTTGGTCAAGAACGTCTGCTTTATCGTGAAAGGAAAAGCCGAGCTTTTTTATCTTTCCCTCTGCCTTTTTCTCGGCGAGGTAGGAAAACGCGCCGAGCTCACTATCCACCTTATACAACCTTTTAGTTACGCAGTGTAACAAATAATAATCAAAATATCCCGCCCCCGTTTTTTCCAATTGCTCTGAAAAAATACGCGGTATATCCTCCTTTTCCTTTAACAGCATGCTCGGCATTTTCGTCGCAAGTAAAAAGGATTCTCTCGGATATCTGTCCACCAGGACTTTTTTTATTGCTCTTTCGCTTTCTCCACCATGATAAAAGTAGGCGGTATCAAAATATGTAAAGCCGTTTTCTAAATATACGTCCACCATTTTCTTCAGCTGCTCTATATCAATGCTTTTTTCATTGCTTTTGTCGAGCAGCGGTAATCTCATACATCCGAACCCTAATTTTTTCATTGCCGTATGTCCTTTTCTTTTTTTATTATATTATATCATATAAATATGAATTATTCATTGCCTAAAAATTATAGAATAGTTTTTTATGCGCTGCGAAAAGCATTGACTTTTTACGCAAAAAGTCCTATAATCAAAAAGAAAAAGCTTAATCTCTTTAATTGTTGGGGAGCAATAACATGAAGAAAAGACTGAATGCCCGTTTTATGATGATAGTTTCCATGTCAATTTTCGGCACTATCGGACTGTTCGTTCGTAATATTCACCTGCCCTCCGGAGAAATTGCGCTATACAGGGCTATTCTCGCCACTCTGTTCATCGGCGCGCTTCTTCTGGTTAAAAAGCAAAAAATTGATTTTAGAAAAATAAAGAAGGAGCTGCCTCTGCTTCTCATCTCAGGAATTGCCATGGGCTTCAACTGGATTTTGTTGTTCCAGGCGTATAATTACACTACGGTTACTCTCGCTACGCTTAGTTATTACTTTGCTCCTGTTGTCGTCACCGTCTTGTGTCCCCTGCTCTTTAAAGAAAAAATGACATATAAGCAATGGATATGCTTTGTAATGTCAACAGTAGGTATTGTCTTAATTACGGGCCTTGGGGATATAAATTCGACAAGCAAAAATTTTATAGGTATATTGTTGGGACTCGGAGCCGCATTTCTATATGCCTCTGTCATTTTAATTAATAAATTTATCAAGAAAACAGAGGGGCTGGACAGAACCTTTCTGCAGTTCATTTCTGCGATAATAGTCCTTTTGCCCTACGTATTATTTACAAGCGGCGTAAACGCTGTCAACGCCACTTCTACCGAGCTTTTCTATTTGCTAATCGTCGGTTTAATACACACGGGTGTGCCCTATTGCTTATATTTTTCGGCTGTAAAGCAGCTTTCAGGGCAAAAGACGGCCATTTTAAGCTACATAGATCCACTCGTTGCCGTACTTGCTTCGGTCATAATATTGAAGGAAGAAATATCCCTTACTCAGATTTTAGGCGGCATTTTGATTTTGGGCTTTACGTTATGGAACGAGCTTTCAATTGAAAAAACAAACGCAAAAAAATAACAAAACAAATATTAGCAAAAGGACGTGCAAACAGCACGTCCTTTTAAAAAACGACAACATTTATTTACATTCATCAAGGAAGTACATGCGTGTGTATGCCGTTTTTCCCTCTGTGTCGGTAATTTCAAGACGGAAGGGCGTATTGCTCTCGTCAATTACGAATTCACATTCCGTGAGAGTTTCTCCGTTCTCACGGATAATTCTGCTTCCGTTTCTTCCCTGAGTAACGAGATTAACGTTACAAACGGGAGTGCTTTTCATATGAAGCATTCCGTCCTCTACATACAATTGCTCAAATAACGGTCCGCTTGACGCATAGGTATCACCCCTCAAGAGCGCGTTCATAATACCGTCGTAGGACAGCTCCTCCGCCTTAATCATGTTAAAGCCGCGAAAGGAATCGCTTTGCGGATTATCAAATCCGTATGCGTTATGATTGTCGTCCGTGGCAAGCGGAATCAATCCTGGACTTTTTCTGAGCATCTGGGCATAAATCTGTGAATTGTTATCGCATACGGGCGTAGTCGTTGAAAAACCGTTATAAAGCTCTACTCCGTAAAGTCCTGATAGCTCTCCGTAATCCCGATAATCCTGCAAGGACCAATTCGGATGATTATAATTCACGATAAAACCGTTTTCGTTTGCGGTCTTGATTATTTCATTTATACAGTCGGGCGAATATTCGTATTCGTAAAAGTCTCCCTTATAGCGTACGAACGGAATATAATCCTTCTCATTTCCAAATGCAATTTTAGGGTTAAAGCACACCTGGGCCTCTATATCACTGCTTTTCGCTATGAAATTCAAGTGATAAGTTTTTTTGACGTTCCATTCTCGTTCTCTTTTTGAGTTCACGTGGAGCTCATAGCCCTTCAAGGCGACAAAATCCTCGTCGTTCAGGGTGGTGTGGTCTATCATAACGATATGGTCTGTAAAGGCGACGACCGAATACCCCTTTTCCTTATATCTGCGCTTAATCTCTGACGGAGAGCATTTTCCGTCAGAAAGATTGGTATGACAATGCAAATTTGCTTTATAAAATTGTCCGTTTTCAGAAAAAAGATGCTTTTTCATTTTCTCTGCTCCTTTTGCTTCATATAATATGCGCGCAAAACCGCGGCCTGTGTTTTACCGTCTGGTATCTCCCCTGCCAAAACGCTTTCAACGACCTTTTCTAAAGGAATTTTTTCGAGCTCTATAAATTCGTCCTCGTCGTAATCACATTCCCCAAAGCTCAATTCCTCTGCCAGATACATATATATTTTCTCGTCAAGAATCGCAGGAGATCCTAAATAAATTCCAAGATAGGTCATTTTACCCGCTATTGCTCCGGTTTCCTCCCTTAATTCCCTTTTTGCCGCCTCGAGAGGATCCTCGTTCGCCCCGTCGAGCTTTCCTGCGGGAATTTCGAGGAGCACCTCGTCGTTTGCATATCTGTATTGCCTTTCTAAAACAACCTCACCGCTGTCGGTAAGAGGAATAATACAGACTGCTCCGTTATGGCGCACAATCTCTCGGCTTGCGCTTTTTCCGTTTGGAAGCTCTACGGTATCCAATTGAAGCTTAATGATTTTTCCTACAAAAATATCCTTGCTCGTCAGCTTTTTCTCTATCAACTTTTTTTCACCGTTATACATATTGCTTATTAAAATTCTCCTTTAACGCCTTACATATCAGAATTGGCGCGGAATTGCAGATTATAAAGGTCATAGTACATTCCCTTCCTTGCAATGAGCTCGTCGTGAGTTCCACTCTCCGCAATTTTTCCCTCCGCTATTACGGCGATTTCGTCAGCGTTCTTTATAGTGGATAGGCGATGCGCTACGACAAGCGTCGTTCTACCCTTGCATAGCTCGTCCAACGCCTGTTGAATAAGAATTTCCGTCGTGTTATCAAGCGCACTCGTTGCCTCGTCAAGAATAAGTATGGGAGGATTTTTCAAAAACACTCTGGCAATTGAAAGACGCTGCTTCTGTCCTCCCGAAAGACGCACTCCCCGCTCGCCGATTTGTGTATTATAACCATGCTCCAAGCTCATTATATAATCGTGAATGTTTGCACGTCTTGCCGCCTCGTATACTTCTTCATCGGTAGCGTCTAATCTACCGTAAAGTATGTTATCCTTAATGGTAGAATTGAACAGATAAATGTCCTGCTGAACTATACCTATATTTCGGCGCAGGGATTCCATAGATAGCGTATGAATCTCTTTTCCGTCAATAAATATTTCTCCCGAACTTACATCGTAGAAATGGGGAATTAAATGACAAATAGTAGTTTTTCCGCCTCCTGACGGCCCGACAAGAGCATAGGTCTTCCCCTTCTCTATGTTCAAGCTTATATGGTCAAGCACTTCCTTCTCGGTGTCATAGCTGTAGGTAACGTCACGAAACTCTATATGCCCCTCTATATTTTCTATATCCTGCGCCCCGTCAGAATCCTTTTCCGGCTCGGCATCTAAAATTTCAATAAATCTTTCAAATCCGGTCACACCGTTCTGATATTGCTCCATAAAGTTTATAAGAGTCATTACGGGGGTAATAAACAAGCCGACCGACACTATAAACGCAGAATAATCACCAAAATCTATTACATCGTTGTAAAGGAAAAGACCGCCCGCAATCAAAACCACGACGTTAAAAACGTCGGTTATAAACGAATTCGCCGAGTGAAACTGCCCCATTGCCTTATACGCTTCTTTCCTCGCTTCCGTGAAGGCATTGTTCCCGAGTTCGAATTTTTCCAGTTCCTTTTCAGCATTGTTGAACGCTTTAGTTACACGGATTCCTGATATGCTTCCCTCAAGAGAAGCATTTATAATTGCGACGGATTCACGGCTCTTTTTGAAAGCGCCTCTCATTCTTTTCCGCAACGAAAATGACACGATGAAAAGAAACGGTACGCACGCAAAAATAATTAAGGTCAGATAAATATTAATGCTTGACAAATAAATAAATGAAGCTATAACCGAAATTGAAGAAATTATAACGTTCTCCGGACCGTGATGCGCGAGCTCGCTTATATCCATAAGGTCGTTTGTCATTCTTGACATTATTTTTCCCGTTTCATGATTGTCATAAAACTTGTACGGTAATTTTTCAAGCTGCCTGAACATATCGCTACGCATTTGCGCCTGCATACGCACGCCCATAACGTGCCCGTAATACTGAATAAAATAATTCAACATCATACGAATAAAATACAATGCAAGCAAAGCGCAGCCGAATACTACGATTAAACGGTATTGCCTGTTTGGTATGAGGTTGTTTAGCATTTCTCTCGTTACTATAGGATATAAAATACCGATAAGAGAAACTAAAAGCGCCGCCAGCATATCGGCTATAAATATACGCAAATGCGGTTTGTAATAGGACAAAAATCGTTTTAACATTTTGATTGCCTTTCCTTGCTTGATTGACTGAATTATAATTAATATTACCACATTTTGAAATTCATGTCAATCTTTTGTTTTTGTCAAAACGGTTTTTTCTTGCTAACTTTTGTTTGCTTTTTCAACTTCGACAATAGGTATGTCTATACTACGGCTCTTTCCGCTCTTTCTTTCGTTTGAAAAGAATAAAACGCTTCCGTTTTTGAGGCAAAAGCTTTTCCTGTTAATTTTAAAAAGGTTCAGCTGCTTCTCCTTCTCTTTAAGCGCTCTTTTTATTCTCGACGACACCTTTACTCCAAGACGGGAAAGCGGAATCAGCGTCGCCCGTTTTTTGTCCCACGTCTGACTTATAATTTTCTCATATCGCTCACTTCCTCTTTTTTGCAGAGATATCGCGCACGATATAGATATGAATTCCTCGTTTTGCCAGATATAATTTATAAGGACGGAATAACGGTACGGGCGAAAGGAAAAGCGCTTTTTTTCATCCTGTGAGGCGGCGTATTCGCTTTTGCTTCTCGCAAAAAGCGCCGTCCTTGCATATTCGTAGCATCCTTCCAATATTTTTTCGTAAAAACCGTTTATTTTTTCTTGTGCCTTCCCCGCTTCGCAAATGCGAAGCCCTTTAAAAGAAATATCCAGATAGACAATTCCGCCCTCAGAAAAGCTCTCCCGTCTGTCGCTTTTTTCGATAGTATAATCCATTTACTTCCCCTTTTGAATAGCTTTATACAATTCTATTCTAACAGCTTTTTTTTAATTCTAAAAACAGGGCGAAAAAGCGCTTTTTTTTGCATTTTTTTCGGTCAAACGTCATATCGTATAATATTACTCGAAAAAGAGTGCGGAAACTTTTCAAAATTTCCAAATATTAAAATTTAGTCAAAAAACAAGAAACATTCAGTTCATATATGTCTGCTAAAATACCAAAATGTCAACGGACCATTAGCTCAGTTGGTTAGAGCTACCGGCTCATAACCGGTAGGTCCAAGGTTCGAGTCCTTGATGGTCCACCATTAGAGTATTATCCGAACAAAATGTTCTTTTTTGGAGCATTTTTCGGGTATACTACCGTGCATTAAAAAGGGAAGAGTTGGGAAGTTTAATAGCTTCTTAACTCTTTCTTTTTTTCATTACTCGTTGCAAAATTTGAGGAATAAAGTAGAAAAAGCGAGGCGATTGAAAAAGAAAAACAAATAAAAAAGCAGAAAAAACAATTTAAAAGAAGGTTATACACATTATAATCCGTAGACTAATCATGCCACTTCTGGTAAAATTTTTTTGGACAAAAAGGAGTCAAAAATTATGCCTGAAGTAAAAAAATTAGCAGAAAACTCGAAACAGATACGCAAAGAGATGAACGAAAGCCAAATAGAGTTCGCCTATCATTGCGGAATATGTACAGAGACTTTGAGTCTTATCGAGCGCGAGAAAGCAGACCCGCGCTTAAGCACGGTTCAGAAGATAGCCGCATATACGAATAAGACTGTTGCTGAACTGCTTGAATTAAAATAACGGTATCGAGGAAGGGAATAATGAAATATACATATATGGTACGTGTGGATATAATACACGATGAAGATAATTGTGCTCATACGGTATATGGGATTGACTTGTTTGAGGACAAGGAGCTCGTACAGTCCCTTCCTGATATTTTCTTTGATCGGCAGAAAGCCAAAGAGCTTGTCGCTTTATGTAACACGCTTGGCTTGAGTCCGCTGCATCTCGTTGATGTGGCAGAAGACGCATTGATATGATAAAGAAAAAACGGGGGCTCCCGGCAAAGAGTCCCCGTTTCCCTTTTTCAAGGAGAAAGGAAGTCAACAAAAAAACAAAGGAGGTTTTTTATGCCCGAATATATTATAACATAAATTTTACACGAAATAGGTACAAACTTTTAATCTTTTTCGGCCCATGCTATACATTCCTCAAGCAAATATGTTCTCGCTTCCGCGCATTCAACGTGGCCGTCTACGATATTGTAATAGCCGTTCTGATAGCCCTTAACGGCATTAAGGATTATGCAGAACACCTTAAGCATACACGCCGTTACTGTTGCGAAAGACAGGTCCTGTATAACCTCTATCACCATAGACGCAGCGAAGAAGGTAGATATAAGCGTCGGTACTATGAACGTAATATCTTTTATACGTTCCGAGCGCGCGGTAGAAAGCTTGAGCTTGATTTGCTTCTCGTCCTCAACCGCGAATATTAGGTTATCCTGGCTTATAACGATAGGCTTCAGCTTATTTGCTTTTTCTATAGCTCTTCTCACCGCCTTCGGCATTTCAGAGGGCAGCTCCTTCGGGCCGAGCTTCATATACTTTTCGGAATACTCCTCGTAAGATATACCCACTTGAGAGAGCAAGGCGTTACGACGGCGTATGAGGTCCTGCTCTGCATAGTCGGTACAAAACTTCATCAAGCCGCGCATGCCTACCTTAGTCTGACATGCACGTGACGCCTCTTTGTGTTTATCTATCGCTTTCTTGTAGCCTTCCTCGCGCATACCCTCACGAGTGCCCATATGCTTTGTCGAGTAATATTCGACGACACAGCAGCAGAAAAGGACTACGAGTGAGGGCGAGAAATCTGAAGTTATCGCGAATCCGCCGTCGAGGTCGGTAAAGAACACCATAGCAGCGACGATTATCGCAAGCACGGCGACTATCAGAGAGCTGTTTGCGGCTATGCCTTTCGCTGCCTTTTTAAAGCCGAGATTGAAGTCGGGAACAGAAAAATCGGTGTTATGTTCATTCATT
>JAZNBK010000037.1:0-32827 GCA_045587025.1 Eubacteriales bacterium
GCAATAAATAAAGCCCCTTTAGGGGCAAGCCGGTGAAAAACGCGCGGTTGGCGTTCCTTTCGACGAGCCTATAGGCTCGGCCGGTACTATGCCCTAAGGGGGCTTGTGCAAGCCACCAGCACGGCTGGTGGTCATGACTATTTGTTTTCTTCAAGATAACGCTTGATATACTCCAAATCCATTTTCGTATAACCGTTGAAGTAATAATCCTCTCTTAATAATTCTTCTACCTTATTACGCAAATATTCTAAATTCACCGTTTTTGAAGCTCCAAGTAATTTCATTGCGTTATCAAAATAAACTTTTTGTCTTATTCCCTTATCGAGATTTACGCCTTTGAACTGTTTTCCAAAATAAATGTTTTCCTCGTTCGTTTCAAATAACTGTCTTACAACGGTTGAACGCTTATACGTTTCTTCGGGAACGGGCTCCTCCGCTGCGCGAGGCCATGCGTAAAAATCAGAGCCGTAAATTATTCTATCCTGATATTTATCGAAAAAGGGCTTCCAGGCATCCCAATTTTTGCTTAACGCTATTGTTTCTCCGGGGGTAGTATCCAAGCCGGTAAATTCATAATCGGACAAAAACCGCTCTGCCATTTCTATGTTATCGATCATAAATCCAAAGTGAGCTAAATACAATTTAAGCTTTGGATGCTTCTTTAATATTTCAAAAACTTCAGAAAGAAGCTCACTCTTGGTAGGAAAAGTATCGTCGCAAAGTCTGCCTGCTTTTTTGGCGTCCTCGCCGATTTTATCGGCATCCCAATAGGATGCGGGGTTTGCGACGTGCATTGTAACGGGTATTCCGTTTTCTTCCAAATAAGAATAAAATTCGTCATAAACCTCGTCGCAAAGAGGATATCCGCTATGCTTTCTTACGGCAGGATAGCCCTCAAGCATCTTTATTCCGTCATATCCGTTTTTATGATACTGAATTGCCTGAGATAAAAAGCTTTTTGACAAGCCGCTTTTGTCGGATTCATCTATCGAATGCTCAAGACCGGCGTATGCATATCCGTTTTCGCCAAAAACGCACTTCAAAAATAGATTTTTGACGTTTTGCATCCTGTCTAAAATATATACTTTTTCGTTCACCTCGTTAGGTATACTCAAAAAACAAATTTTCTCGATACCTGCCGCAGCCATTTCACGCCGAAAAAGAAATGCCTGCTCCTCAACGCTAACCGCTAACGTAGAATGCGCGTGAGCTTCAAACAATTTTTCCATAAGAACCTCCGTATAAGTTAGGCGGGTTGATCGGGATATCCGTCGGGATTATTCTTTTGCCATCTTGTAGCATCCTCGCACATTTTTTCGATACCGTACTGCGCACGCCAACCGAGAAGCTCGTATGCTTTCGTAGGATCGGCGTAGCATTCCGCAATATCTCCGGGACGTCTTGGAGCTATTTCATATTTTACAGGAAGTCCTGATGCCTTTTCAAATGCGTTGACAACCTGAAGCACGGAATAACCGTTTCCTGTTCCTATGTTGAAATATTCAATACCCTTAACCTTTGTGGTGCGTTCAAGCGCTTTTAGGTGAGCGTTTGCCAAATCAACAACGTGAATATAGTCCCTCACGCCTGTTCCGTCGGGGGTGGGATAATCATTTCCAAACACACGCAAGCAATCCAATTTTCCAAAAGCAACCTTTGAAATAAACGGCAGAAGGTTGTTGGGAATTCCCTTAGGATCTTCTCCGATAAGTCCGCTTTCATGTGCTCCAATTGGATTAAAATATCTCAAAATAGATACGCTTAGCTCTTTATTAGCTACCGTCAAATCCTTCAAAATTCTTTCAATCATAAGCTTTGTTTCGCCATAAGGATTTGTCGTGGAAAGAGGAAAATCCTCTTTTATCGGAACTGTTTTGGGATTTCCGTAAACCGTCGCCGACGAGCTGAATACAATTCTATTGACGTTATGCTTGAGCATTGAAGCGCAGAGGTTAAAGGTTCCCGTAAGATTATTATGATAGTATTTAAGCGGAAGCTCAACGGATTCGCCAACTGCCTTTAATCCGGCGAAATGGATAACAGAATCGATGTTGGGGTTGGCTTCAAAAACCTCTTCGACAGCTGCTTCATCCAACAAATCTACCTTGTAAAAAGCAGGTCTTTTGCCAGTGATTTCTTCTATTCTGTCGAGGACGCAAATTTTACTGTTAGAAAGATTATCAAGAATTACTACGTCAAATCCATTATCTAAGAGTTGAATGACCGTGTGTGAACCAATGAAACCTGTTCCTCCGGTGACTAAAATGGACATACAAAATCTCCTTAAATATTTTTTTAATTATTAACCAGCGTATACGCTTACACGCTTCTTGTCCTTTGTAGCATGCTCAAACTTCACCTTACCGTCAATTAAAGCGAACAAGGTATCGTCGGAGCCGCGTCCAACATTTGCGCCGGGAGCAATCTTTGTTCCGCGCTGTCTAACAATAATGTTACCTGCCAAAACGCTCTGACCGTCCGCTTTCTTTACGCCAAGACGCTTAGATTCGCTATCGCGACCGTTTTTGGTAGAACCAACACCCTTTTTATGAGCAAAAAACTGCAAACTGAGTCTTAACATTTTAAAAACCTCCGTATTAATAAGTATTTCGGACAAACCGAAATGGGTGAAGCTATTATTCTATCGGTTTTTCAATGACATCGACGGAAAGATATTCATAATATTCTTCAACCAAGTCATTCAACTGATAGTAATAAGCCATTATAAGACCTGAAACTGCAAAACGCTTTTTATCATCTTTTTCAAATTTAGAAAGCGCACCTTTTGCAATCACTTTAATATCCGTAGTTTTTTCGTCAATTGAATATTCAACGTCGGAAGTAAAAGCAACCTCTATCGCATTTAAAATAAGCATAGTCATCGAGGACAACGCCGCGCAAAGCACGTCGTCTCCTGCTTCGCCGTAGCCCGTGTGTCCATGCTCTTCAAAGCCGTAAAAAACGTCGTTGGTCTTATAAAATACAATTTTCGTCATGATTAACCTACGATTTTGTTAATTTGAAGCTTGGTATAGAACTGTCTATGACCTATCTTCTTCTTCTCGTTCTTCTTAGGTTTGTATTTGAAAACGTACAATTTCTTGCCCTTGCCCGTTTCGATAACGTTAGCAACGACAGATGCACCCTCTACATACGGAGCACCTACTGAGAACTTATCGCCATTAGAAACTGCAAGCACCTTGTCAAAAGTAACTTTCTCTCCGTCGGCTACTTCGAGTTTCTCTACGTAGATAACATCGCCTTCGTTAACTTTGTACTGCTTTCCACCTGTTTCAATTACTGCAAACACGAAAAGCACCTCTCTTCCATTTAAAATCGCTATGGCAGGTGTGGCAAAGCCATCTTATAACCTACGCATATGCGTCGTATTATTATATAATATTATTTTTAAAAAGTCAATAGTAAATTTGCTATTTTTTAAGTTTTTTATAAAAAAGCGCGACATTTGCTATTTTTATACATAAACTTATTTTACTACGATGTTTACGAGCTTGTTTGGAACCACGATTTCCTTTATAATCGTCTTTCCTTCAATTACAGATGACATTCTATTATCGGCCTTAACAGCGTTGAGAAGCTCGTCCTTGCCGAGTCCGTTTGCTACCGTGACAGTACCTCTGAATTTACCGTTCAACTGCATTGCGATTTCAACGGTATCATCTACAATTTTAGAAGGATCGTAAGAAGGCCAGCTTTCAATCGAAACGAGCGTATCGTTTCCTATCTGACTCCATACTTCTTCTGCGAGGTGAGGAGCGAAGGGAGAAAGCATACGGCAGAAAATGCCAAGCTCGTCCTTCGTAATTTTACCGCACTCATATACCACGTTGATAAACGACATAAATGCCGCTATCGCGGTATTGAACTTCATTTCGTCTATATCCTCACTTACCTTCTTGATAAGCTTGTTAAGCGGTTTATCAAGCTCAGGCGTTGTTCCGTTTCCGTCAACGATATCCAATAGCCCTGCAAATCTGTCGAGGAATCTCTTACAGCCCTTAATACTTTGAGGATTCCAAGGCGCTGCCTTTTCAAAATCGCCTATAAACATTTCATAAAGGCGCATAGTGTCCGCGCCGTATTCGTTTACAATATCATCCGGGTTTACAACGTTTCCTCTCGATTTTGACATCTTCTCACCGTTTTCACCTAAAATCATACCGTGAGAGGTTCTCTTGAGATATGGCTCAGGACAAGGAACTGTCTTTATATCATAAAGGAACTTAGACCAGAAACGCGAGTAAAGCAAATGTAACGTAGTATGCTCCATACCGCCGTTATACCAGTCAACGGGCATCCAATATTTAAGAGCTTCCGTGGAAGCTAACGCATCGTTGTTGTGAGGATCGCAATAACGCAAGAAATACCAGGATGAGCCAGCCCACTGCGGCATAGTGTCCGTTTCTCTCTTTGCGGGCTTTCCGCATTTAGGACATTTGCAATTCACCCAATCGGTAATCATAGAAAGCGGGGATTCTCCCGTCTCGGTGGGCTCGTAGCTTTCAACCTCAGGCAGCTTCAAAGGAAGCTCCTCTTCGGGAATCGCTACCCATCCGCAATCGTCGCAATTTACAAGAGGAATCGGTTCTCCCCAATAACGCTGTCTCGAGAATACCCAGTCGCGCAATTTATAATTAACCTTTGCAGTGCCTATTTTATTTTCGGTCAAATATTCAATTATCTTCTTTTTAGCTTCTTCAACCTCTAAGCCGTTTAAGAAACCTGAATTAACCAAAACACCTGTTTCAACGTCTGTAAACGCTTCTTTCTGAACGTCTCCGCCTGCTACGACCTCAATTATCGGCAGGTCGAACGCTTTAGCAAAATCCCAGTCTCTCGTATCGTGAGCAGGTACTGCCATTATCGCGCCCGTTCCGTAACCGGCAAGAACGTAATCGGAAACGAATATCGGAATTGAGTTTCCGTTAACGGGGTTAATAGCGGTAACTCCGTCCAAACGAACGCCCGTCTTGTCCTTTACAAGCTCGGTGCGTTCAAAATCGGATTTTTTAGACGCTTCTTCCCTGTAAGCGACTATTTCATCATAATTTGAGAGCTTGTCCTTCCAAGTGTCTATCTTATCATATTCGGGAGCAATTACCATATAGGTTGCGCCAAAAAGCGTATCGGGACGAGTGGTATATACCTTAATTATATCTCCCGTATTGGTTGAAAAATCCACCTCTGCGCCTGTTGAACGACCGATCCAGTTGATCTGCTGAGTTTTTACGCGTTCAATAAAATCAACGTCGTCAAGACCCGAAATCAGCTTTTCTGCATAATCGGTTATTTTAAGCATCCACTGCTCTTTAACCTTATGTATGACCTCGCTTCCGCAACGTTCACACACACCGCCTACTACCTCTTCGTTCGCCAAAACGACCTTACAGGACGTGCAGAAATTAACGGACATCTTTTTCTTGTATGCAAGTCCGTTTTTAAAGAGCTGCAAGAAAATCCACTGCGTCCATTTATAGTAATTAACGTCGGTCGTATTTATTTCTCTGTTCCAGTCAAAAGAAAGGCCGAGCGCCTTCAACTGACTTTTAAATCTCTTGATATTATTGTCGGTAACTATTCTGGGATGTATCTTGTTTTTAATTGCGTAGTTTTCGGTTGGCAAGCCGAAAGCGTCCCATCCCATCGGGAACAAAACGTTATATCCCATCATCCTTTTCTTTCTTGAAATAATATCAAGTGCCGTATAAGGACGGGGATGCCCAACGTGAAGTCCCTGGCCAGACGGATAAGGAAATTCAACGAGAGCAAAAAATTTGGGTAATGAATAATCCGTTTTTGCCGCAAAGGCATTTGCTTCATCCCATTTTTGTTGCCATTTAGGTTCAATTGTCTTGAAATCGTACTTCATTTTTCTGCCTTCTTTTTTTATGTTATATTTTAATTATTTTCATCAATTTCTTTGAAAGTTTCTGCCAAATCCTTTTTGTTTTCTTCATTTAACAGTCTTTCCAATTTGTAGAACTCGCGCGCTTCTTTTGAAAAAATATGGACGATAACGCATCCAAAATCCACGAGCACCCAAGTTCCTCCGTCTCTACCTTCAATGCGAGAAGCCGTTACTCCGCCCAAATCGAGCTTGTAACAAACCTCGTCGGCTAACGCCTTTATATGAGTAGAAGAACGCGCAGAGCAAATAACGTAGTAATCAGCTATAATCGTACTTTCGGTTACGTTATACATTTGTATATCGCTCGCCTGCTTCAAATAGAGCGTCTTGGCAGCCGCTGTGGCTATATCACCCGGTTCTTCCAACAGAGGCATCATGTTTTCATTTTCATTCATAGCTTATTCCTCCGATTGTTTTGATTTTAAATTTATTTTCATTGTTTTTATTTCATCATCAGTATAAACATTATATTGAATATTAGGCGCATAGTAAATATTAGTGAAATTTACACGTTCAGAGTCGACAAGCACGCCGTTTATATCAAAATTTTCTTTATCAAATTCGCAAGAAAAATATTTTCCGAGCATATCAATTGCGCCAACTCGGTTTACAACGTAATAGGAAAGTCCGTTGTCGATATTCTTTCTTGTCGGTTCTCCCGGAAGTGTCATATAATAAATTTGATATTCCGTCGCATCCATTGCCACCGACGTCGCCAAGGCAAGAACCGTTCCGATAGGAATATCGCTTACACTGTCCGAGATACATTCCTTTAAAATAGAAATTACCGTCGTCAGCTTTGTATCGGAACGCAGCTTATTCAGAAAGGCAGACATAAATATCTTTTGCGCATCTACTCTTCCGATATCTCCGTCTAAATATCCCGCTCTGTAACGAACGAAATATAAAGCGCGTTCTCCGTCTAAAATTTGGTTACCTTTTTTTAAATCTATATGCAAATTTTGATCGGGATCGCTGTATTTCAAATCGTACGGAAGGTCGATTTCAATTCCGCCCATCTTATCTACCGCTGTGGATAATACATCTAAGCTAACAGCAATAAAATAATCTATTTTCAGCGAAAAAGTATCCTGAATTGCATTTTTTAACGCTTGCATAGAAACAAAACGATCTTTCGTTTTATTATAACTGCAAGAATACAACTGATTTAGTTTTCCGTTTGAGGTTCCCTTTGAATAATAGGTATCTCTTGGAATTTGCAAAACCGAAAGCTCTTTCTTTTCAATATCAAGAGATGCTAAAATAAGCGAATCTGTATTGCTCCCCGCCTCGTCAAATCCAACGCATAGGAGCGTTAATTTACCGTCGTCGTCAAAATTTATATTCTCGCTGCTATGAATACTTTTCGATTTAAAAGCTTGTATACAAAAATAAGAAAACACAAAAACGAAACAAACAAATATCAGGAATGAAACTTTATAAACTCTTTTTTTCATAGGCACTCCAAAATTAAATATAATTTTAGTTTGCCACAAAAAAGCATATATACTATCTCGCCTGATAGGAATTTTCAGTTAAAAAAGAATTTCTTGCCAAAATCGTATCCTTTGAAATAATCTTACCGTCCTGCACTAAATTTATTATCGTCTGACTTAGAACCTTAAAAATTACTTTGTCCAGAACAGCCATTGCCTCACAGGGTGTTGCCCCGTTAATTCCCGACCAAAATTCATCTCTTATCGAAACGCAAAATTTATAGGTCCTGTTTTTTTCGGTAATATCAGAAAGGAACAAAAGCTTATCAAAGGTTGACATACATTCGCTTGCCAAAGTGTGCTTATAAATTGCAGCGGCTATTTTTTCAGATACGAGCTCGGGGAATTTTTCATACGCAAAATAAGCGCCCGTGCGAGAATGAATTACCGCTTCCGCAGAAAGATCGGCAGTATCTAATATTATACCAAACTTTTCACATAATTGCAACTGTTTTTTCTTAGGATATTCCTTCGTAACGTCGTGCAAAAGCGCCGCTATCTGCAATTCGTAAATTTCATTTGGGAGAAATATTTCACCCATTTTTGATATTTCTTCTTTTACACCGAGAGTATGAAGAAAACGACGCTCGCTTAACTCACGCTTTAAAAATTCTTCAATGGATTTTAAATTTTCTTCTCTTTCTCTGTCGAATAAATATTCCATTTTCTAATAAATTCCTCTGTTTCTTTGGTCAAAAAAGCGGAAACGTCCTCTTTATTAAGAATTTTCAAGCGAAGCTCCGTTGAAGAAACGTCGATCACTTCTCCTGTTAATTCACGTATAATTGCGCCGTATTCTTTTCTGTATTCAGATACCTTGTCGGCTATCTGCCTTGAAATATCATCGTCTTTTTCCCTTCTCATATATACAATGTCGGACATTTTAAAAATATCCTCGAAACGATACCAAGAGTCAAACGACAAAATCATATCGGTTCCGCAAAGGAGCGAAAAGCTCGCATCCGAATATATTTCACGCAATTCGGTAAGCGTCGTGTATGTATAGCTCTTCCCTTGCCTTTTGATTTCCATATCGCTTACATAGACGTTTGATAAATCCTTAAAGGCAAGCTCGCACATTCTGAAGCGTTCTTTTGGGGAGCAGGAATCGTCTGATTTCTTGTGCGGAGGCAGAAACGTTGGAATTATAATGAGCATATCTAAATTTTCCTGCTCAAGAAAAGCCCTTGCAGAAGAAATATGTCCTAAATGCGGCGGTGAAAAAGTACCGCCGTAAATTCCGATTCTTTTAACAGATTCCATTTTAATTATAATTCGATTCTTTTATGTTTTTCAGATTCTTTGTATAAAACAAATTTTTGACCGATTACCGCTACGACATCTGCGTTTATCTGATTCGCTATTTCCTCGGCGGCTTCTCTTGCGGTATATCCGCTATTTTCTAAAATGCGAGCTTTAATCAGCTCTCTCGCTTCTAAAGCGTTTCCAATTTGAAGGCACATTTCTTCACTTACGCCACCTTTGCCAACCTGAAATATCGTATCAAGTGAAGTGGCAAGTGAACGAAGGTATGCCCTTTGTTTACTCGTTAGCATTTCATTTTAATTCGAGAGAAAATTCTTGGCAGAACTTTCTCATCGCCTTTCCTCTATGACTTTCTGTGTTTTTTTCCTGCATTGAAAGCTCGGCAAAGGTTTTGCCAAATTTATCAACGTAAAATAACGGATCGTAGCCAAAACCGCCGTCTCCTCTATACTCTGATAGAATTTTGCCTTCGCAGGTGTCCCTTACGACTATTTTTCGTCCGTCAGGAAAAACGCACGCAATGACGCACACGTATCTTGCCGTTCTCTTCTCAAACGGTATATTTTCAAGCTCTGAGAGCAGCTTTGTATTGTTATCTTCGTCGTTAGCATGGTATCCCGAATATCTGGCGGAATAAACGCCGGGCGCGCCGTCCAAAGCGTCGACCGAAAGCCCTGAATCATCCGCTATGCAGATATAACCGAGCCCTGCACCGACATTCGCCTTGATAATTGCGTTTTCCTCAAACGTAACGCCGTTTTCCTCAATCTCGCCAAGATATCCGACGTCATCAAGCGAGAGAACCTCAATATCTTTTATATATTCGGACAGCAAGACCTTTATTTCCCTTATCTTGCCTTGATTTCTTGATGCTAAAAGTACCTTCATCTTACTCATCACCCTCGAATAGCGCCATTGCAAATTCTTCTGCATCAAACGGACGCATATCCTCTGCCTTCTCGCCGACTCCAATAAACTTAACGGGAATATTCAGCTCTTTTTTTACGGAAATAAGAATTCCGCCCTTTGCGGTTCCGTCGAGCTTTGTCATAATAATTCCAGTGATGTTTGCAGCTTCTTTAAATTCCCTCGCCTGATTTACCGCATTTTGACCTGTCGTTGCGTCAATTACGAGCAGAACCTCTTTATCACTATCGGGAAGCTCTCTGTCGATAACTCTCTTTATCTTTGCCAACTCATCCATTAAGTTCTTTTTGTTGTGTAATCTTCCCGCCGTATCGACGATAAGAACATCGCCTTTCCTGCTTTTAACTGCATTTATGGCATCATAAACTACGGCAGCAGGATCAGCTCCCGTATTTTGTTTTATTAAATCGACGCCTGCGCGATTACACCACACCTCAAGCTGCTCAGCTGCGGCAGCGCGAAAGGTATCGGCTGCGGCAACCACAACCCGCTTGCCTTCATCTTTTAATAATTTTGCTATTTTTCCTATCGAAGTCGTCTTTCCTACTCCGTTAACACCTATTACTAAAATTACCGAGGGCTTGCTATTGATAATAAGCGGCTCGTGCTCGCCGATAGATTTTTTTAAAATATTAAACAAGGCGTTTTTAATTTCATTAGAATCACTCAGGCGCTCATCCTTCACAGTTTCTCGAAGCTCTTCTAATATTTCTTCGGTCGCATTAACTCCAACGTCGGCGCATATTAAAAGCTCTTCAAGCTCTTCAAAAAAGTCCTCGTCTATCTTGACGAAGCTTTTGAAAAAGTCATCAAGCTTGCCCAAGAAGGACTTTTTGGTTTTAAAAAGCCCTTCCTTTAGTCTCTCAAAGAATGCCATCCTCAATTAACTCCTTTTTCTTGCTCTCGATTTCATTAACATCGAGAGGCAAAACTCTTGATATTCCACGTTCCGGCATAGTAACGCCGTACAAGCGGTCTGCGACCTCCATTGTACCTCTTCTATGAGTAATAAGCACAAACTGGGTATCCGCGCAGAATTTCTTAATATATTCTCCAAAACGGAAAACGTTTACCTCGTCAAGCGCCGCTTCTATCTCGTCAAGTATACAGAACGGCGACGGGTTTACTTTTAATATAGCGAAGAAAAGCGCTATCGCGACAAACGCCTGCTCACCGCCCGAAAGCAACGACATGCTCTTGATAATTTTACCGGGAGGCGCCGCTTTTATCTCAATTCCGCTTGTCAAAACGTCATCGGGATTGGTTAGCGATAGTTCTGCGTGTCCTCCGCCGAACAATTCTGTAAATACAGTCGTGAAATTCTTGTTAATTTCAGTGAAGGTGACTATGAAGCTATTCCTCATCTCTTCTTCGATTTTATTAACGACGTCCGAAAGCTCTTCATAAGAGCGGGTGAGGTCGTCCACCTGCATTTTTAAGGTGTCGTAACGCTCTTTTACATCCTTATATTCTTCAATTGCAGAAACGTTAACCGAGCCGAGCGCCTTGATTTTAGATTTGCAGGAGTTTTGTATAGATACCGTAGCGGAACGGTTCTCGGAAGTGACGGCGGGATAATCCAAGCCAATTGCTTCCTCGTATGAAATTTCATAGTCCTCCCACAGTCTTACGCTAAGTCGATCCTGCTCGTCAGTCAATCTCTTTAATTTTGATTCGTCAGAGGTGAACGCGCGCAGGCAAAGCTCCTTTTGATTAACCTTTTCCTTTGTTCTGATACGAATTTCGGCTCCACGCTTGTCGTAATCCGAAATATCCATCTCCAACTGCTCTCTCTGAGATTTAAGGTCCTCTAATTCCAAGGCAACGGCTTCGTATTTCCTTCTGTTTTCAGCTTGACTTTCCTTTTGCTCCTTCTCTTTAGCGAGATATTCCTCGATACGTTTGTTTTGATTTTCCTTATCGATTGATAGCTCTAAAAGTCTCGCGTCAGCATTTTCCTTCAAGCTTTCCGCCGCGTCAATATCCTTACCGATTTCAGTAATTCTGATAAATACGTCGTTCGCTTTGTTTGAAAGCTCTTCTTTGTTATCTGCCTTTTCGTTCTTAATTACTTCCTGCTCGTTACGATATTTTTTTATTCTTTCTATTTCCTCTTGAACAAGAGACAGGTTAGCCGACAAATTTGAAAGCTCGTTTTGGAACAAAATGCTACCGTCGGTGAGCTCTTTATAATCGCTCTTTATTTTTTCGATAAGAGAATTTTTCGCCTCAAGCTTAGCATTTGCGCTATCAAGCGCAGCAAATTGAGAACGGGACAAGGAAAGCAGTAATTCCTTTTGTTGTTCTGCTCCTTTTGACTTCTGCTGAGAATTATATATGCTTTTGTCGAGCTTTTCAATCTCCGCTTCTGCCTTTTCAATCTCTTTGTTAAGCTCGTTTGCCCGCTCGAGCATCTTTTCTATCTCTACGGAACGAGAGAGCATTCCACTGCTGTTCCTCGTAGAACCACCCGTATAGGATCCTCCCGCATTAATAACCTGTCCGTCAAGCGTCACAAACTTTATTCTGTATTTTAATGAAATTGCAGCCTCGGACGCATTATCAATATTATCAAAAACAAGTGTTCTGCCCAAAAGCCATTCGATAACGTTACTATATTTTTTATCGTAGGTAGTGAGCTTGTCCGCCCTGCCGATATATCCTTTGAATTTAGACGCTGTTTGAACGTCGTCCGGCTCGTTTCCCGGCCTTATCGCACTGATAGGATAGAAGGTAGCTCTACCCGCCTTTGCGTTCTTAAGCGCAGAAATTGACGCCTTAGCTGTAACCTCATTATCAACAACGATATTCTGCATATTAGCGCCGAGCGCCGTTTCTATTGCTATAACATAGTCGGATTGAGTAGAGATAATTTTAGATACGGGGCCGTAAATCTCGCCCGCTCCCTTAATCGATTTATTTACGTACTCTCTCATAATAAAGCGCACGCTTTCATTATATCCCTCAAAATGCTCTTCCATTCGATGAAGCGCTTCTACTCTTTGCTCAAGAGTTGCCTGCTCTATCTTTAGTGACGCGCATTTTTCAGACAGCTCTAAACGCTCATCTGAAAGCTTTTCGATATCGCTATTGTTTTTTGCAGATATTTCTTCCTGCTCGGTTATGCGATTTTTGAAGATCTGCGCGCTTTCGTCGCAACGCTTCGCCTCTTTTATAAGCTCTTCTCTTTCCGCTTCATATTCCGAAATCTGATTTAAGAGCGCCGTTTCTCTTGAAGCGTCAGACGTTTGCGTATTTTTTATTACGTTAATACGCACCTGCAAATCAAGCGCTTCTTTTTCTTTTTCGTTTAATTGAAGCAGCCGTTTAGCCAAAAGCTCTTCCTGAGCTTTTATTTCTTCAGATACCTTTTGCATTTCTGCCAAAAGCTCCAAGCGCTCTGTCCTATACGTTTCAAGCTGTTCCTTTAAGCCGATAATTTTAGCTTCGCTATTATTTTCGTCGCTTTTTATTGCGGCTTCGGATACGTCAATTTCAGATATTCTGCGCTTACATTGCTCGATCATTTCCTGCCTGTGTATCGACTCGTTCTCGGAAACCTTATAAACGTTATCTAAATTATGTAAGCTTTGCAAATTCTCGTTTATTTTAGACAGAACCTGCTCTGACGCCAATTTGTTTTTCTGAGTTTGCTCATAAACTCTATCACCTTGCGCAGAAAGAGATTCGAGCGCTTCAGAAACTACGTCCAATTCATTTTTTGAGAGCGCAAGATTCTCACGCGCCTTATCAATATCAAAGCGCAAGCGCTCGGTATCAAAGAGCCAAAGTGCCACGTCTGCGCGCTTTTTCTCCTCGTACAGCTCTAAATATTTTTTCGCTTTTTCCGATTCCTTTTCGAGAGGACCTACACGGACCTCGAGCTCGTTCAATATATCACGAACACGCACCATGTTGTTTTCCGTTTCGGCGAGCTTTCTTGCGGTTTCTTCTTTTCTATGGCGATATTTTGAGATTCCTGCCGCCTCTTCAAAAATATTTCGTCTATCCTCGCTCTTTTTGGAAATCATTTCGGCAATTTTTCCTTGTCCGATAATGGAATAACCCTCTCTGCCGACACCGGTGTTCATAAAAAGCTCGTGAATGTCTCTCAAGCGCACGGGCTTTCTGTTTATCATATATTCGCTCTCGCCAGAACGATAATATCTGCGCGTTACGGTAATTTCGTCATAAGGACAGTCCATTCTATGTGACTTATCGGTATTGTCAAACGTGACTGATACCTCAGCAAATCCCATAGGGCGTCTTGTATCCGCGCCGCCGAAAATAACGTCCTCCATCTTAGTACCGCGTATGTTCTTGCTCGAAATTTCACCCAGAACCCAGCGCATAGCGTCAGAAATATTAGATTTTCCACTTCCGTTAGGACCTACGACTACGGTAGTTCCCCTTTCAAAATTCAATACCGTTCTGTTCGGAAATGATTTGAAACCGTGTAATTCAAGAGATTTAAGGTACATCTTTTTCCTCTATTCTAAATTTTTAATTTTAATTTTATATATCGGCATCTCTCTATTCTCTATTACCTTTACAGAAGAAATGCCATATGTTTTTTCTAATCTTTCAACGTTCTTCCTTTTTTGACCGATTATTTTTGAAGAAGAACCGATAGGCGCCTCAATTATTAAAGCTCCGCCCTTTATTTTATTTTTCTCGATTTCGTTACAAAGCAAGTCATAATACACCTCGCCATAAACCAATTCTCCGAGCGCAGAGTGATTAGGACCGTCAAAATAGGTTTCCTCCGAAACTAAATTTTCAGACGCGCAAAGACCTATTCTGAGAATATCAACGTCGTTATTTATAAATATCTTCGCTACTTCCTTTGAACGAAATACCGCCTCATCTAAAGATAACGGCGAATAAATTCCATCAACGCAAAGCGTTTTTAATTCTGTATGCTGTAATACGACGGTAGGATATATTCTCGCCGCTACCGCGCCGCTTTCGACGATGAATTTTGCAGTAGCGACCTCGTCCTCTAAGGTTGAGGTAGGCAGACCTATCATCATTTGACCTACAAGGTCAAAGTCGTATTCCGAAATCAAACGGCAGGCGTCTTCTGAATGTTTAAAATTATGCCCTCTTTTACATTCCAGCAAAACCTTGTCCGACGCGCTTTGCAGTCCCAACTCAATTGTCTTTACCCGATATTTTTTCAATGTTTTTAATATTTTCTCATCTATGTAATCGGGACGGGTTGAAAGGCGTATGGATTTTACTAAACCTTTTTCAACGTAATGATACGCAATTTCGAGCAGTTGACGCATGGTTTCGTATTCGAGACCTGTAAAAGAACCGCCGAAATACGCTATCTCCGCATCGGTATTATCAATATCAACAGTGGATATCGCCGACTCGATTATTTCTTTCACGTTTTTAATTTCAAACTCAGTTACGCCTGAAATTGTTTTTTGATTACAGAATACACATTGATTAGGGCAACCTAAATGCGGAATAAAAACAGGAATATTTACGTGTTTTCTATTCATTTTTTTCATTATTTATGCCAAAAAGCAACAGCGCCTCGTGCGCGGCTTTTTGTTCTGCTTCTCTTTTTGAATGGCCGCTGCCTTTTCCGATAGTATTGCTATTTAACTTTGCAATCACGGTAAATTTACGGTCATGCGCAGGACCGACCTCGGAAACCACCTCGTAGTATAAGCTTTCCTTTCCGTCCTGCTCTACAAGCTGTTGAAGCTGAGTTTTGTAGTCGGTAAAATTAGATAGCCCGCGAGCCAGCTGCTCTTTCATCAAATTCAGGACTAATTCCTTGGCAGCGCTCAATCCCGATTCCCTCGCATCAAGATAAACAGCGGCAAAAACTGCCTCAAGAGCATCTGCCAAAACAGAGTCGCGGCTTCTTGCTCCCATTGAATCATCGCCTTTACCCAAGAAAAGATACTCGCCGAGATTAATAGCGCGCGCTACCATAGCCAAAGTCGACTCGCAAACCAAACGCTGTCTGAACTTCGTTAATACCCCCTCGTCACTTTTTGGAAAAGAAGAATACAAATACTCGCTCACTATAATTTGAAGTATCGAATCGCCAAGAAATTCCAGACGCTCATTTGAAGAAGAAACGTTTATATCTTTTCTATGCTCGTTATAATATGACGAATGAGTCAGCGCCGTTTGCAATAAAGATTTATCTTGAAAATGATAATTGATTTTTTCTTCAAAAAGAAGAAAATTTTTGCTTGCGGACATTTTATTTTCCTCAATTATTTTAATTTATGTTTTCTTATATGTTTTGTTTTAGGTTTCTTCGGGCGATTCTATTGCCTCTTTTTTTGTTTCTTCGTTATCAGCAACCCACTTAACTATGTCACGGTTTATACCTGTATTTACAAAGGTTATTGCCTGATGAACAGCGTTTTTAATAGCGCGCGCGTCAGAGCTGCCATGCGCCTTAATTACGGGCTTTGATATTCCGAGCAGAGGCGCTCCGCCATGCTCTGAAGCGTCAAATTTCGCCTTTAATAACTTAAGCTTGCTTTTCATAACCGCGGCAGAAATTTTTGTAACGAAATTTGTATAGAACATGGCTTTCATTTCGCCAAACATAAATTTACCCATGCCCTCTAAAAACTTGAGAATTATATTGCCTGTAAAACCATCTGTTACAAGCACGTCACATTCCGAGAACGGAATCGCTTTCGCTTCTATATTTCCAACGAAGTTTACCTGCTTCGAATCAGACATAAGCTCGTATGTTTTTACCTGAAGCGGTAGTCCCTTGTTGTACTCCGTGCCATTATTCACCTGACCTACTCTGGGGTTCTTAATTCCATAAATTTTTTCCATATAAATAGAGCCCATTATAGCAAACTGCTCTGCGTTTTCAGGTGTGATTTCAAGGTTTGCGCCGCAGTCCATAAGCAAAAGCGGCGAGGAAAAAGGCAAAACGGTCGCAATAGCGGCTCTTTGAATACCTTTTATTCTCCTTACGAGAAGCGTAGCGCCAGCAAGCAAAGCTCCCGTATTTCCCGCGGAAACAAAAGCGTCTCCCTCTCCTTGAGCAAGCAATTTCAAGCCAACACTCATTGAAGAATCCTTTTTGTCTCTAACGACGGAAAGCGCATTATCCTCCATATTAATTATAGAATCGGAGTGAACGACTGTTATTTTGTCGAGAGAAATTTCTTCCTTCATTGCAGTTTCTTCTATAATTTCACGATTTCCAACAACAATAATGGAAGCCGAATATTCCTCAGAAGCCATTACAGCGCCCCGCAAAAGCTCTGCGGGCGCATTGTCGCCACTCATTACGTCAATTATTATTTTCATTTAAAACCTCTGCTTGTTTCTCTTTAATATTTTTATATATCTCCTCAATTATTTGAAGAGAACGGACAGAATATGCCTCATTTCTCGCGATTTTTCCACCCTTGACTTTTTTATCAAGAGGCGCTATTATTCCAAAATTCGCATTCATTGGCTGAAAATTTGATACGCCCGAATTGCTGATATAACGTGCAAGAGCGCCGATTTCAGTTTCCTGAGGGAAAATCAAGCTTTCCTCTCCTTGCGATCTGAGTGCCGCATTTATTCCCGCAACGAAGCCGGACGAGGCAGACTCTACATATCCCTCAACTCCGGTAATCTGTCCCGCAAAAAATATATTAGGATTTTTTCTTGCGGAATAGTCGCTATTAAGCAAATTTACCGAATTAAGATATGTATTTCTATGCATAACACCGTATCTGAAAAATTCTGCATTTTCAAGCCCCGGTATCATACGAAAAACTCGTTTTTGCTCGAAAAAGGTTAAATGCGTTTGAAATCCGACGAGATTATACATTGTAGCATCTAAATTCTCTTTTCGCAGCTGTACCGTCGCATATGCGTCCCTTCCCGTAGCGGGAACAGGTAAGCCGACCGGCTTCATTGGACCAAATCGCAGTACGTCATATCCTCTTTTTGCCATTATCTCCACAGGCATACACCCCTCAAAGACGTGAGGTTCTTTTTGCGCCTTTGAGTCAAATTCTTTGAGCTTTGCCACTTCTGCGGAAATTAAGGCGTTATAGAAGGCATCGTACTCTTTTTCGTTCATAGGGCAATTAAGGTAATCATCGCCTGAGCCCTTTCCGTAACGGGAAGCAAAAAAAGCTTTATCGTAATCAATAGTAGCCGCATCTACGATAGGCGCTGCCGCATCGTAAAAATGCAATTCATCTCCGCCCACAAATTCTAAAACGGCAGAGGCAAGCTTTTCGCTCGTAAGCGGTCCCGTAGCATATACAATAATATCGTCGGTTTTTTCGTCAATTTCACAAAATTCCTCGTTTATAACCGTAATAAGAGGATTTTCTTTGATTTTTTTCGTGATATAATTCGAAAAAATTTCTCGGTCCACCGCCAAAGCGCTTCCGGCAGGAACCTGCGAGAAATATGCGGCCTCCATAATCAGAGAACCCATTTTCTCCATTTCTGCCTTTAGAAGCCCAACGGCGTTTGAAAGCTGACTCGAGCGCAAGGAATTTGAGCAAACCAATTCAGCAAAGCCCTCGCTGTGATGAGCAGGAGAAAAATTTTTCGGCTTCATTTCATACAGCAAAACGTTTACACCCAATTTTGCCGCCTGCCACGCAGCTTCACAACCTGCGAGTCCTGCTCCTACTATCTTGACGTTCTTTTTATTTTCCATTATCTTCTTTTATGCTTTCTTCCCTTTTGTAACCGCAATCTTTATTTAAACATATAATCGTTTTTCTGCTCTTTCGATAGAACAGTATCTGATTGCAGGACGGACATTTTTCATTTAAAGGAATATCCCAGGACGAAAAATCACACTCGGGGTATCTTTCGCAACTATAAAAAAGTGTTTTTCTCTTTCCGTGCTTTGCTACTATCTGAGCGTCGCACTTCGGACACTTTACTCCTATTTCGGTAACCTTTTGTTTTGTAAACTTACAGGTAGGATAATTTTTACAAGCGTAAAAGCTACCGTATCTACCGCTGCGAACCACCATTTCTCCGCCGCAAAGCTCGCATTTAAAACCGACGTCAGAACTTTCTTCTTCCTTCTTTTCGAGAGGGGCGCCATCCTTTCCTATCGCCTTGGTATTTTTGCAATTAGGATAATTGGGGCACGCGAGAAAACGTCCGAATCTGCCGTTTTTATATATCATTTTTGCGCCGCATTTGTCGCACAGATAATCTGATTCTTCGGGAGGAATCTCAATTTCTTCTTCACCCGTATTGCTCTCGGCATTCTCTAAGGATTTTTTAAACTTATTATAAAAATCGTTGAGAACGTCTAATAATTCGGCAGAGCCCTTTGCAATCATATCAAATTTATCTTCCATATCGGCTGTAAATTTGTAGTCAACGATTTCCGGGAACTGCTCCTTCATAATTTTCGTGGTTATATCGCCAATAGGCGTGGGAATAAGCGCCTTTCCTTCGTGCTTTACGTAATTTCTCGAAATAATCGTAGTGATAATAGGCGCATAGGTACTCGGACGTCCTATTCCGTTTTCTTCGAGAAATTTAATAAGAGTCGCTTCGTTATATCTTGGCGGCGGCTCGGTGAAATGCTGAGATTTATCAAAGTTCTTTAAGTTCACCTTGTCGTTTTGCATAATAGAAGGAAGAGTCGTAATAACGAGATCCTCGTTATCATCGGAATTAAACAACTCTACGCTATCATATATTGCAAGATATCCCTTGAATTTCAAAGTATTTCCGCTCGATTTGAAAATATAACCTGCATTTTCAAAATCAACTGCAACGGTATTGAAAACAGCCGCCGACATTTGACTCGCCATAAATCTTTCCCAAATCAATTTGTAAAGCTTAAACTGGTCGTTAGTCAAATATTTTTTAATGTCCTTTGGTATGAATCTAACGTTAGAAGGTCTTATCGCTTCATGGGCGTCCTGCACATTGCTTTTAGTTTTATACTGTTTTGGAGTGTGAGGGAAATAATCTTCTCCGTACATATCGGATATAAGCTGCCTTGCGGCGTCTTGCGCAATAGAGGAAACTCTCAACGAGTCGGTACGCATATAGGTTATCAAGCCCTGAACTCCCCCGTGTTCAGCTCCGAGATTAATACCCTCGTAAAGCTCTTGCGCTATCTTCATTATTTTATGGGTGGGGAATCCTATTCTTTTAGAAGCTTCCTGCTGTAAGGTAGAAGTAGTAAAAGGAGGGAGCGGATTTCTGTTTCTCTGAGTCTTTTTTACACTCTTAACCTTGAAGCGACCGTCTTTTATCGCCTCTTCTACAACCATTGCTTCTTTTTCATTATTCAATTTGATTTCTTTATCAGCAGTGCCGTAAAACTTCGCTTTTATTTCATCACCTTTTTCGGTTAAAAGCTCAATTTTTATAGTCCAATACTCTTTTGGCTCAAAAGAACGGATTTCCTCTTCTCTGTCAGAAATAATTCTCGTCGCAACAGATTGCACGCGACCGGCAGAAAGACCGCTCTTTACGTGCTTCCACAAAAACGGACTTAACTTGTAACCAACTATTCGGTCTAATATACGTCTCGCCTGCTGAGAATTTACAAGAGATTCATTTATGGCTACGGGGTGCTTTATCGCCTCTTTTACCGCGTTTTTAGTAATTTCGTTAAAGGCAATTCGACACTGCTTGTCAAGAGGAATGCCCAGCTGATTTGCGAGATGCCATGAAATAGCTTCTCCCTCTCGGTCAGGGTCTGTTGCTAAGAATATTTTATTTGCGTTTTTCGCCTCTTTTTTCAGGAGCTTTATTACGTCTCCTTTTCCTCTTACGTTTATATAGTGCGGCTCAAAATTATTTTCTATATCAACGCCAAACGTGCTTTTAGGCAGGTCTCTTATATGCCCTTTTGAAGCAATGACCTTATAATTAGAACCAAGATAGCTTTTTATCGTGTTTGCCTTTGCAGGTGATTCCACTATTACTAAATTAGCCATATTCAATTCCTTTCTCTTATTAGGATATTTTATTTTTTTCGTCTTACACGACCACCCGGCACCGTTTCTATCAAACCGTATACTTCAAGTAAAGTTGTTGCAGACATTGCTTCGGTTATTTTTCCTTTTTCTGCAATTGCTTCTACATACACTTCCTCGTTTTCGGGAATACGTTTGTAAAATTCTATCGCTTCTTTTCCAAGAGATTCAAGAATTTTTTGTCTTTCTGCAATAACAGCCGATTGGTCCTCAAAGTTTGTTTCATTTTCTATACTGTTTTTCGCTTCTGCCTTATTACTCTCTTTGCTAACGTCAGAGCTTGAACTGTTCTTTTTGGGCTTAACTGTTTTAGAATCAACACCCATTTTGAGCAATACTGCCTCAACGTTTATTTTCGTCTTTTTGAGAAGCTTAAAAATATTTATCTTACCGTTATACGCAACGGAAAAGTCGCTCAAGATATCGTCGGCGCAAGTAATACATTTTGCGCCATCTTTAAGCAGAATCGCAGTTCCCGATCCTGTCGGCTCATCAATTTTGCCCGGCAATGCGTAAACGACTCGCCCCTGCTCCTTTGCATGACGGGCTGTAATTAGCGCTCCGCTGATTTCGTCACCCTCGATAACGACAGTTGCCTGCGAAATTGCGCTTATCAGTCTGTTTCTTTTCGGGAAATTATACCGTTCGGGCGGCTCGTGAGGAGGAAACTCCGTGATAACTGCGCCGTTTTTTATAATATAAGAGCATAATCTTTTATGAGTTGGAGGATAAATTCTATCAATTCCGCTACCGAGTATCGCGATAGTTTTTCCACCTCCGCTTATCGCAGCTGCGTGCGCAGTACCGTCAATGCCGAGCGCCATACCGCTGACGACAACTGCGCCTGCCGTGGCTAAATCGCTGGAAATTTCAAACGCCATTTTCTTACCGTATTCGGTCATTTTTCTCGTTCCTACGACCGAAACGACTAAATTGTCGGAAAGATCGGGAATCTCGCCGTAATAATAAAGCACCAAAGGCGGCGAAGAAATTTCCCGAAACGCATTCGGATAATCAGGAGATTCATACGTCATAATCTTTATATTCTGATGCAAGCAGTAATCCATAACTCTGCGCACGTCAGAAAGCTCTTTATTACAAAGCGCCTTTAAATCCTTTTTATATGGATGCAATGCTTTTTCAAGTGTCGCCTCGTCTGCGCGATATACGTCGCTTGGCTTAGAAAACGTCTTTTTCAATATAGAAAAGGTATCGCTACCGACGGTGCATCTCAAGCTAAGCCAAAGCCAAAACAGCAAAGAGTCCATAGATTCTCCTTTTATAATATTTTTTGTTCTCGAATAAATATTGCCGCAGCGACCGCCGCATTTAAAGATTCTGCTTTGTCGGAAATAGGAATATACACGCTTCCGTCGCAGATAGCGGAAATTTCCTTTGGAATTCCATGTCCTTCGTTTCCAATAATCATTATATCTGACTTGTTTAACTTTATGTCATCTAAGGAAAAAGCGTTTTCGCGAAGCTCTGCCGCAAACACCCTTCTCTTCGATTTCTGTAAAGCGCAAACTGTGCGTGATAAATCATCTGAAATCAAAACGTTGGCTTTAAACAAGCTTCCCATAGCGGAACGAATAGTTTTTGGATTATATATATCCGCGCAATCATCAGATAAAATTATCTGTTCAACTCCAAAAGCAACCGCGCTTCTGATAACAGACCCAAGGTTGCCGGGATCTCTCATTGAAGAAAGAATTATCGAGGTTTTTTTATTCTCGTTTAAAAAACTCTCTTCTATTATTTTAGTACAACTTTTAAAAAAGTCAAGATGTTTTATGATAACTATTACCCCTTGAGGCGCTTTTTCGGTAGAAATTTTTTCAAAACAGCTCTCTGAAAGAGTATAAATTACAGTTTCATCATAAATTTCATTCGATAGCTCTTTTTCTAAAATCGGGAAAACTATATCTGCCTTGCTTTCCTCTACCAAAACCGATTCAATTGGCAAACGCGCTTTTGCAGCTTCTATAAAAAGCTTTACGCCCTCTGCCATAAATACGCCGTGTTCTTCTCTGCCTTTTTTATTTGCAAGTGAGGCAGCTCTGGTAACAATTGGATTCTTTCTCGCAGTTATCCTATCTTTTGCAAATTTCATAGCGTATTTTTCCTTTTCTCTAAATTTTATTTTCCTTGTAAAAATAAAAAAACAGTAATGTTGACCTTTTTAAAATCAACATTACTATTTATATTAAAGAGCCGCCTTTGCGCGAGCTGCGAGCTCTGCGAACGCATCCTTATCGGAAACTGCAATTTCAGCGAGCATCTTACGGTTCAAATCAATTCCTGCTACCTTCAAGCCGTGCATAAGCGTAGAATAATTCATACCGCACACCTTTGCCTGAGCAGAAATACGCGCGATCCACAATCTGCGGAAATCTCTCTTTTTAAGCTTACGGCCGACGAAAGCGTAGTTGCCGCTCTTCATTACGGCCTGTTTGGCCATCTTAAAGTGCTTGCTCTTTGCGCCCCAGTAACCTTTCGCTGCCTTCAGAACACTCTTTCTTCTTTTGCGCGTCATCATAGCGCCTTTTACTCTTGCCATTATATTATCCTCCGATTTTCAAATATTACGAACCTTATTACTTCTGAATAAGCGTTCTGATAGTGGGTGCGAAAGAGTTGCTCAAAATTGAACCCTTGCGCAAGCTTCTCTTGCGTTTCGCGGTCTTAAGACCGAGATTGTGACGATGATGTGAATGATACATTTTAACTTTACCGCCGGCTGTAACAGAAAATCTCTTAGCCGATGCTTTATGTGTTTTAATCTTTCCCATGGTTTTTCTCCTTAATTGAATTTCTTTTAGCAATATACTAATTCAAAAATGAATGTATAAACTTATTTAAGTTTTTTGGGGGCGAGGGTAACGGACATATATCTTCCCTCAAGCGAAGGATTTTTCTCCGCATCTGAAAATTCAGAGCACGCCTCAATGAACTTCTCGAGTACCGAGCGTCCTATTTCGGTGTGAGCCATTTCTCTTCCTTTAAATCTGACAACCGCCTTTACCTTATCTCCGTCAGACAAAAATCTCTTTGCGTGATTTACACGAGTTTCAAAATCATGCGTGTCAATTCTGCAGGAAAGCTGAACCTCTTTAACCTTTATAATCTGTTGCTTCTTTCTCGCTTCCTTTTCTCTTTTATCACGTTCAAAGCGATACTTTCCGTAATCCATTGCTCGACAGACAGGAGGAACCGCCTGCGGCGCTAACAACACCAAATCAAGCCCTCTTGAATACGCATATTCTCTCGCCTGGTCGGATGTCATTACTCCGAGCTGCTCGCCGTCTGTGCCGACAAGCCGTACTTCTTTAAGTTTAATTTCCTCGTTGATTTGCAATTCTACTGCGCTAATAAGTGTGCACCTCCAAAAAAAAATGCATACAGAAACTCCGTACGCATAATAAAGACCTAATACTGATTAGATCGATACTATTTACCGGCATACCACTATATGACGGTGAGAACGTACGTTCTGCTTGTTTAATTCGAGGACTTTCGCCTCAACACGAATGTGATTATAGCATTATTATTCTGATTTGTCAATACCTTTTTTAAAAATAATTATTTTTTGCCTATTATTTGTAACTATAAAGTTAAATTTAGGTTTTTTCAAAAAAAGGGTGGAATTTTCGTTCCTTTTATGTTATAATGAGATTTATAATGCGATAAGTATGCATTACTCAATATAAACTACGTAATTAAGAGGTAATTTTAATGTCCAGATATATAGAAAAAGCGCAAATGCTCGAGCTGCCCGTTATTTCGCTTCGCGGCACTTCGGCATTCCCGTCAGTCCAAATTAATTTGGAAATATCAAGAGAAGCGTCGCTTCGCGCCTTCTCCGCAATACCTGAAAGCGGTCAACTTTTTTTAACTTCCCAAAAGGATTTTGACGTCGCCGTCCCCACAGCGAAAGATTTATACAAGGTCGGGACGGTATGTAAGGTCAAACAGGTTGTTAAAAATCCGAACAATACTATCTCCGTAATGTTCGAGGGCATCTGCCGAGCAAAAACTTCCGAGATTGTAGAAAAAGACGGGTATTTGTCCGCCAAGGTAATCTGCAAAACTATCCTTGAGGAAAGCCCGTGTACTGCAAAAACGGAGGAGCTTCTGACCGAAGCAAAAAACATAATCACGTCCATTAAAAAAATTCATCCGTTAGTGACCGACGATATATACAATTCTATGATTGCTATAAATACGGCGGGCTTCTTTTCCGACTTTGTTGCATCGGCAGTCCTTATAAATCCCAAAAATAAGCAAATACTTCTTGAATGCTTCAATCCTATAACCCGTCTTGAAAAGCTTCTCGATATCTTAGAGGAGGAAAAGATAATTATCGGATGTGAATTTAAAATTCACCAAGAGGTACGCAGAAAGATAGACGAGCATCAAAAGGAATTTTATCTTCGCGAGCAGATGAAATCTATCCAACAGGAATTAGGAGAGGACGCCGACGAAATTGAAGAATATCATTCGAAAATTGAAGCAGCAAAGCTCCCCCGACTTGTCGAAGAAAAGCTCTTTAAAGAGCTGAATAAGCTCTCAAAAACACCTTTTGGCGCAGCTGAAAGCACCGTTTTGAGAAACTATCTTGACACCTGTCTCGATATTCCCTGGAACAAATTTTCGCAGGATAATTTAGATATCGGTTCGGCGAGAAAAACTCTTGAAAAGGAGCACGAGGGACTTGATAAAATCAAAGAGCGTATGCTCGAATACATAGCGGTAAAAAAGCTTGCGCCTGACGTAAAAAATCAGATTATATGTCTCGTAGGCCCTCCCGGCGTTGGAAAAACCTCTATTGCCGCTTCTCTTGCGAGCGCTATGAAAAGAAAGTACGCGCGTATTTCCTTAGGCGGCATACGCGACGAAGCAGATATAAGAGGCCATAGAAAGACCTACGTCGGAGCAATGCCCGGAAGAATTGTTGATTCGATAATCGAAGCAAAAACGATGAATCCCGTAATTGTTCTCGACGAAATTGACAAGCTTTGCAGAGATATACACGGCGATCCCGCCTCTGCTCTGCTCGAGGTATTAGATCCTGAGCAAAACAGATATTTCCGCGACCATTTTTTAGAGCTTCCGTTAGATCTTTCCGACTGCATCTTCATCGCTACCGCCAACACTTATGACGGAATACCCGACGCCCTGCTCGACAGAATGGAAGTAATTGAGCTTTCAACGTACACCCGTACGGAGAAATTCGCAATTGCTCAAAAGCATTTACTGCCAAAGCAGATGAAGCGTCACGGACTTAAAAAATCCACTTTCAAGATAACTGACAATGCTTTATACGAGATAATTGATTATTATACGAGAGAGGCAGGCGTCAGAAATCTTGAAAGAGAGCTTGCTACTCTTTGCAGAAAAGCAGCCACAAAAATAGCCGACGGAAGCAAAAAGCGTATCCTCCTTGATGAAGGCGACGTTTCTCTCTTCCTCGGAAAAAGAAAAATACTCCCCCAAACCGTTGCAAATAACGACGAGGTTGGAGTTGTAAACGGACTTGCCTATACGGCAAGTGGCGGCGATATGCTTAAAGTAGAGGTTTCCGTATTAAACGGAACAGGCAAATTAGAGCTTACCGGCTCGCTCGGCGACGTTATGAAGGAGTCGGCAAAAATAGTTGTAAGCTATATTCGTTCTATTTCCAACGTTTTGAAAATTGATCCGACCTTCTTTGAAAAGAAAGACATTCATATTCATTTTCCGGAAGGAGCAATTCCTAAAGACGGACCTTCTGCCGGTGTTACTATGGCTTGCGCCTTAGCGAGCGCTGTCACGGGCATACCCGTAAAATCAGACGTTGCTATGACGGGTGAGATTACACTCAGAGGAAAGGTTCTTCCGATAGGCGGTCTTAAAGAAAAAACTCTCGCCGCTTATTGCGCGAAGGTAAATACCGTACTCATTCCACGTCAAAATGAAAAAGACCTCGACGAGATAGACAAGGAAGCGAGAAACAATCTTAAATTCATTTTGTGCGACACGGGCTTGGACGTTTTGAAAAATGCTCTTACGAGCTTTCCCTCGGGAGTACACGACGAAAATATAGCTATTTCAATGAACGTTTCACTACCAAGCGCGCAAATATCTGTTTCTCCCTGTCAATAATAACTAATAAAGGATAAAAGATGAACGTAAATACCAATAATGTTTCCCTAAAGGTAAGCGCAGGGCAAAAAAAGCAGTTCCCTCACGACGTGCGACCCCAGATTGCGTTTTCTGGTCGATCGAACGTAGGAAAAAGCTCGCTTATCAACACTCTGCTCGGCAGAAAAGCGCTCGCCAGAGTCAGCTCTGCGCCCGGAAAAACAATAACCATAAATTTCTACGACGTCGACAAAAAGCTTTATTTCGTAGACCTTCCCGGCTACGGATACGCAAAGCGCTCTTTCGATAGCAAGCTTGCCTGGTCTACGTTGACTGAGGAGTATTTTGTCAATAATCCCGACAAGGATCTGTTGAAGTTAGTAATTCAGCTTATTGATATAAGGCACGGGCCTACCGACGACGATATAAATATGATAAATTGGCTAATCGATACCGATACCCCTTTTATCGTCGTCGCAACAAAATCCGACAAGCTCAGCAAAACTGCCCTGCAAAAAGCCGTTTCAGATATCGAAAATGAATTTTTCCTTGGCACAGATATTCATATTTTGCCTTTTTCCTCGGTGACGCGAGACGGAAAAAATCAGCTTTGGAACGAGATTTTCTCACATATCGAGAAATAAACGGAGAAATTTACAATGGAAAAAATACTACTCTATATGATAAATACTCCGCAAATGATTGATTTAATTTTATCTATTCCGGCAGTGTTGATAGCGCTTACCTTCCACGAGGTTTCTCATGGTTATATGGCTTACCGTTTAGGCGATCCTACCGCAAGAAGTCTCGGACGCCTTTCCCTTAACCCTTTGCACCATCTGGACCCTATCGGCTCAATTTGCTTGCTTTTATTCCGTTTTGGATGGGCAAGGCCGGTTCCGATAAACTCACGTTATTTTAAAAAACCGAGAAGAGATATGGCCCTGACCGCTCTTTCAGGACCTGTGGCAAATTTAATTCTTTCGTTTGTTAGCTTGTTTTTTTATTTTTTCTTTCAGTGGGCAATATTCCGTATGGTTGGCACTTCGGAATTATCCGATTTCGCAGCTAAATTTATTGCGTATTTTATAAGGTTTTTATCAGCAAGCCACATTTTGAATCTTTCACTCTGCATATTTAATCTAATTCCGATACCGCCTCTCGACGGTTCAAGAATTTTATACGTATTCTTGCCGCCTAAGTATTATTTTGGCATTATGAAATACGAACGCTTAATTGCAGTTGCTTTATTTCTTGCGCTGAGCTTCGGATTTTTAGACGGCCCGCTTTTGCATATCACGTCCGCTTTATCGAACGGAATGATGCGCATTATAAATCTCATACCCTTTAATTTTTGATTAACAAGGAGCGCCCATGGAGGACTTAAGCTACAAATTAGATCAATATGAAGGTCCTTTAGACCTTCTTCTATCATTGATTGCAAAAAACAAGGTAAATATTATTGATATTTCGATATCCGAGATATGCGACCAATATATTCAGTACATAGAAGAAGCAAGAAAAATGGATTTGGAGATAGCGAGCGAGTTCATAACCATGGCAAGCGAGCTTATGCTCCTGAAGAGCAGAATTTTGCTTCCAAAGGAAGATGACGACGAGGGCGACCCGCGTGAAATGCTTATTGATACCCTTTTGTTATATCAAAAAGCAAAGGAAGCGGCAAAGGAGCTTAAACCGCTTTACGAAGAATACTTTGGACGTATGATTAAGGATGAGGACGAAATTCCTCCCGAAAAGGGTTTTCCTCTCGGGCTAAATCCCTCCCTGCTTTCAAGCGCACTCAACAGTATGCTCAACAGATTAAAGCTGGAAGATCGTGCTCCTGAAAAATACATTTCCCCGCTTATAAAAACAAAAGTAGTAAATGTCGAAGAAAAAATAGAGCAGATAATCGACACGCTCAATATTCAAGGAAGCGCTTCTCTGTTTTTCCTGCTTAAGAACTCTGAAAGCAGACCTGAGCTTCTCGCTACGTTTATGGGAATTCTTGAGCTTATAAAGCTTCAGCGAATATTGATTTGCTCTCCTTTCAATGACGAAAACGAAGGCGATGAAATTTCTGATTATGAAACAAAAGACGAAGATTGGATGACGTTAAGCTTTGAAATAAATCCAAATTATTCTCCATTAACAGAAGAAAGTGAAAATAAAGAAGATGACCACTCAAACGAATGAAACAATTGAAAATTCAATGGAAAACGAAAAAGCCAAGGTGTGCTTTGAGCAAGCGCTTGAAGCCGTGCTTTTTGCCGCAGGACATCCTGTAACCTATGAACAGCTCTCAAACGTATTTGAAATTGAAAAAAACGAGCTGATATCGCGTATAAAAGCGTATGCTGAAATATACAATAATTCCAGCGAAATTCCAAGAGGCGTAATTCTTTTGACTTATGAAAAGGAATGTCAGCTATGTACGAAGGCGGAATATATTTCATATATACGCGAAGCGCTTGGAATTAAACGAAGCGGAAATCTCTCAAATTCATCTATCGAAACTCTCGCTATAATCGCCTATAATCAGCCCGTAACGAGATCATACGTAGACACCGTAAGAGGAGTTGACAGCTCTTATTCCGTATCTTCCCTGCTCGAAAGAGGTCTTATAGAGGCAAAAGGCAGATTGGATGCGCCAGGACGTCCTATGCTATACGGCACATCGTCAAACTTTTTGCGCTGCTTTGGACTCAGCTCGCTTTCAGAGCTACCCGGCATTAATTCGGAAGAGATGTCCGAGCTTATTTCGAGAATGGAAGACAAGATTGGATTTATGCCTGACAAAAATCAGATAACGCTCGACGACGTTATAAACGAATCTATCGAAGAAAAAGAACAGGAAGCAAACAACGAATAATATCTCGTATTTTACAAAAAGGCAGTTAAAACAAAAGGAGGGATAGGTACGAAAATTTTTTCAATTATTATACTTATACTCTTCTCTTTGCTTATCGCGCCGATAAAGGTACGAATAAGATACATCTCGGAGCCGAACGTCTATTTCAGATATTTGTTCTTTAAATATACGGTTCTGCCTGAAAAGAAACAACGAAAAGACGGTTTTTTTAAAAAGTTTATAAAGAAAATCTTACCAAAAAAGCACAAGAAAAAGAAAAAAACGGCAGAAGTTGAAGCGAGCGATAAAAAGTCAGAACGCTCTATCTCCGATATGCTCGATTTTTTAAGCTATATCACCGATTTTCTGCGGCATATCTTAAAGGGATTTTTTAAGAGGTTGAAAATCAAGGTTGCGAAAATCAACATAACCGTTGCGACAGGAGATGCCGCAAAAACAGCCATTATGTATGGCGTTACTTCTCAAGCCGTCTCCTATCTATTGGAAATTTTATCTAACGTAACGAACCTCAAACGCTCTTTTAAGAGTGAAATTAACGTTCTTTCCGATTTCATATCGGACGAATCCAAAATGGAGCTCGACATTAAGCTTTATTATCGACCTATCTGGGCAATCGGACTTTTATTTTCTACCTTAATACACGTTATGAAAAAGCCGCACAAGAAAAAATCAAATGTGAAAAATAATAATTTATAAAACGGAGGAAATTATAAATGTCAGAAAACAAATTGACCGATATAATCGGTACTTCCCTCGAAAAAATTAAGGAATTTGCGGGTGCTGAAACCGTCGTCGGCTCTCCTATAAGCGCAGGAAAGGTTACGATTATTCCTATCTCAAAAATCAGTATGGGCTTTGCTTCGGGCGGAATTGACTACAATGCAAAAAACAAATCAAAAGAAGCTTCTGGCACGAAGGCGACCAATTTCGGAGGCGGCGGCGGAACAGGCGTTAACGTAACTCCCGTTGCTTTCCTCGTCGTTCACGCAGACGGCAGAGTTGAGGTTCTGCCTATTGTAAACGACGCTAACGATTCAGTCGAAAAAATCACGTCGCTTATCGAACGTTCCCCTGAAATTCTGCAAAGATTAAAAGACGTGTTTAAACGAAAGGATAAGGATGCAGACGACACTTCTGCCGAATAATAAGACCAGTTAAAAACAGAATCTCCTATATTTTCTTGAATATTTTAACGCGCCAAAACGCAAATTATAATTGATTAAATATATAGGAGATTTTAATTTTGTTTAAGTTTTATAAATTTACGTCTTTAATACTTATTTTTGTTTTATTACTTCCCTTCACCTCGAGCGCGGCAAGCAATAATAGCGACTCTTTTCCGCTCTCCGCCCAGCACGCCTGTCTTTATATACCCAAGGCGGATATATCTATATATGGGAAATCGGCAAACGAAAGGCACGCAATGGCGAGCACCACAAAAATTATGACGGCGCTAATAGCGCTCGAAAACTGCGAGCTCGACAGAGTCGTGACTATTTCTCCCATTGCGGTAGGCATAGAGGGCTCCTCGATTTATCTTAAAGCAGGCGATAAATACTACATGGAGGATCTTTTGTTTGCCCTTTTGCTTCAAAGCGCAAACGACGTCGCCACAGCTATCGCCATTGAAGTTGGCGGCAGCGTCGAGGGCTTCGTTGCTCTGATGAACAAAAAAGCGGATGAAATGGGGCTTAAAGACACTCATTTTGAAAATCCGCACGGGCTCGACGGAAAGGAGCATTACACCACCGCCTACGAGCTCGCCCTAATCACAGCCGAAGCGCTGAAAAATCCAAAATTCAAATCTATTGTTGGCACTTACAAAAAAACGATATCAACTATTGACGGAAGTAGCAAGATAACCGTTGTAAACCATAATAAAATGCTTCTTCTATATGAGGACGCAATAGGGGTTAAGACCGGATTTACAAAAAAAACAGGCAGATGCTTGGTTTCTGCTGCGGAACGAGACGGACTTACCTTAATTTCAGTTACCTTAAACGCATCAGACGACTGGGATGACCACAGAAAATTATTGGATTACGGATTTGAAAAATACGAAAACAGAATTCTTGCGTCGAAGGACGAAATCAACTTTGAGCTTCCCGTAATTAACGGCACTTTAGCGACAGTTAACTGTTCAAACAAAGAGGATGTATCGCTTATTATAAAACGAGATACCCCAGAGGCAAAGAAAATCACCGAAATGAACCGATTCGTAATAGCTCCGATAAAAAAAGGAGATATTCTCGGCTACACGCACTTTGAAATTGACGGAAAAATCGTCGCTTCCACACCTATCTATGCAAATCAAGATATACCTGATATCAAATATAAAAAAGGACTTTTCAGATAATACTATCTGACGGTAAAACCATGCCTAAAAAAACAGAACTTATACGACTTCAAAAATTTTTCAGTGACTGCGGTATTATGTCGAGACGCGCAGCCGAAGCGGAAATATCCGCAAAAAAAGTTAAAGTAAACGGCGAGATAGCCACTATTGGAACAAAAATTAATCCCCATAAGGACACAGTCGTCTATATGGGCAAGCAAATAAAGCCGAGGGTGAAAAATGACTTCATCTATATAATGATGAATAAGCCCCGCGGCTACATAACCAGCACTACCGATCCGCACGGCAGGAAATGCGTCACCGACCTGCTTGACGGCGTTGAAGAACGGGTATACCCTATCGGCCGTCTCGATATGTGCTCTGAGGGAATTATTCTTTTAACGAACGACGGCGCTCTTGCGAATCGCCTAACGCATCCAAAGCATTCAATTCCAAAGATATACCGTGTCAAAGTAGACGCGCAGATTACCGAAAGCCAACTCGAAACCTTGCGCTCCGAGCTTGTCATCGACGACTACAAGATACAGCCCGTCCAGGTCGACGTGACCGATATAGACGAGAGCGGAACGGTTCTAAAAATGACTTTATTTGAAGGCAGAAATCGACAAATCAGAAAAATGTGCGAAGCTGCAGGTCTAACGGTTAAAAGACTTTCACGCGTTTCGATAGGCAATCTCAAGCTTGACGGGCTCCCCGTAGGTAAGTGGCGTTACCTTGAGAAGCACGAGGTTGATTACCTCTATAAAGCAACCAAGGAGAAGGACGTCAATGTTTAAAATTACCCCTATACAAAGCATAGACGAGCAGATAGAATGTGCTAAAAAATGTAACACGGTATACAAGTCAGGCGCATTCGGATACTCGATGAGAGATGCCGAGAGC
>JAZNBK010000038.1:0-15782 GCA_045587025.1 Eubacteriales bacterium
TAATGTTTACGGAGGTAATAAACTTTATGACGAATGTACAATTTAATAACAATTATGATGTTTTCCATGCATTCTTGGTAGAAAATGCTGACTATGATGGTTATTATGAGTTGCCTGTCATCAGGACAAGCGACCATTTACCTGATAAGGTCATAACATTTTCAAAGGCAATGTCTAAAACATGGGACGATTTTGACTGTTGGGTGGTCTTTTACGAGCATGACAGAGATTTTGAAAGACTTTGGAGCAAACCAAGACAATATCTCGACAAGTTGAAAAAGTTCAAGGGTATCATATCCCCTGATTTTAGCCTTTATCGAAATATGCCGCTTATCATGCAAATGTGGAATACATATCGTAGCAGAGCAATAGCCGTTTGGTTGCAGAATAACGGCGTTGAAGTCATCCCAAATGTAAGATTCGGGGATGAAAGAACCTTCTCTTTCTGCTTTGACGGGATAGAAGAAAACAAAACTGTTGCAGTAGGCACACATGGTTGTATTAAGCGCAAAGAGGATAAAATCTTCTTTAAAATAGGTCTTGCCCGAATGGTGCAAAGGCTGTCTCCTAAAACTATAATAGTTTACGGTAGTGCACCTGACAGTATCTTCAAGCCCTATAAGGATATTGGTATCAACATCATAGCTTTTGAAAGTGAATTTTCAAAGTCCAGAAAGCAGGTGACTGCTTAATGGGTGGAAGTATATCAGGAAATTTTGGAAACACCAAAGGTAGTAGTTTAGATGCACTGAGCAATCTGCTAACTGCAGCATCACTCATTCCGGGACTTGATACTTTTACAAACTTGGCATCGATACCTGTTGACCTTGCAAGAGGGGATTTTGTCTCCGCGGGACTTAGTGCACTTGGTGTTGTCCCGGTAGTTGGTGAGATTGGCGATGCAGCAAAACTCGCTAAAATAGCAGATAAAGCTGTAGATGCAGCTAAAACGGCAGATAAAGTGTCGGATGCTGCAAAGGGCATAAAAAGGATTGCACCATCAAAGCTAACACAAACTCATAAGCTTACGTTGAGCAAAAAACAATATAGTAATCTCGTGGAAAGTATAAGAAAAAATGGGATTACTGAACCTATCAAATATGTTGAGTATAAAGGTACAAAGTATGTTGTTGATGGGCATCATAGATTAAGGGCAGCAAAGCAGCTGAAATTGGATAAAATTCCTACGCAAAAGGTTTCGCTGCCATATAAAGGATACAAAACAATTAACGATTTGCTTTGGTTTGATTAACAGAAAGGGGGAATTGCTGTGATATATATTACAGGCGATACACACATACCAGTCGATATACAGAAACTTTCCACTAAACGTTTTCCCGAGCAAAAAGAAATGACTAAAAATGATTATGTAATCATATGTGGTGATTTTGGCGGCGTGTGGGACGGAAGCAATGAAGAAAAATATTGGATAAAGTGGCTTAAAAGCAAAAACTTCACTACGCTTTTTATTGATGGCAATCATGAAAATTTTGAAACGCTTTATAATCTCCCAACGGTAGATTTTGGTGGTAGTTTTGCACACAAAGTTGATGATGGCATATATCATTTAATCAGGGGCGAAGTATATAATATCGACGGAAAGAAGTTCTTCGTATTTGGCGGGGCAAGCTCGCACGATAAAGAACATCGAACCGAAGGCAAAAACTGGTGGAAAGATGAAATGCCAAGCGAAAAAGAGTATAGCTGCGCAGAAGAAAATCTTGAGAAGAATAATTTTGAATTCGATTATGTAATAACCCATTCTGCCCCAACATCTATTCAAGATAAAATTGCTCCAACATATGAAATTAACCAACTTACAGATTTTCTGGAAAAAATAAGAAACAGTGTGGCATGTAAAAAATGGTTCTTTGGACATTACCATAAAGATGTTGAAGTTGATGAAAAGTTTACTGTGGTATTTGACAAGATTTATAAGATTTGATTTAAATTTAGGTAGCCAATGCGAATTTCGCATTGGCTACCTCTTTTAAGGCAAAAGAATAACTTTACCTTAAAAAGAAATAATAAATAATAGCAATTTCGCTTAATGTGTTGATAATTCCCTTAATATGTGGTAATATTCAAGGAAAAAAGCCATTAAACTCATTAATTTTAATAAAAACGAAACTTAAGCATTGTTTCAACACTTGAGTTTCTTTTTTGGCGGAGAGAGGGGGATTCGAACCCCCGTGCGATTGCTCGCAAACTGATTTCGAGTCAGCCCCGTTATGACCACTTCGATATCTCTCCATAAGTATGATGCAACAGCGTGCACCATACTTATGGAGCTTGATAAAATGTGGCTCAATGAGCTTTGCTCATTGAATCCACTTCGCATACCTCACCCGAAGATCGACAAGCTCGCTTGTCAGGCGCAGGGTGTGGGCATTCTCGCCAAAGGCGAGATAACTCTCCATGATGCATACTGTACATTTTTAAGTTTGGAATTTTGATAGAAATCTGTTCTTCCCGTCAAATACTTCGTTAGTATAACACAAATTTGCGGTTTTTGCAATAGTTTTTTTAAAAATACTGCTTTTTTCTCGCTAAATTAAAATAAAGTTTGTAGGAATTTTGCTTTTTCACTTGACTTTATATTAAATTAGTAATATAATTTATGTGTTATAGTTTTTCACTTAACGAAAATAAGAAACGGAAATTCCGTTTCTGAAATATTTTTACAAAAGCCGTGACGAAGACAGTAGGTCAGAACGAAACGCCCAGCGAGTCGGATATGGTGTGAGCCGACGCTTAGTAGTTCTTTTTCGAATATCACTTCTGAGCTGCGGAGAGGAAAGGCATTCGCCGATTATTTTCCGTCGGGTTTCCGCCGTCATAGGAGGGCATATAATGGTATGCTGAATAGTTACAAGGTTTTTTGCTTTGTCCCTGTTTAGCGGACGGGCTTTTTTATTTGCAAAATTTTACTTCCTAAGGAGAATTTTATATGTACGAGAAGGTTTCGAATAACCTGAACTTTGTGGAAAGAGAAAAACAGACCGTAAAGTTTTGGGAAGAGAACAGCATTTTTGAAAAGAGTATAGATAGCCGTAAGGGCGGCGAGACCTATACCTTCTATGACGGTCCTCCCACGGCAAACGGAAAACCGCACATAGGTCACGTTCTCACCCGTGTAATTAAGGATATGATTCCTCGCTACCGCACTATGAAGGGCTACCACGTTCTGCGTAAGGCGGGCTGGGATACTCACGGTCTCCCCGTTGAGCTTGAGGTCGAGAAAAAGCTCGGTCTTGACGGCAAGGAGCAGGTAGAGCAATACGGTCTTGAGCCGTTTATCCAGGAATGTAAGGAAAGCGTTTGGAAATACAAGGGAATGTGGGAGCAGTTCTCATCTGCCGTCGGATTCTGGGCGGATATGAAGGACCCCTACGTTACCTATCACAATTCATTTATCGAATCTGAATGGTGGGCTTTAAAGCAGATTTGGGAAAAAGGACTTCTCTACAAGGGCTTTAAGATAGTACCCTTCTGCCCCCGCTGCGGCACTCCCCTTTCGAGCCACGAGGTAGCACAGGGATACAAGGACGTAAAGGAAAAGTCCGCTATCGCAAAATTCAGAGTGAAGGGCAAAACGGACGAGTATTTCCTCGCATGGACTACTACCCCTTGGACGCTCCCCTCAAATGTTGCTCTCTGCGTAAACCCGAATGAAACCTACGTTAAAATTTCGGTAGGCGAAGAAAAATATATTCTTGCCGAGGCGCTTGTTTCATCGGTTATCAAGGACGAGTATACACTTCTTGAAAGCTATGTCGGAAAAAAGCTGGAATACACCGAATACGAGCCACTCTTCGACTTCGTTAAGCCCAAGGGCAAAGCTTATTTCGTAACGTGCGATAACTACGTAACCCTCTCTGACGGTACCGGTATAGTTCATATCGCTCCCGCGTTTGGTGAGGACGACTCTGTCGTAGGTAAAAATTACGACCTCGCTTTCGTTCAACTTGTTGACGAAAAGGGAGAAATGACGAAGGAAACTCCGTGGGCGGGTATGTTCTGCAAGGATGCGGACAAAGAGGTTTTCAAATACTTAAGCGAAGCAGGGCTTCTCTTCGCCGCTCTCCCCTTCGAGCACTCGTATCCTCACTGCTGGCGTTGTGGCACTCCTCTTATCTATTATGCCCGTGATTCCTGGTTCATCAAGATGACCGCTGTAAGAGATGACCTGATTCGTAACAACAATACGGTAAACTGGATACCCGAAAGCATCGGTAAGGGCCGCTTTGGCGATTGGCTCGAAAACGTTCAGGATTGGGGCGTAAGCCGTAACCGTTATTGGGGTACTCCCCTTAATATCTGGGAATGTTCCTGCGGACACAGACATTCTATCGGCTCTATCGAGGAGCTTAAGTCGATGTCTGACAACTGCCCCGAGAGCATTGAGCTTCACCGTCCCTTTATCGACGAGGTTACTATCAGATGTCCTGAATGTAACGGCGAAATGAAGCGTGTACCCGAGGTTATTGACTGCTGGTTCGACTCGGGCGCAATGCCCTTCGCTCAATGGCATTATCCCTTTGAAAACAAGGAATTGTTCGATTCTCAGTTCCCTGCCGATTTCATAAGCGAGGCGGTAGACCAAACGAGAGGATGGTTCTATTCTCTGCTCGCTATTTCAACTCTCATCTTTAATAAAGCCCCCTACAAGAACGTTATCGTTCTCGGTCACGTTCAGGACGAAAACGGTCAGAAGATGTCAAAATCTAAGGGCAACGCGGTAGATCCTATGGAGGCGCTCGAGGAATTCGGCGCAGACGCAATTCGCTGGTATTTCTATTCGAACAGCGCTCCGTGGCTCCCCAACCGCTTCCACAAGGGCGCGGTGGTTGAAGGTCAGAGAAAGTTTATGGGCACCTTCTGGAACACGTACGCATTCTTCGTTCTTTACGCTAATATTGATAATTTTGATGCGACGAAATATACTCTTGAATACGACAAGCTTTCCGTTATGGACAAGTGGATGCTCTCGAAGATGAACACCCTTATAAAAGAGGTAGACGACAATCTCGCTAACTACAAAATCACCGAGACCTCAAAATTGCTTATGAAATTCGTTGACGACATGAGCAACTGGTACGTTCGCCGCAGCCGCGAGCGCTTCTGGGGTAAAGAGATGACGCAGGATAAGATAAACGCCTATATGACGCTTTATACCGTTCTCGTAAATCTCTGTAAGGTAAGCGCGCCCATGATTCCCTTTATGGCGGAAAACATCTACCGCAATCTCGTTTGCAGTATAGATAAAAATGCGCCCGAAAGCGTACATCTCTGCGACTTCCCCTCTGCAAACGACGCTTATATTGACAATGCGCTCGAGGAGCATATGGACGAGGTACTGACGATAGTTGCGCTCGGCAGAGCTTGCCGTAATTCCGCTTCTATCAAAAATCGCCAGCCGGTGAGCCGTATGTACGTAAAGGCGGATTTCACTCTCGATAAATTCTATACCGACATAATTGAAGACGAACTTAACGTAAAATGCGTAGAATTTACCGACAACGTCCGTGACTTCACCTCCTATTCCTTCAAGCCGCAGCTCAAGACCGTAGGTCCTAAGTACGGCAAGTATCTCGCAGAGATAAAGGAAAAGCTTTCATCTATCGAGGACGGCAACTGCGCGATAGACGAGCTCGATTCAAACGGCGTATTAAAGCTCACGCTTTCCGATACCATAGCCGAGCTTTCCCGCGAGGACCTTCTGATAGAAATGACTCAGAAGCAGGGCTATGAGTCCTTTGCAGACAACGGCATAACGGTCGTTATCGATACGAACCTCACAGAAGAGCTTATCGAGGAGGGATTTGTGCGCGAAATAATAAGCAAAATCCAGACCACGAGAAAAGAAAGCGGCTTTGAGGTCATGGACCATATTAAAATCGGAATCGAAGGCAACGAAAAAATCTTTGCGCTTCTTCAAAAGAACAAAGAGGAGGTCTGCGAGATTCTTCTCTGCGACGAGCTTTGCGACAAGACGGACGAGAACGCAAAGGAATGGAATATTAACGGTGAAAGCATAACCATTTCCGTCACGAAAATCTAATAAGAGCTTTTCTTGCGAAACGCCCCTTGACGAGATTGTCCTATTTATCTCGCCAAGGGGTTAATTATGTAAACTGTTGTTTGCAACATCAAGAAAATACATCGTATATTAATTATTTTTCATTATTAGTTCATTTTATTAGGTTGATTTTTTTCATTTTTTGGAATATTATATTATGTAAAATCACTTTTCATTAAGGAGAAGAAGCGAATGTTAGAGCTGATAAATATTAAAAAGGATTACCCTGCGGGCAACGATAAAGTAAACGCCCTGCGAGGTATAAATCTAAAATTCAGAAAAAGCGAATTCGTATCGGTTCTCGGCCCGTCCGGCTGCGGAAAAACCACTATGCTCAACATTATAGGCGGACTTGACCAATACACCTCGGGCGAATTAGTTATAAACGGCCGTGAAACGAAGGATTTCTCCGACAGGGATTGGGACGCTTATAGAAATCATTCTATCGGCTTTGTCTTTCAGAGCTATAATCTTATCCCTCATCAAACGGTACTTCAAAACGTAGAGCTCGCCTTGACGCTTTCAGGCGTCTCTAAGGCGGAGAGAAGAAGGCGCGCAAAAAAGGCGCTCGAGGACGTGGGACTCGCAAATCAGTTCTCCAAAAAGCCAAACGAGATGTCGGGCGGACAGATGCAGAGAGTCGCTATTGCGAGAGCGCTGGTAAACAACCCCGATATAATTCTCGCAGACGAACCGACGGGCGCGCTCGACTCGGAGACGAGCGTTCAGGTAATGGAGCTGTTGAAGCAGATTTCAAAGGACCGCCTCGTTATAATGGTTACGCACAACCCCGATATAGCAAACAAGTATTCTACGAGAATCATCCGTATGCTTGACGGCTTGATTACCGACGACTCAATGCCCTTGACGGACGACGAATATAAAAACGCCCTGCAGGAGCAAGAGGCGGCGAAGAAGCCGTCCAAGAAGGACAAGAAGCCGTCTATGTCCTTCGCTACCTCTTTTATGCTTTCGCTTAAGAATCTTTTCACCAAAAAGGGCAGAACGACGCTGACCTCCTTTGCGGGAAGCATAGGCATTATCGGAATTGCTTTAATTCTCGCCATTTCTCACGGAATGACGACCTACGTAAATGAAACGCAGGAAAACGCCCTCTCCTCTTATCCGTTGACTATCGAGCGCAACACGGTAGACCTTTCGGCGCTTATGAACACGTTTATGAATATAAACCGAACCGAAATCAATCACGACAGAGATGCGGTTTATAAAAAATCGGCAATTTATAATATGATGAACGCAATGAACAACCTCGAAACTCAGGAAAATGACCTCGAGGCGTTCAAAAAGCATTTAGACACCGAGATGGCGAGGAATCCTGACGGAGAAGGATTTAGCAGCGTGATAAGCGGAATAAGCTACACCTACGACCTGCCTTTGCTCGTATATACTAAAAACACCGACGGAAACATCATTCCCTCGGACACCACTCAGCTTATGAGCGACTTGATTTATCGGAATATGGGCTTCAATATGGCTGAAATGATGGCAAACAGCAATAGCGCCATGTCCTCTATGGGAAGCTCAAGCGCCTTCGCTCCGAAAATGTGGCAGGAAATGCTTCCGGGCAACGACGGCTCGTATATAAATGACGTTTTGCATTCGCAGTACGACGTAATCTACGGCTCGTGGCCGAACAGCTATGACGAGATAGTATTAGTCCTCGACGAAAACAACGAGCTCGACGATATCACTCTCTACGCAATGGGACTTATTTCAGAAGAAAAAATAAACGCTCTTATGTCCGACACAATGCAAGGAAATGAGATAGAGATAGATAACACGAGCTTCTCGTATGAAGAAATTTGCGCGCGAGAATATAAGGTGATTTTAAATTCCTCCTGCTTCTCCTACGACGAGGAGAGCGGTCTTTACACCGATTTAAGAGACACCGATACAGGACTCAGATATCTCTACGACAATGCGCTCTCACTCAAGGTTACGGGAATTATTCGTCCGTCCGAGGACGCGGACTCGGTTATGCTCTCGGGCGCTATTGGATATACGAGCGCTCTCACAGAATACGTTATAAAGGAATCTCAAAAATCGGACGCCATTATGGCTCAGATGAATAGCCCCGCGCGTAACCTCATAGACGGGCTTCCCTTCCGTGAAAACACGTCAAATCTTCCCCCCGAGGAGAAGGAAGCTGCGCTCCGCGCCTACCTTTCCGAGCAAAACGAGGCGGAAAAGGCAGCGTCTTATATTTCTATTATGAGTATACCGTCAAAGGAAATTCTTGACGGCGCTATTGCAGACGCAAAGAAGGATATGACTCGTGAAAAATTGGAAGCGCTCCTCTCCTCTGCCCTCGCTAATCAGATGAATATGTCCGAGCAGGAAATAAATAACTACGTCAGCGAAATGTCCGACGACGACCTGAATGAAATCTTCGAAAAAATGGTAGTCGAGCAGACGAAGATGCAGTACGCAGAGCAGGTAAAAGCGCAGATGTCGCAGATGCCGACCGCGCAGCTCGCTATGGCGTTAGATATGGCTCTCCCTGCGTATACCACCGAGCAGTGCGCTTCATATTACGACGTGCTCCTGAAGTTCTCGGACAAAAGCTATGACGACGCGCTTTTACAGCTTGGCTACGTTGACCTTGATTCTCCCGTCTCTGTGAACATTTACGCATCGTCCTTTGAAAACAAGGACGTTATAGAGGAACTTATCAGCGAATATAACAAAGACCTCGACGAGCTTTCTCAAATCAAATACACCGACTACGTAGGAATTATGATGTCGTCCGTAACGACTATTATAAACGCAATAACCTACGTTTTGATAGCTTTCGTCGCTATATCTCTGGTCGTTTCCTCGATTATGATAGGCGTTATTACCTTGATTTCGGTACAGGAGCGCACGAAGGAGATAGGTATTCTCCGTGCTATCGGTGCGTCGAAGCGTAACGTCTCAAGAATGTTTAACGCAGAAACGATGATAATCGGCTTTACCTCAGGTCTTATGGGTGTATCTCTGACCTACGTGTTATGTATAATTACGAATATAATTCTCCATTCTCTTACGGGAATATCTAATCTTAATGCGAAGCTGCCCTTATCCGCCGCTGTGATTTTAATTGCGATAAGCGTGCTTCTCACGTTAATTTCAGGAATCATTCCGTCGAGAAGCGCCGCAAAGAAGGATCCCGTGGTAGCGCTCCGCACGGAATAAGATTGTGTAAACAATTATTCACAAAAAAACAAAAGAGCTGTGATACCGTATTTGATATCATAGCTCTTTTAAATTTATTAAAGCGTGTCGCCTCTCTCACGAAGAAGCTGCTTTCTCTGCTTCCAATCGGGCATATGCGCCGACAAACACTCGTAAAACGCTTTGGAGTGGTTCGGGTGCAGAAAATGGGAAAACTCATGAAAGACAACGTACTCGGCGCAATCGGGTGGCATCGTCGCCAATATAGTATTAAAGGTAAGTACGCCTTTCTTTATATTACAGCTTCCCCAACGAGATTTCATTCTTCTATACTTAATTTCAGGAAATTCAAGCCCCCTAATCGAGAATACCTCGTACGCTCTTTGGCACAAGCTCGTAAATTTTAATTTACATTCGTTTTTGTAAAATTCCGAAATTATCGCTTCTCTTGCCTTCGTGTCGCATATATTCTTCAAGCTTATTTCGAGTTTACCTTCGCTATATTTATAGGAGTTTCTTTTTCCTTCAACGACGAAAAGATTGAATTCCTCGCCCCACAGCAAAATGCGTCCCTCGTTCTCTTTCTCCCTTTTGGCGATTTCTTCATTTCTTCTTTCTATTTTGTTTAGCGCGCCGATAATCCATTCTTCCTTTGAGCGAATAAACGCCTCTATTTTTTCAATACTCGTCTTCCTGTTTGCGGAAACCTGAATACTGCCATCAATACGAATACGCAGATTTATGTTTTTTACGTTTTTGATATTCAAATCATATTTGACTGTTCTTCCACATAAAACGATTTCTCTTTTCATTTCTTCCCCCTCGACGAATTGGCGCGGCGTGATGCGATATAACGCACCACGCCGTTTTTCTTATACTTTATTTTTTTTACGGTCAATCAAAAGCTGAGAAATAATCGCCAAGGCGACGCATACAATGCCAATGATGTCGGTCGTAAGCTCGGGAATGATAACCAAAAGTCCGCCTACGCCAAACAAAATACTTTCCCAAATTTTATTCTTGCGAATAAAGTAATTTTCGAGGAATACGGAGATTGCGAAAATTCCAATAATTGAGGTGAAAATAATTTGACAAACGAAGAAAAACTCCGGCTTATATCCCTCACAGACCAAAAGCATTTGTGGATTTATCGCAAAAATGTACGGAATAATAAATGCGGTAATAGCGAGACGCGTAGCATTCACTCCCGTTTTCAGCGGATTTGAGCCGGCAATTGCGCTTCCTGCGTAAGCTGCAAGCGCGACGGGGGGCGTAATGTCCGCCACGATACCAAAATAGAATACGAACATATGCGCCGCAAGCGGAGCTATTCCCATACTCATAAGTATGGGCGCGGTTGTCGTCGCCATAATTATATAGTTCGCGGTAGTCGGAACGCCCATTCCAAGAACTATACAAGCAAGCATAGTCAAAAACAGGGCGATAAATATGCTCTTTTCAGCCAAGGGAACAATCGTGGTAACGAGTGTGCTGCCAAGCGCGGTAAGTGTAACTACTCCCGAAACTATTCCCGCAATGGCGCACGCTACGGCGACGCCTATAGAGTTCGTAATACCGCCCTCAAAGCCACTTATCGCTACCTTTGGCGTAAGTATCGCGCCCTTCGTGAAAAAGCTGCATCCGACCGCTACAACGATGGCGATAAACACGAATTTGCCCTGCCAAGCTACAGTAACGAGCCCAAGCGACTTAAGAATATAGTAAAGCACTATAGTAGCCACGGGTACCAAGGGAAGCCCGATAGAACGCAAAATTGCCTTCTTCGCCTCTCGTGTCTTGTAGCTTCCTATTGATTTGCGTCCCAAATTGGGGTTAAACAAGCTAACCGTGAGGGCTGTCAGAATAGCGTAGCACGCCGACATTCCCGCAGTGTAATAGTTCATACAAATAACGAGGACTACGACGGGCAGTAAAAGATAGCCCTTTGAAAGCAGAAGCTTAAAGAAGTTCGGGATAGCATCCTTGGGAAGCCCTTCAAGACCGCGCTTCTTCGCTTCAAAATGCACCATAAGAAAGATTCCGGCAAAATAAAGAATTGCAGGAAGGATAGCCGCTACTGCGATAGTAGCGTACGGAATACCCGTAATCTCTGCCATAAGGAAAGCGGCTGCGCCCATAATCGGCGGCATAATCTGTCCGCCTGTAGAAGCGGCTGCCTCGACTGCCGCCGCAAACTCGGGCTTATATCCGATTTTTTTCATTATCGGAATGGTAACGCTACCGCTGCCAACAGTGTTAGCAACCGAGCTTCCCGAATACATTCCCTCAAGCGCGGAGGAAATAACAGCGACCTTCGCAGGACCGCCCGCGGACGTACCCGCAATAGAGTTTGCGAGATCCACGAAGAATATACCGATACCCGTCTTTTCAAGAAATGAACCAAGTATAATAAATAGAACGATAAAGTTTACGCATACGTCGATTGGCGTGGAAAAGATACCGCCCGATACGTTAAAAAACATTTCATAACAGAAATTTCTGAGCATTGTAGCGGGGTTCTTGCTTAAGTAAATAAAGGCATAAACGGCAAAGCCCGCCGCAACGACGAGTATAGGAAGCCCGACAGCGCGTCGGCACGCCTCAACCAAAAGCAACAGCGCAATTATCGCTATAACGATTTCAAGCGTACCGATACGCTTGCTCATTTCAATGACCTTGTCATGAAAAATTACGGGATAAAGGTAAACGAGCGCGGTAATAGCGACGAGCGCGAAGTCGTACCAAGGGATGAAATTGACAAGTTTTGTTTGCTTTTTATAAGCAGGAAAGGTTATAAACGTAAAGCACAGAATAATTCCCACCAAAATCGGCTTGGAGTATTCGGGAGAAAGATTGAGAACCAATGAAAGAGAAATCATGAACAAAGCAGTCAAAAGCTTTCCCCATTTCAAAAGCTCTGCCTTTATACCTGTAAATACTCGGGTGTTAGACTCTCTGTCTACCTCTTTCATTATATCTTCGGCAGAACGTGCTGTGTTTTCTAATTGCATTTTTTCCTCCTGGAAATTAGAGTTTTCTTGTTTATATACACAAAAAAAGGGCTCTGCCCTTTTTTTGTAATTTTGCTTTTCTATCTATTATTTACCATAATAGAATTCGTCAAAGGTCAACTCGGTAGCATTGTCCGCGTTGTACTTTGCGAGATATTCCTCATAATAGCGCTTTGCGCCTGCATTCACGGGAACGTTATCCATACCGAGCAAAGCGGTCTTGATGTTCATAGCTTTTCCCGTGTTGTGCGCCTCTGCGATTGCGCCCTGATTTTCCCAAAGCGCCTTTGTTACGTTATATACAACGTCCTCGTCAACGTCGTTAGAAACGATATAGGTAGCGGTAACTGCTACAGCGGACGCCTTTTCGCCTTCGGGAATAGATTTGTAGGTCGCATTATCCATATCTATTTGAACGTAGAATACGCTCTCCGCCTGAAGCTCAGCGATTTTGTCAGCATCGAGAGATACGATAGTGATACCCATTTTTCCGCTTTCAAGCTCCTGAATAGCGGGGGTAGGAACGCCACCCGTGAAGAAGAATGCGTCGAGCTTGCCTTCCTTCATAGCAGAAGCAGATGCGCCCGAGTCAAGATTCTGTACCGTGATATCGTCAAGAGAGATACCGTGCTTTTCGAGAATCTGAGTTGCGTTTGTAACAACGCCCGAGCCCTGCGCGCCTATGGAAACGCGCTTACCCTTCAAATCGTAGACACTATTAATGCCCGAATCCTCGGAAGCTATAATCTGACAAACCTCGGGATAAACGGCACCGATAACAGAAAACGACTTGATAGCATTTTCCTCAAAGTTGGATTTTCCGTTATATGCGTTAATCATAACGTCATTTTGAACGATAGCGAAGTGAGCGTCGCCGTCGTCAAGCGCCTCAATGTTTGCCTTAGAACCACCGGAAGTAACCGCGGTAAAGGTAGCGCCGTCAACAACGGATGTGAGCTTGTTAGCAACAACGTTTGTAAAGCCGTAGTAGGTACCCTGAGCGCCACCCGTGGTGAATATGTAGGTTTTCTCACCTTCATCTTTTCCGCAAGAAGTGAAACCTACAACAGAGGTTACGAGCAAAATAGCGCAAAGCGCAATAGCGAGTATTTTTTTCATAATAAATTCTCCATTCGTTAATTTAACTGCATAGATGTATACAATCATACATCTATGATACTATATTTTTCCCATTTTGTCAATAGTTTTTCCAAAAAAAGAAGCGTTTCGACAAAAATAGAAAGCGAAGATATAATGAATAATTAATGAGTTAAAAGAAACGGTTGCTTTTTGCAAAAGCAAAAAGCTTCATCAATGCCGAAGGCAATTCATGCACCGCAGCGCAATTCATTGCATGCTCACTGAATGAGCATGCAGTCCCCAAAGGAGAAAAATCTGTACCTTTCCTTAACGGCTGTTTCATATGCTCGCATTATATTTTCCTTCCCTGCAAGCGCAGAAACGAGCATCAGAAGCGTGCTTTCGGGCAGGTGGAAATTGGTTATCAGAGCGTCTACCGCCTTGAAGCGATAGCCGGGGTATATAAATATCTTGGTTTCTCCGTCCATTGGATGAACTATTCCCTGCTCGTCGGTTACACTCTCAAGCACACGGCAGGAAGTCGTACCTACCGCTATTATTCTTCCGCCGTTTCTGCGGCGTCGGTTAATTTCCTCGGCGCACTCCTCGGATATGTGAAAATGCTCAGCGTGCATAATATGTTCTTCTATCTTATCGACCTTTACAGGTCTGAATGTGCCTAATCCAACGTGCAAAGTAAGCTCCGCATATCCGACGCCCTTCTTTTTCAGGCGTTCGAGAAGCTCGTTTGTAAAATGAAGCCCTGCTGTCGGCGCGGCGGCAGAACCGTTCTCCTTCGCATATACCGTCTGATAGCGTTCCTTATCACTCAGCTTTTCGGTAATATAAGGCGGGAGTGGCATATTCCCCACCTCGTTTATAACCTCATATATACTTTTATATTCAGGCGAATATGAAAATCTCACTACTCGGTTGCCTTCCTCTGCCATACCCACGACCTCGGCTGTAAGAACGTCGGAGAATTTTACGCGCGCTCCCACCTTCGCTCTCTTTCCGGGGCGCACGAGAGTTTCCCAATCGCCGTTATCGTACATACGAAGGAGTAGCAGCTCAACCTCAGATCCGGTCTTTTCACTCTTGCCCAAAAGCCGCGCGGGAATTACCCTCGACGAATTTACGACGAGTATATCCTCGGGGCGCAGATAATCTTCTATATTAAAAAAGCTCCTATGCTCTATCTCTCCGCTTTGAGAATTTAAAACAAGCAAACGGGAATTATCACGCTTCTCGGACGGTCTTTGCGCTATCAATTCCTCGGGAAGATCATAATAAAAATCGCTCGTAGACAGCTCGGTTTTTATTCTTTCGTTGACTATCGTAATGTTTTCTGACATTTCATGCGCCTTTCAATATTTTTTTCATATACTTCTAACAGGGACATTATACAGCAAAATATAATATTTTTCAAGTGAAATGAACAAAAAGAGGTAAATATGAAGTCCACAAGCAAAAATTCCTATATATTTAAGGGTGTGGCAACCGCCCTCATCACTCCGTTTCGCGAGGGAAAAATCGACTATCCCGCGCTTTTTAATATAATAGAAAACCAAATTTCAAGTAATATTCCCGCGCTCGTGCTATGCGGTACAACGGGAGAGGCGGCAACACTCTCAGAACGAGAGCGGGAAAGCATTATCTGCGCCGCTGTTGAGCGCATAGATGCGCGTGTTCCGCTAATTGTAGGCGTAGGAACAAACGATACCGCAACAAGCATAAAAAACACTCGTTTCGCTTCCTCTCACGGCGCAGACGCGCTTCTCGTAGTGACGCCGTATTATAACAAAGGTACGAAGGGGGGCGTTGTAGAGCATTATAAAAGGATAGCGTCGGAAACAGAACTGCCAATAATCGTTTACAACGTACCCTCAAGAACAGGCGTGGATATCTCTATTTCGCAGATGTCACAGCTTGCAAGCGAAAAAAACATAGTTGCGATAAAAGAGGCATCGCCAAGCATAGAAAAGGCGGAGCTTTTTCTCCGCGCCTTTGGCGATAGATATGCTCTATATAGCGGAAACGACTCCCACATTTTGCCGACCATCGCCATAGGCGGACTTGGCGTGATTTCCGTTGTTTCGAATATACTTCCAAAGGAAACAAACGCAATTTGTAACCTTTTCTTTACAGGAAAGGCAGAGGAAAGCAGAAAAATGCAGCTCCGTCTGCTGAAGCTTATAAATTTACTTTTCGAGGATACGAACCCCGCGCCAATCAAATATGCGGCGCATCTTTTAGATATGTGCCAGAATGAGCTTCGACTGCCTCTATCTCCAATTGAGGATGAACTGAAGACGAAAATCAAGGAGGAATTATTTTCTATTATAAAAAGTTAAAAGCTCCTATGCCATTGGCGTGATACTCTTAACGGAGTATCACGCAGTCAAATCTGTCTTCGTCGGATAAAATCCACCTTT
>JAZNBK010000039.1:0-30827 GCA_045587025.1 Eubacteriales bacterium
TCCGCCTTTCGGCTCTACTGTTAATCTTTCTGAAAAGCCTTATTTGTCTACCTTTGAGCTTGGTAATACCGTAGATGCCAAGGGTAATAAAAAGCCTCGTAAAAATCAAAGCTCCGAGGTTCTTTTTGTTGAGCGTATATGGCAATTCTTAAAGTTTGGAACAGGCAAAGCGGCTATCGTATTGCCCGATGGTATTTTGACTAATAGCTCAATGCAATATGTTCGTGATTTTATACTAGAAAAGTTCCAACTTCTCGCGGTCGTAAGTCTGCCGCAATGCGCCTTTGCCCATTTTGGAGCAGGTGTTAAGGCATCGGTTATTTTTGTTAGAAAGAGAAAAGCAAATGAAAAGCCCGACGATAACGAGCCTATTTTTATGGCGGCTCCCGAGCTGATCGGTTACGATGCTACAGGCAGAAAGACAGAGTCTCAACTTGATGAGATTGTCGATAAATTCGAGGAATTTCAAAAGGAGGCAACACCTTTTTTCGCATAACCCCCGATGCGAATGACCTTTGCGTCTTCGCTGTTAAACGGGGGGATATTAAGAAAAGGATTGATATTAATTACAATTTACCAAAATATACAGCTCTTGTTAAAGAATTGCAAGATAAATTCGGAGAAAAGTTAAAAACCATCGGGGAAATTTCCGATGTTATATGTGGACCATTTGGTAGTGCTATAAAAAATTCCGATTATTGTTCTACAGGCATACCATTTATCCGTATTACAAATATTTCAAAAGACGGCTATATGGATTACTCGGATATGATTTATATTTCTGAAGAGTTGGGAAATAGTCTTTCGAGAACACAAGTATCAGCGGGCGATATTGTTATCTCTCAACGTGGCTCTCTGGGACAATGTGCGATTGTTGACGATAAATTCGACAAATTAAATATTTCGGCAAATATTATCGCTATTAAAAACATAAGACAATCTTCGGCTACATTTATTCGTGATTACATATGTTCCATTGTTGGACAAACATTACTTGAAAGAAATATCAGTGGACAAGTTCAACAAAAGGTAACGACACAAGATATTGCAGATTTGCTTATTCCCGTTAATTGTAATGAAACACTCTTATCTGCCATTATGGAAACATCTTATGTTTCTTATAAGCAAAAATTAAAGCAAGCAGAAGAATTGCTGAATACAGAAAAAAGTAAAATACTTGAAACTTTGGGGCTTTCTTTTGCAGAATATTGGCCCGCCTTATATAGTTTGAGCAATCGCGGGAAATTACGAGAAATGGGTATATATTGTAATCCGCATAGCGATTATTTGAATACCGTGTTTTCGCATTTGAGAGAAAATGAGTATCACGCAGGAAATTTAGAAAACTTTGTAGAAATTAATCCTACGACAAGCCGCACCGAATTAAAGAATGAAACACCCGTTGCGTTTGTGCCTATGTCTGCGGTGGAAGAAAAAACGAACGTTGTTTATTATGAATTAAAGCCGTACAAAGAAGTAAAAACGGGCTTTACGGTTTTTCAAAAGAATGATTTGCTTTGGGCGAAAATTACGCCTTGTATGCAAAACGGAAAATCGTTTATTGCCGCCGAGATGCCGACGGTAATCGGATTTGGCTCAACAGAGTTCCACGTTTTAAGAAAGAAAGACGAGCGTATCTATATGCCGTATTTATGGGTTCTTTTATCGGATACGCATATTTTGGAAGCTGCACAAGGAATGTTCAGCGGTTCGGCAGGACAGCAACGCGTTCCTGATACCTTTTTAAAAAAGTTTCCTATCGTACTCCCACCCGTTGAAATTCAAAAGGAATTAGCCGACAACGTTTTCAACGCTTTGAAACAAGCAGATAGAATGCGTAAAGAGGCGGAAAATATTGTTTTTACGGCAAAAGAACAATTTGAGAAAAAATTATTGCAATAAGGAAAACGAGAAGTCGATTGACTTCTCGTTTTTGCATTTTCTCCGTTAAGGACATCACGCATACAGCAACGGTTCTTTTTTTGTTTTCTCCCGTTTCTTGTTTATATCTTACAGTATTAAAACTGTATTATCAGATTATAATATATAAATAAATTTATAATGGGAGAAAATATGAAAAAAGATAGAGAAGCGCTTGCAGAATATTATTTCCACGAGGGTACGAATTATCAATGCTATAAATATCTTGGTTGTCATTTTTTAAAGGCGGAGAACGGAAAGCATCATTATGTGTTTCGGACTTGGGCGCCTAACGCGCACCATATCTGCCTCGTTGGCGATTATTTCGGCTGGGAAGACGGAGTTCCGCTTAAAAAGGTTACAGAAAGAGGCATATGGGAAGTATATATAGAAGCAGACGCTTCTCTTGAAAATACCAAATATAAATTTAAAATATACAGAGATTTCAGATACGTATATAAAGGAGATCCTTACGCATTTTATTCCGAAGGCGGCAAAAACGGAGCTTCATACGTCTATTGCGGCGGCGACTTTAATTTTGATGATAAGGAATGGCTCTCAAATAGAAGTACGGTCGTCAGAACTAAAGAGGGCAGTTATCTGGCAGCTCCCATAAATATATACGAGTTGCATTTTTCTTCCTTTATTCGCCATAGTGACGGCTCTTACTATTCGTATAGAGAAATGGCAGAGGTCCTCGTTCCGTATATAAAATATATGGGATATACGCATATCGAATTAATGCCTATCGCAGAGCATCCGTTCGACGGCTCGTGGGGGTATCAGATATGCGCTTTTTATGCGCCAAGCTCGCGGTTTGGAACACCTGATGACTTTAAGTATTTCATTTCGGCTATGCACAGGGCGGGAATAGGAGTAATTCTCGATTGGGTAGGAGCGCATTTTCCGAAGGACGAATGGGGGCTGTATGAGTTTGACGGCAAGCCGCTTTATGAATATCAGGGATATGACCGTATGGAATCGAGGTCATGGGGAACTCGATTTTTTGACCTCGGCAGAGAGGAGGTTCAATGCTTTCTGATTTCAAATGCGATATATTGGCTTTCCGAATTTCACGTGGACGGGCTTCGTGTTGATGCGGTCGCCTCTATGCTTTATCTTGATTACGACAGACAGGAAGGAGAATGGATACCGAATATTTACGGCGGAAAAGAAAATTTAGAGGCGAAGGCGTTCCTTCAAAAGTTAAACACCGCCGTTTTTGAGGCGTTTTCCGACGCCCTTATGATAGCCGAGGAATCTACCGCTTGGTATGGCGTTACGTATCCTGTATCGGTCGGTGGCTTGGGCTTTAATTTAAAGTGGAATATGGGATGGGCGAACGACTTTTTCGACTATTTATCTAAAGACGCTATATATAGAAAATATCATCATACTGCTCTGAATTTTCCCATAATGTACGCCTTTTCCGAAAATTTTATTCTGCCGATATCACACGATGAGGTAGTTCATGGAAAAGGGAGTTTGATTTCAAAAATATTTGGAGATTATGACGATAAATTCAGGCAGTTCAGAACGGCTATGCTTTTTATGATGACTTTTCCGGGGAAAAAGCTTTCATTTATGGGAACTGAGTTCGCTCAGTTTTCGGAATGGAATTATAACGTCGGTCTGGAATGGTTTCTGCTTGATTTTGAAAAGCATAATTCCGCAAGGGAGTTCGTTTCCGCTTTGAATAGATTTTACCTTAATTCCAAGGAGCTATGGGAAATTGATTTTAACAGCGACGGCTTTGAGTGGATTTATCCAAACGAATTTGAGCGTAACTTTTTGGCGTATAAAAGAAAAGCGCTTGACGGCAGCGAGCTGATATGCCTTGTCAGCTTTTCGGGCGCAGAGTATAAAAACATGAAGATAAGAGCGACGGACGCTGAAGCGTATGAAATTTTATTTGACACAATAGGCATAGAAGAAAATAATATTCCCATATATACGAAATACGACGAATATGGATGCTTTTTTGAAATAGATATGCCGAGGATGAGCGCAATGGTCCTGAAGCGAATATAGGACAAATCTGTCACATCGTAACAGTCATTTATTCCTTCGTTTTTTCATATAAATTTATGAATAGAGAAATCGGAGGAACTATATGTACTACAAAAAAGAAATTATAGCTATGTTGCTTGCGGGGGGTCAGGGAAGCCGTCTTCACGACCTTACGAAACAAACGGCAAAGCCGGCAGTCAGTTTTGGCGGAAAATACAGGATAATTGATTTTCCGCTGTCGAACTGTATAAACTCGGGCATTGATACTGTGGGCGTTTTAACACAGTATCAGCCCTTGGCTCTGAATGAGTATATAGGGAACGGAGCGCCGTGGGATTTAGACCGTTCGAGAGGCGGATTGAGCGTACTGCCGCCCTATCAGAAAGACGCCCATTCCGATTGGTATAAGGGGACGGCAAACGCTATATACCAAAATATCAACTTTATAAAAAAATATAACCCCGAATACGTGCTGATTCTTTCAGGCGACCATATATACAGTATGAATTATTCGGATATGCTCGTTTTTCATAAGAAAAACAACGCCGTGTGCACGGTAGCGACGATAAGCGTTCCGCTATACGAGGCGAGCCGTTTTGGAATTTGTAATACAAACGAGGACGGCAGCATATACGAATTTGAAGAGAAGCCGAAATCGCCGAAAAACAATCAGGCGTCTATGGGGATATACATATTCAATACAAAAACGCTGATTGATTGCCTTGCGCGAGATGAAGAGGATTTAAACTCAGCCAACGATTTTGGAAAAAATATTATCCCAAAATTATTAAGCGACGGCGAAAAGCTCTTTGCGTACAAATTTTCGGGATATTGGAAGGACGTCGGAACTATCCGCAGTCTTTGGGAGGCGAATATGGATTTGCTCAGCCAAGAGGCCGTCTTAAATTTATGGAATAAGGACTTTCGTATCTATTCAAGGAATATGGCGCGCCCACCGTTATATATCGGAAATAATGCAAAAATAATAAACTCTATGATATCGGAGGGAAGTATAATAAACGGAACGGTTTTGAACTCAATTATTTCAGGCGGCACGGTAATTGAAGAAGGCGCAGAGGTGCATAATTCCGTCATTATGTCGGACGTAACCGTAAAGAAAGGGGCAAAGGTTTTTTATAGTATTATAGACAGCGACTCGACAATAGAAAATAACGTCGTCGTAGGGAAGTATGACGGAGATAGCGACAATATAACCGTCATAGCGAAGGAAAGCGTCATATCAATATAAAATGACCAATTTAAGAATTTGTATTATAGAAACAAGCAAACCTCGCAAAAAAATTGCGAGGTTTGCTATTTTGTTCTATTGATTTTCTTTTATAATTTCCTTTATCTTTTTATAGAACGTGTCGATTTCATTTATGGTGTTAAAATACCCCAAGCTGATACGGACTGTGCCTTTTTCAAAAGTACCGAGCGCCTTATGAGCAAGAGGGGAGCAATGAAAACCGCTTCTTACGCATATTCCCGAACGGTCAAGAAGAGCGCCAAGCTTTTCAGGGAGAATCTTTTCGCACGAAAAAGAAATAACGTTACTGCACTTCTTGTCAAGGTCGAGCAAATTCAAAGTGTCGATGGCTGTAAGCCGTTCAAGCAAGAGATATCTTAGAACAGCTTCTCGTTCTTCTATTTGGTTTATCCCCACGTCTTGAATATAATCTATTCCGGCGCAAAGAGAGGCAATGGCGGGAGTTGATAGCGTTCCCGCCTCAAGTCTTTCAGGCAGATTTTGGGGCATAAGAGGCGAAAGAGAGTTAATTCCACTTCCGCCCACGACCAGCTCTTTAATCTTTTCTTTGTTTTTAAATATTGCAAAGCCGGAGCCCTGTATTCCAAATAATCCTTTGTGTCCGGGCGCGCATAAAACGTCGCATCCGAGCTCATTTATATTTATATCAATATGCCCCGCGCTTTGTGAAGCGTCAAGGATAAAGCAAATACCGTTTTCTTGACAGAAATTACTTATCTCTTTTATTGGAAGAACTCTTCCGCTAACATTGGAAATATGGGTACATACTAAAAGCTTCGTGTTATTTCTGAGAAGAGAGGTGAGATTTTCTATTATATTACCGTCTGTTTTAAAAACGTCATAATCGCATTTTCCCTCTTTTTTTAATTTGTATACAGGTCTGTATACCGAATTATGCTCCATGTCGCTTATCAGTATATGCATATTTTCTTCTGCTAACGAATATATGGCGAAATTCAACGCATAGGTCGCGTTGTAGGTGAAAACCACACTTTCGGGGGAGTTTATTTTTACGAGCTCTGCTATTTTGCATCTGCAGTCGTAGATCTTTTCGGCGGCGAGCAGAGCCAGACGGTGCGAGCTTCTTCCCGGGTTTCCGCAATAGGTATCAAGACAACGTACCACTTCTTTTGTTACGGCGCTGGGTTTTGGGAACGACGTCGCCGCGTTGTCAAAATAAATCATGTCTTATCAACCAATTAATTCGTATTTTATATTTTGACGTTTCAATTCTGCTATAGCAGAATAGAACTGTTCTTCCGGAAATTCCAAACTATATTCGCACCCATTTAAAGAGGTTATCTTTGATATTTTTGAACGTATAGAAATGGCAGAAAGCGCCTTTCTTGCCTTCATCGCATAAGTGATAGAGCCGATTTTTACAGTACGATTTGGCATTTTTATCTCCTTTCAAAATATAGGTACGCAATATTATAATATGCAAAAAGCTCTTTTGAGTGTAAGCAAAGAAAAAGCGCAAAATTAAGAAAAAGAGCCAAATAAATTGTAAAAAATATGGACAATTATGAAAAAATATGATATACTAATGTTTAATAATGAAAAAGCGTATAGCTTTTTATTGAAAGGTAAATATGAAGGTTATTTGTTTGTATGCGGGAGCTTATGCTTCCAATTCGTACGTTGTTGTTTCAGACGATAATTCGGAAGCGGTTTTGATAGACCCTTCTGCAAGTTCCGATTTCGTTTTTCGACAGTGTAAGGATATACCGCCTATTAAAAAAATTTTACTAACACATGCTCATTTTGATCATGTAATGGCGCTTGAGCAATGGAAAAACGAATGGGATGCCAAGATCTATGCTACGCAAAAGGCGAGCAACGCTCTTGCCGATTCAGAGCAAAACGGCAATAGCGTGTTTTTTGGAATTAACAAGACGTACCCCGCACCAGATTTTATCGTTTCGGAAGGTGACGTTATAAAATTCGGCGACAGCGAGCTAACTGTAATTCTCACTCCGGGACATACCGCAGGCAGTTGTTGCTATCTTGCCGACGGAGTTGCCTTTACAGGCGATACCGTTTTTGCCGACGGTGGCGTTGGAAGAACCGACCTCTGTGGCGGCTCTGACGAAGAGCTTTATAATTCAATCGTGAAAATTTTTTCTCTGCTTGGCGATAATACCGTTATATATCCGGGGCACGGCAGAGAAAGCACGGTAAAAAAAGAAAAATATAATCATCGTACAATCATATAATTGGAGGATGCGTTTTACGCTAAAAAGATATGGAAGAAATCAGATCAAATTTTATTCACGACATTATAGATAAGGATTTGGAGGAAAATCCCGAGCTTAAAATCCATACCCGTTTTCCGCCCGAGCCAAACGGATATTTGCATATCGGAAGCGCAAAGGCGATTTGGATAAACAGCAATACGGCGAAAAAATACGGGGGCCTTTTTAACCTTCGCTACGACGATACGAATCCTGCAAAGGAGGATAACGAGTACGTTCAGTCTATCTATGAGGATTTGACGTGGCTTGGCGCTATTCCCACGGGTGGAATATTTTACGGCTCGGATTACTTCGATAAATGCTACGAATTCGCTATTAAATTGATAAAAGATGGAAAAGCGTACGTATGCGATCTTTCTCCCGAGCAGATGCGGGAATATAGAGGTACGCTCACCGAAGCGGGAAAAAACAGCCCCTATCGTGACCGTACGGTAGAGGAGAATCTTGACCTTTTTGAAAGGATGAAGAACGGCGAATTCCCCGACGGCGCAAAAACCCTGCGCGCAAAGATAGATATGGCATCGCCGAATATGAATATGCGAGATCCCGCAATCTATCGTATCGTTCATACAGATCATCACAGACAGGGAAGTAAATGGTGCATTTATCCCCTTTATGACTACGCGCATCCAATTCAGGACGCATTAGAGGGAATTACGCACTCTCTTTGCTCAATTGAGTTTGAAAATCACAGACCGCTTTACGACTGGGTAGTGAATAATATCGGCTTTGAGAAAAAGCCGCATCAGTACGAGTTCGCTCGCTTAAACGTTACCAATACCGTTATGAGCAAGAGATATCTGCGAGAGCTTGTGGAAACGAAGCTCGTAGACGGTTGGGACGATCCTCGTATGCCCACTCTTTGCGGCTTGCGCAGACGCGGATATACTCCGTCGGCAATCTTCGATTTTGTCGAGAGAGCAGGCGTAGCCAAGGCGTATAGCGTAGTTGATTACGAGCTTTTGGAGCATTGTATTCGCGAGGAGCTTAATAGTGCGGCAGAACGTAGAATAGCAATTCTCAAGCCGATAAAGCTCGTTATTACGAACTATCCCGAGGACAAGGTTGAGTATTTCTCTCTGCCTAATACCCCTCAAAATCCCGAGACCACGACGAGAAGCGTTCCGTTTACAAGGGAGCTTTATATAGACGCAGACGATTTTGCAGAGCTTCCGCCCCCCAAATTCTTCCGACTCAAGCCGGACGGAGAGGTTCGCCTTATGGGCGCTTATATAATTAAGTGTAACGAGATAATAAAAAATGACGACGGCACGATAAAGGAAATTCATTGTACCTGTGATCTTGAGGCAGGGAACGGAAATCCCCTCGACGGAAGAAAAATCAAGGGTACAATTCATTGGCTTTCCGCAACGCACGCGCTCGATTGTAATATAAAGCTTTACGACCACCTTTTCACTATCGAAAACGTCGCAGATATTCCGGAGGGCAAGGGTTACGGAGATTATCTCAATACCGACTCGGTCACCTCTCTTGAAAACTGCAAAATAGAGCCGTCGTTGGCTGACGTCAAGGCGGGCGAAAAATTCCAGTTCGTGCGTGTCGGATATTTTGTAAAGGATACGAAATACGAAAATACGTTTAACCGTATAGTAGGTTTGAAGGATAGCTATATTAAGAAGCAGGTATGACGCGTAAGAATTTTTTGTCTTGTATTTTGGATTTCTTTTTCGTACCCAAATGCGCAGGATGCGGCGAGCGCCTGCCTGTAAATTCAGAGGGCTGCTTGTGCGATAAATGCTCCTTTGCGTATGAAATGGAAGCTACGAAAGAATGTGCGAAATGCGGCAAGAAAATGTCATACTGCTCTTGCGGTACTGAAAATCTTGAAAAAGCGAAGATTTTCCGTCTTGTAAAGCTGACGGTCTATACGCCACATTCTAACGATTACGTTATAAATCAAATGATTTTTAAGCTGAAAAAGAAGTCAGAGTATCATTTGGTTGAATTTCTTTCGAAGGAAATGGCTAATTCAATTAAGAAGGTTATAAATCCAAACGAGAATTATATAATTACCTATGCGCCGAGAAGTAGAAAAGCTATTTTTAAATACGGATACGACCATATGGAAATTTTATCTCGCAGAGTAGCGGAGCATCTTGGCTTGCAATGGGCGCGGCTTTTGAAAAGAAAATCAGGTGTCGAGCAGAAAACGCTTTCGTATGCGGAAAGAATGAAAAATATAGCGCTCGAGTTCGATAACCCCGATAACGTTACTATAAAGGACAGACCCGTCATTTTGTTAGACGATATCGTCACGAGCGGAGCGACTCTTTGCGCGGGCGCGCGAAAGCTGCGTAAAAATGGCGCAACCGCAATATCCTGCGCCGTTATAGGCATTTCAAGGAACGCCTACGTTCGTTTTAGAATAAGGAAAAAATCAAAATATTAAAAAACGGCTGGATCTAACGCTTAATGCCTCGATACAGCCGTTTTGCTATTTAATCTGTAAGTAGCTTATAAAATTCACTCTTCGTCATCTGTCGGTCTTTTGCCGCTGCCTTTATCGCATCCATATGCGCAAGTCCGTTTTCCTCGTAATATGACACGTGCTCTCTCGGTGAGAGGCAGAGAAGTGGGTTTTCGGAATCGCTTTCTTTGGGCAGGTCTTTTGACATTCCTTCCATTATCAGCACGTACTCGCCGCGCGGCGCTTTTTCCTCGTAAATTTTTATCGCGCCCGATATCGTGGTACGGGTAATTTCCTCGTTGATTTTCGTCAACTCTCTGCATAAAGCGATTTTTCTGTCGCCAAACGTCTCTAAAAGGTCTCCAAGAGTCGTCTTTAACTTGTGAGGTGCTTCATAGAAAATTAGAGTTCTTTTTTCGTTTTTAATTTCATTTAAGCGCTTGTTTCTTTCTCCTCTTGACGTGGAAAGAAATCCTTCAAAGGCAAATCTACCCGTCGGAAGCCCTGAAAGCGCAAGGGCGGTAACGACAGCGCAGCATCCAGGGATGCAGGTAACGTTTATTCCTCTTTCGGCGCAGAGCTTAACGAGGTCCTCGCCGGGATCGCTTATTGCAGGCATTCCCGCATCTGTAACGAGGGCGCAGCTTTCACCGTTTAAAATTCTTGCCGTAATTTCTTCGCCCCTCTGGCGCTTATTATGCTCGTAATAGCTTACAAGCGGCTTTTTTATATCGAAGAAGGCGAGTAGGCGTTGGGTGTTTCTCGTATCCTCGGCGGCTATAAAATCCACCTCTGATAAGACCTTTAGCGCTCGCGATGAGAAGTCAGACAAATTTCCTATCGGAACTGCGACCAGATATAAGGTGCTTTTCTCCACCTTGTTTTTTTCGCTTGCTTCATTTACTGTGTTTTTAATGCTGCTCATTTTATTTGTTAAAGCTTCCTGTCTCATAGATTTTTTTCATATCGTCGCTATACTCTTTATTGTTTGTGTCTTTATATATAAAAAACGGTTTTCCGATTTTGCAACCGCACTTAGCGCCCTTCTTAGCTTCTAAAAGCAGCATAGAGGGAATTGACTCTGAATTTGCGTATATAAATGTTATTTCTTTCGGTTCTAAATTGTTCTGCCTGAGGTTATATATTAAATCTGATGTTCTGTCGGGACGATAAACACAATAAAATTTCCCGCCGAATTTGAGCGCCTGAGATGCGCAACGGCAGAAATCTGAAATGTCTCCGAATATTTCGTGCCGAGCGATTGCTTTTTCTTCGGTTACGTTCATAGCGCCGCCCGAGGAAATCATATACGGCGGATTTGAAAAAACAACGTCACATTCTTCTTTTATATATTCCTTTAGCTTCCGTATATCAGCGCAGAGACATTTTACCTTTTGGCTGAGATTATTGAGTGTAATGTTGCGCTCAATAATTGACGCAAAGCTCTCTTGAATTTCGACGCAGGTGATATCATTTAGCTTGCCTCGTGCGGCGCAAAGAAAGGAAATGATGCCCGTACCGCCGCCGAGCTCGATTGCCCTTGCCTTTGGCTGCGGCTTGATATACGAGGCGAGCAATAGCGCATCCGTCCCCAGCTTCAGACCGTTATCCTTTTGTATAAGAGAGATGTCGTCGTTTACCTCGTCGATATGCTCTCCTTCAAATATCAAAATATCTTTTTCCATTTATATTCCTTGTCCAGACGAATTTATCTGTTTTTGATAAAAAGCGGAGAAGCGAACAAATCGCCATCTCCGCTTTCTTTTCTCTTTTTTTGAATTACTCCTTAACGGGAGCAGATACGGGGCAAGTGCTTGCGCAAGCGCCGCACTCTACGCACTTATCAGCGTCGATAACGTACTTTCCGTCTCCTTCGCTGATACATTCTACGGGACACTCGTCAGCGCAAGCGCCGCAAGCGATGCATTCCTCAGTGATTATGTATGCCATTTTGTACACCTCCAAAAATAGTTTTAATTCATTGTAACATATATATAAAAAAAATCAATAGTAAATTTAAGATTTTTTGAAAAAAATTTAGTTTTCTTCAGGAATTTCCTCTAAACTTTCGTCTTTTTGTAAATTACTGTTGTTTTTTGCACTTTTTATAACCTTTACGTCCTCGCAGGCAAAAAGACGGGGCGTTTCGGGTTTTTCGTCCAAACGGACCTTTACGAGCTGTAAAAGGGGACGTGTTTCTATAACCACGCCGTTTCCTGCCGAGGTGCTGACGGTAGAGCCCAGATGAGGCGTCGTTTTCAGCGCTTCCTCGTACGTTTCGTGCTCATATCTCAGACAGCACATAAGTCTGCCGCAAGAACCTGAAATTTTTGCCGAGTTTAGCGAGAAATTTTGCTCCTTCGCCATTTTTATAGAAACCTGTGCGAAATCGGAGAGAAATTCTGAACAGCAAAAAGGTCTTCCGCAGCTTCCAAGTCCTCCCATTATTTTCGCCTCGTCGCGAATTCCGATCTGACGAAGCTCGATTCTCGTCTTAAAAACGGAAGCCAAGCTCTTGACCAATTCACGAAAATCAACTCTGCTTTCGGCGGTAAAATAAAAGAGAAGCTTGCTGTTATCAAAAGTATATTCAACATCTACCAAATTCATGTCAAGCTTGAAATGAGCAATTTTTTCGTTGCAGATTTTCATAGCGTCTGCTTCGGAAGCTTTGTTGCTCTCATTTCTTCTTTTATCGTCATCTGTTGCTTTTCTTATAACGTTTTTAAGAGGAGAAACGACCTCGGATGCGTTCACCTTTTTGTTTGGAACGAGAACTCTGCCGAACTCTAATCCCCTTGAAGTTTCGACAATTGCATAGTCGCCTGCCGATAAGGTTATACCGTTTGGCGCAAAGTAATAAATTTTACTTGCGTTTCTGAATGAAACACCTATAATTTCAACAGGTTTATTTTCGTTTTCAGAAGTCACTATTTCTTCGTTTTTATTCTGATTATCCATCATAGTTATTTCCTATCGTTTGATTATTTTTTTACTTCACTTAAAAGTGCGTTTACAGTTAAGCCGACGTTTGCGTTCTGATTAAGGTCGCACAAGGCAGAAAAAATTGCATCTGAAATAGCGAATAGCTTGCCGATACCCAGCTTTTCGGAAATATCGGTAGCGGTATCTCTGTCATAATAATAAGTCAAAGACACGTCACGGCTACGCTTCAGAAGGATTAAATCTCTTATTGCCGTTGATAAAAGAGAAAGCTCATCTATAAGCTCGTTTCTCTTTTTCGATAGCGGGGAAAATGAATTATGAAGCGCCACAAATCCCGACTTCTCCGACAGGGCAGATATAATACCGTCGATTATCTGTCTTTTTTTATAAATTTCAGAAAATTCCTTTTGGCTCATCAGCTCGAGCGCTCTGCCGATACTGCCACCACTCGCTTCCAAGGCGATTAAAAAGTTTTCCTTCGACTGATTGTAGAATGAGTGAGCCGTATTGTTGTTATCAAGAAGAAATTCACTCATAGAGTTTACGTCGAAAAGAGACATACGAATTATTTGAGCACGGCTTTTTACAGTGGGAAGAATATTATCAGACGTCTCGCAAAGCAAGAGCGTTATTACGTTCTGTGGGGGCTCTTCCAAGACCTTAAGGAGCGCATTTTGAGCAGCGTCGTTCATCAGATGAGCTTCTTCTATAATATAAACCTTATATTCCGATTCGTTAGCGGAAAGAAACATATCAGAACGCATCTCTCTTACTAAATCTACGCCGATAGTTGCCTTTCCGTTTTCTCGTTCGAGAATATAAACGTCGGGGGAGTTGTTAGAAAGAATTTTCTTGCAGTTATCGCAACGCATACAGGGAAGCGGTTCATTCTGGTTTTTCTTGTTTTCACAAGCAAGCGCAGAAGCTATTCTGTAGGCGAGCATCGTTTTTCCGCTGCCACGAGGGCCTTCGATGATATAGGCGTGAGAAAGAGAGTTGTCTAGGATGCTTTTTCCAATTGCATTTTTGGCTTTCTGATTTCCGAAAACATCGGAAAAAAAGTGTTTCATAGCAAAACCTCCTGTAAACCTATACAATAATTATAACAATATTTTTTGCCGTTGTCAATTTTTTTTAAATATTCTTTCTTTTATAGAGTAAAAAATAAAAAATATGACTTATATATTGTAAAATTGTTCAAAATATGCTATACTGATAATAATTACTAAGGATTTATAATTTGATAACATATTAGGAGTTTAAAAATGGCTGCAAAAGAAAAGTTTTATATCACAAGCGCAATTGCATACAGCTCTCGTAAGCCACACTTTGGCAATACATACGAGATTATTATGACAGATGCGATTGCAAGATATCAGCGCCAGATGGGCAAGGACGTTTATTTCCTCACAGGAACGGACGAGCACGGTCAGAAGATAGAAAACCTCGCTAACGAAAGTGGTATTACACCTCAAAAGTACGTTGATAACGTCTCGGGAGAAATAAAGAAAATCTGGGACTTGATGGGTGCGAGCTACGATAAGTTTATTCGTACGACCGACGATTATCACGTAAAATCGGTTCAGAATATATTTAAAAAGCTTTATGAGCAGGGAGATATTTATAAGGGTTATTACGAGGGCTGGTATTGCACCCCCTGCGAATCCTTCTTTACCGATACTCAGGCAGTAGACGGGAAGTGCCCCGACTGTGGCAGACCTGTTCAAAAGACGAGGGAAGAGGCGTACTTCTTCGCTATGAGTAAGTATGCAGACCGCCTCATTGATTATATTGAAAAGCACGTTGAATTTATAGAGCCGGAATCTCGCAAAAAGGAAATGGTAAACAACTTCTTGAAGGCGGGATTGCAGGATCTCTGCGTTTCGAGAACCTCTTTTAAGTGGGGAATTCCCGTCACCTTTGACGACAACCACGTAATTTACGTTTGGATAGACGCCTTGTCTAACTATATAACCGCATTGGGCTACGACCCGTATAACGAGGAGCAGCCGGAGCTGTTTAAAAAATATTGGCCTGCAAACGTTCATATTATCGGAAAGGATATTCTTCGTTTCCATACTATCTATTGGCCTATTATTCTGATGGCACTCGGTATTGAGCTTCCCCGAAAGATATTTGGGCATCCCTGGTTCAATTTCGGCGCAGATAAAATGTCTAAATCCAAGGGCAACGTTGTTTATGCAGATGAGCTTGCAGAAGAATTTGGCGTTGACGGCGTACGGTATTATGCGCTTTCCGAAATGCCGTATGCAAGTGACGGAAGCATTACCTATGAAACCGTAATAAACAGGTATAATACAGACCTTGCAAACAATTTGGGTAATCTCGTGAGCCGCACTCACGCTATGACTCAGAAGTATTTTGGCGGTGTAGTACCTGCGCCCACTGTTGAGGAGGGGGTAGACGCAGAGCTTAAGACGGCTGTAAGAAATGCCGTAAAAGAGGCGAAGGAGTGTATGGATGCGTACCATATATCCGATGCTTTAGAGGCCATTTTCGGTATGCTTCGCCGTGCAAATAAATATATTGATGAAACGACGCCTTGGGCGCTTGCAAAGGATGAAAGCAAGAAAGATCGCCTTGCTACCGTTATATATAATCTTCTCGAAACGATACGTATCGGAGCAGTTTTGCTTACCCCCTTTATTCCCACTACTTCAGAGAATATATTTAAGCAAATTGCCACCGACGTGACGTCGTACGACAGTGTAAGTGAGTTTGGCGGACTTGTGTCAGGCGTGTCGCTCGGTGAAGCATTCGTTCTGTTCGCAAGAATTGACGAGAACGCCTTCTTCAAGAAAATCGAAGAAAAAAAGCAGGCAGAAGCAGAATCAAAGCAAAAGACCGTTGAAGAGCCGGAGCACGAGCCGACAATTACAATTGATGATTTTAAAAAGGTAGAGCTTCGCACGGCGCAGATAATCGACTGCGAGAGAGTTCCCAAGGCGAAGAAGCTTCTGAAGCTTCAGGTAGACCTTGGATATGAAAAAAGACAGATAGTTTCGGGAATTGCGAAATTCTACGAGCCACAGGATCTGATAGGTAAAAAGGTCGTCATAGTTGCGAATTTAGCTCCTGCAACTCTTTGCGGAGTAGAAAGCAAGGGAATGCTTCTTGCATCGGGAGAGGAAGAGATTCGTGTCGTCTTTCTCGACAAGGACACCCCCCTTGGCGAAAGGGTAAGATAATTTATGTATTTTGATTCTCATGCGCATTATTATGATGCGAAATTGAAGGATGAATTTTGCGAGGGAGTCGATAATCTTATCGACTCCCTCAAAAAAGATAATAAGGTATCTTATATTATAAACGTAGGTACGAATATTGAGAATTCGAAAATTGCGCTCGAGCAAGCGAGAAGTCACTCGGGAATGTATGCTGCCGTTGGAATACATCCGTCAGACTGCAAGGAAATAAAGGATATGCCATCGGCGCTAAGAGAGCTTGAAGCTTTAATACTTTCGGATAGAGAGAAGATAGTTGCGCTCGGTGAAATAGGTCTTGATTATTACTGGGAACCGATAGAAAAAGAACGGCAGAAGGCGTATCTTTGCGCTCAGCTTGATATGGCGGAAAAGCTTTGCATACCCGTAATAATACACGACAGAGAAGCTCACGGAGATTGTTTTGACACCGTGTGCTCGAAGAAAAACCTGAGAGGTGTTTTTCATAGCTATAGCGGAAGTGCTGAAATGGCACGTGAGCTTATACGACGTGGCTGGTATATTTCATTTTCAGGTACTCTGACTTTTAAAAATGCCGAAAGAGTCAGGGAGGTAGCGAGATCATTGCCACGTGACAGAGTGCTGATAGAAACCGATACTCCCTATCTTACCCCACATCCGTTCAGAGGCAAGGTCAATAATTCAGGTTACCTGAAGTATATAAATGAAACGCTTGCGTCTATATGGCAGATTTCAGAGGAGGAAGCCGCATATATCACCTCACAAAACGCAAAAACGCTTTTTAATATAAGGGATTAATTTGTTTCTTCGTTTTGGCAGACGCCTGTTATATCATAACCCTTCACTATATCGAACATTGAGTTTAGTACCAGCCAGCTTTGTGGAAAGTACTTCATAATGTTCCAAAAGCCCACACCCTTGAAGCCAAGCTCGTATACCAAATCGAGCTTGGCTTTTATGCTGTTTGCATCTTCAAAATAAACGATATGCTCGATAGGCGTTCCGTTTTCTGTTTCATAGAAGATAAAATACGGAGTTTGTGCTACCGCATCGTATTCTATCCTTGCGTTTTTTGCAGAGGCGAGCTCTACTGCCTCGGTATTTGAAAGACTTCTTGCCCTTGATTCGCCTTCTACGTAGGGAAGCGTCCATTCATATCCGTAGTTTGGAATTCCGAGCGTAATTTTGTCCGGCTCAATTTCTTTTGAAGCAAATTCTGCAACCCTTCTTACCTTGTCGATAGGAGCGACAGGCATAGGCGGACTGAGCGTGTATCCCCATTCATACGTCATAAGCATTACAGAGTTAGCCGCATTTCCTAAATCGGCGTAGTTTTGCCCTTCGTATAAAGTACCTCTTTGATTTTCCGACGTTTTTGGAGGCAGGTCTACAAATACGAAATATCCGTAGGGACAAATTCTTCGCTTTAATTTTGTTATAAAATTCGTATAATTGCTTGCGTATCCGCTTCCTATGTATTCAAAGTCGACGTCAACTCCGCTATAACCCTTTGCTTTGATAGTTTGGTATATTTCTTCGATCAGCTTTTCTTGTAGCTCTTCATCGCTCAGAACTTCTCTTACAAGCTCTTGAGAAAAGCCGCCTCTCTCTGAGAGATTGGTTAATACCATAACGGGAAGAACGTTATATTGCTTTGCTAATTCAATTAGGTTTGCATCATTTACCGAAGATAAAGTTCCGTCCGATTTTACACTATGTGAAAATATAGATAGGTAGGTCAGATACGGCAAGGTCCGCATAAGAACGTCTCTGCTTATATTCGGGAAGGCAAAGCCGTTTGTCGTAATACTGCCATATTGCTGCATAGGATAAGATATAGTCAAAATCTGACCAGGATAAATGTCCACGCCACCCCTTAATACAGGGTTGTTTCGCATAAGAGCAAATACCGTTGTGTTAAAGCGATTTGCAATTCCACTCAGCGTATCTCCGCTCTTTACAGTGTAGGTTTTTTCGGGGATTAAAATTACGAGCGTTTGCCCGACCGTGAGCTTATCTAAATTTTTAATGTCGTTATCCTCGGCTATCTTCATGGGGGAAACGCCGTATCTTCTTGCGAGGGTATATAATGTATCGCCCTCTTGTACAGTATGAATGATCATATCCTTTTCCTTTCTTGCGTAAGTAGTTATTTTTAGTATATGACGGCAAGGAAAAAATGCTATTATTTTTTTGTTGCGTAGTATTATTTTACCTTCTTATGAGAATAATATTTTTGTGAAAAAAGGAGGGAACTAAAATGGGAAAAGTACAATTTGCTCGTGTTACGGCGAGAGAGATTTTAGATTCGAGAGGAAATCCTACGGTAGAGGCGACCGTTGTTTTGAGTGATGGCAGCGTTGGTGTGGCGAGCGTGCCGTCAGGCGCTTCGACGGGCACGTTTGAAGCAGTAGAGCTCAGAGATACAACCAAAAAGAGATATTCGGGCAGGGGAGTTCTTGACGCTGTTTACCACGTAAACAAGCTTATTTCCCCTGCCTTATGCGGCATATCCGCGTATGACCAAAGCGAAATAGATTCTACTATGTTGCTTTTGGACGGCACGGAAAATAAATCAAAATTAGGGGCAAACGCCACCTTGGCGGTTTCTCTTGCATCTGCGCGTGCAGGCGCAAATTCGCTCGGAATACCACTCTTTAAATATATAGGTGGAATATCTGCAAAGCAGCTCCCCGTGCCTATGATGAATATATTGAACGGAGGCGCACACGCCTCAAACAATATAGATATACAAGAATTTATGATAGTTCCTATCGGCGCGGAAAAATTTTCTGATGCTATACGTATGGGCAGTGAGGTATATCATACCCTTGGAAAAATGTTGAAGAAAAAGGGGCTTTCCGTCGGCGTTGGAGACGAGGGAGGATATGCGCCCGATTTAGAGAATGACGAGCAGGCGATAGCTTTACTTTGCGAAGCGATAAACGAGGCGGGGTATGATACCTCATCTATTGCAATAGCGCTCGACTGCGCCGCAAGCGAATGGAAGGACAAAAAAGGGTATAGAACTCCGAAGGGCAATAAATTTTACACCACGGACGAGCTTATATCGTATTGGAGCGACCTGGTCGAAAAATATCCTATCGTTTCTATTGAGGACGGACTTGGGGAGTCGGATTTCGATGGCTGGACTAAATTAACCTCAAAAATAGGAGAGAGGGTTCGTCTTGTCGGAGACGATTTGTTCGTCACGAACACAGCCAGATTACGAGTGGGAATAGATAGCAAAGCAGGGAACAGTATTCTTATAAAGCCGAATCAGATAGGAACGCTTACCGAAACTCTTAACGTAATAGAAATGGCGAAAAGAGCGGGATATACTACTATTCTTTCGCATCGCTCGGGCGAAACCGAGGATACCACAATAGCGGATATCTCGGTAGGCGTAAATTCAAAATTTATAAAATCGGGCGCGCCGTGCAGAAGCGAGAGAGTTGCAAAATATAATCGCCTTTTAAAAATAGAAGCTTCGTTATATGATAACGGTATGTATGGAGTGTAACGAAAAAGCTTTTTAAGATGCTCAAAAAACAGGGCTGTTTTATTCTCCTGCTTCGTATGAAAAAGGATTTTAAAACAGCCAAAAAGAGAAAAACTATTAAAAAATGGAAAAAAGGGCTTGACAAACGGTTAATAATGTGGTATCATAGGCAAGTACGATAAATATACCGTTTGCCCCTGTAGCTCAGAAGGTAGAGCACATGACTTTTAATCATGGTGTCCGGAGTTCGACTCTCCGCAGGAGCACCAAAAAAACCAAGTCTGACGACTTGGTTTTTTTATCAGATTTTTTCAGAACAGCATTTTTACGTAGGAGAGTATTATGAAAATAGTTGTGTTAGATAGCGCTACTCTCGGAGAAGATCTTTCGCTTACTCCTCTTAGCTCTATAGGTGAGGTTACAGTTTATAAGACCTCGACGCCGGAGGAGGTTTGTGTCCGCGCCGCCGATGCAGACGTTCTTATAGTAAATAAAATAAAGCTCAACGAGAGTAATTTAAAGGATGCAAAAAACGTAAAGCTGATATGTCTTGCGGCGACCGGCTTTGATAACGTGGACGTTGATTATTGTAAAAAAAGAGGTATAGGCGTTTCAAACGTAGTGAGTTATTCGACACATAGCGTAGCGCAGGTAACTCTTTCAATGGCGCTCTCGCTGTATACGCATATCCCCGAATATAGCAGATACGTAAAGAGCGGCGACTATACTAAAAACGGCATAGCCAATTATCTCGTTCCCCCATACCGTGAAATTTACGGAAAGACGTGGGGCGTTATAGGACTTGGAAACATAGGCAGACAGGTCGCGAGATGCGCGAGAGTTATGGGCTGTAACGTTTTGGCGTATAAGAGAACTCCTGACGACGAGTTTGAATGTGTTTCTCTTGAAAAGCTTTGCAGCTTATCTGATATTATAAGTATTCATCTGCCACTTTCCGACGCAACGCGCGGTATAGTAGATGAAAAATGTATTTCTCTTATGAAAAAGGACGCAATAATCGTCAATACTTCAAGAGGCGCGACGACCGACGAGACCGCTATCGCAAAGGCGATTGAAGAGAAGAGAATTGGCGGATTTGCCTCAGACGTATATTCTCAGGAGCCATTTCCGTGTGACCACCCCTTTAATAGAATTATGCAGGAGGATAACGTCCTCTTGACTCCGCATATGGCGTGGGGAGCGCTTGAATCAAGAGAACGCTGTATTGCTGAAATCGTAAAAAACATATTGGCCTTTAAAAACGGAGAATTACGCAACAGATTGGATAAGTGAATATAAAAAGCTACTGTAAGCGAAATTATTTTCTTACGGTAGCTTTGTTTTTATATGGGGCTTTTGCTGAAGCAATAATCAGACGATAAACTTGACAATTTTAATACTCTGTGATAATATAAATATACAAAATAAAAATAAGGGAAAAAGCAGTGAAACTAATAGAAGTAATAAAGCTCGATACATCTTCGGGCAAATATGTAAGCGCCTTTAAGCAAATTGAATTTGCAATAGCGTCCGCTACGGTGAGGGATATAGAAATTATTAAATTTTCCTACGAGGGCGCGGAATGCAAATCTTTTAAAAGCAATATGCGACGCGCTATTCGCCATTTCAAGAAGATAGGGAAGATAAATTGTTTTGTTTTCGGAGAAAATTTTGAAGGAGACAACGATGTTACCCGTTATCTCCTTGAAAAAGCAGAATATATTAAGAATGATTGTGATTTTGAGAACAAAAACGATAACATTGTTCTCGTTTATGTAAAATCAATATCTTAATAGCCCAAGCTTTTACAACTTAGTTGTTGTGGGCTTCTAAATAATTTACTACGTCACCAACTGTTATGAAGGTGTGTAAATCTTCATCGTCGATTACTATGTTGAATTTTTCTTCGCAAAGAAGAATAAGGTCGGCAAGCTCGAGAGAATTAACTCCAAGATCATTGGTAAGCTCCGATTCGAGCGTGATAGCATCGGCATCGATATTGAGCTCCTCAACGAGCAGATTTTTTAATTTTTCAAACATTGTAAAATTCCTCCAAAATTTTTGATTGTAAAACGCTATTATTTTATTTTATAGCGTTTTATTTTTTTCGAAGCGTTCTTTTCAAACTCTTCGTACCTGACCTCTATATTGGTTACGTGCTTAAAAGAGGGAAGGTGCTTATTTATATTTATAATTGCGTTTTTAATCGCACTATAAATCTCACTTGGGGTTTTGTCGGCAAGCTCGGGCGACTTCATATCAGGCACGGCGATAGCGGTAATCGCAATCTCGCCATTTGGGTTCTCACGTCCGAGAACAACCGACTCAAGAATGAAGGGAAGGTGATTTATATATTCCTCGATTTCCTCAGGGAATACGTTCTTTCCGTTGCTAAGGATAATAACGTTCTTTTTACGCCCCGTAATATAAATGTATCCGTCCTTGATATATCCTATATCGCCCGTGCAGAAGTATCCGTCCTCGGTGAAGACGGCGGCGGTTGCCTGCTCGTCCTTGTAGTAGCCGAGCATTACGTTGTCACCCTTTACGAGAATTTCTCCCGTGCTTTGACCTTTATCATAATTGATTTTTACGTCTATATTCTTTATAGGTGGTCCAACCGAACGTAAACGCGCCTTTCCGTAGGGATTAACCGCTACCAAGGGAGAGCACTCGGTGATTCCGTAGCCCTCAAGCACCAATATTCCGAACTGGTAGAAATCACGCACGATTTCAGGAGAAACAGGCGCCCCTCCGCAAACTATGCTCTTTAATTCGCCTCCGAAGGCAGAGGTGATCTGTCCGAAAAGCTTCTTTCTTATATCAATTCCGAGCTTCATAAGACCGGCGTTAAGATTCATAGCGATTCGTACCTTTTTTTCAAGGCCCCTTTTGCGAATCTCGTCCCACATCTTTTTATGCATAGTTTCCAACACCATAGGCACGACGACCATAGTGGTGGGCTTGAATTCACGCATATTTTTGAGTATTTTCTTAATACTGTCGTTAATAAGCTCGGTAGCTCCGATTGCGATTACTCCGAATTGACCGCACATCATCTCATAGGAGTGATGAATAGGAAGTATGGATACGAACGTGCAGTCCTGATTGTAGCTCGTAGAATTTACAGAGGAGTTAAGGGTAAAGATTAGATTTTTATGAGAGAGCATAACGCCCTTGCTCGTTCCCGTTGTTCCCGAGGTGAAGAGAATAGCGCTTCGCTTTTCCAAATTGATATCCAGCTCCGTGAAGGAGACATTTCCGTTTTCAAGCTCGCTCTTTCCTATGGCAAGCAAATCGTCGGTGCTGATAACAGTATCGCTCTTAACGTAGGTTTCGTCCGGTTGTATCGGTATATAGAGCTGCAAATTGGGAAGCTCACCTTTTATTTCCTCTATTTTTTTGTTAAATGAGCCGGTGTAGGCGAGAGCGTCAACCTCGGCGTGATTCAAGAATCCTACGATCTGTGAAAGCTCCAATTCCTTGTCGAGAGGAACGATCGTACCGTTTCCGTTGACCGTAGCAAGATAAATGGTAGTATACATAGGATGCGTTTCACCTATTATAGCTACTCTCTTTCCCATAAAGCCAAGCTTTGAAAAAGCCGTGCCTATGGCGTCCATATTTCTTCTAAGGTCATTGTAGGTCCATTCTTTAGTCGTATCGTTTTCCGTATATATATAGAGAAGCTTATCTCCAAAAGACTTTTCACTTTGATAGACTAAATCCCTTAGGTTTTTGAAATTTGCAACCTGGGTATCTTCATAAGTATTGTTAATCATGATTTGTAAAACCTTTCGCAAAAAAATCATAAATCATGTCCATTTTACACCATTTTAAACACTTTGTCAAGTAATTTTTTCCTAAAGAGGCAAACCGAGATAAAAAGCTGAAGTTATTCACATAGTCTCCTATGGAAAAAACTTTTATTTATATTAATCATAAAAAAATGTTTACTTTTATTATATTGTGTGCTATACTATATGTAATATGTATATAATATTAATCGGAGGTAGTTTTTATGCTCGGTATGCAGATTTTTTGGGCTTCGGTTATCGTAATTTCGGTAATCGCGGAGGTTCTTACCGCGGGGCTCGTTTCGATATGGTTTGTCCCGTCGGCGCTCATATCCCTGATTTTAACGATTTTTGACGTTTCCGCGGGAATTCAGATAATCGTATTTATCCTTCTTTCCGCATTTCTTATTTTCCTTTTCAAGTTTGTATTCAAGGACGCGCTTAAAACAAAGGGCGCGAAGTTGAATTTAGATGCGGTAATCGGAGAAAAGGGAATTGTCGTAGATAAGATACACAATATAGCGGGAAGCGGACAGGTAAAGGTACATAATCAGGTCTGGTCCGCCCGCTCGTCTGACCCAGACAGAATATTTGAGGTCGGAGAGGTCGTTTCAATTGTCGCCATAGAGGGCGTAAAGCTGATTTGTAAATAATTTTTAATAAAAATTTAGGAGGTAATTTTATGCAACCATTTGTAATTCCGTTGATTTTGGTGATATTGTTTTTTATAATACTTATCTCTAATATCAAAATCGTTCCTCAGGCGCACGCAGTTATAATTGAACGTCTTGGAACCTATCATACCACTTGGAACACCGGCTTCCATATCAAAGTGCCTTTTTTGGACAAAATCGCTAAGCAGATTATCATCATGGAGCAGGTTGTCGATTTTCCGCCTCAAGCGGTTATCACCAAGGATAACGTAAGAATGCAGATAGACACGGTCGTTTTCTATCAGATAACGGACTGCAAGCTCTATGCGTACGGCGTTACAAACCCCTTGTTCGCAATTGAAAATCTCACCGCCACTACCTTGCGTAACATAATAGGCGAGCTTGATTTGGACGCGACGCTTACGTCCCGTGACGTAATCAATACGAAGATGCGCTCCATATTGGACGAGGCGACGGATTCGTGGGGTATAAAGGTTAACCGCGTTGAGCTTAAAAACATTATGCCTCCGAAGGAAATTCAGGACGCTATGGAAAAGCAGATGAAAGCGGAGCGTGAGCGCCGTGAGTCTATCCTTCGCGCAGAGGGCGAAAAGAACAGCGCCATTCTCGTAGCAGAGGGACGCAAGCAGTCAATGATTTTGGAAGCCGAGGCAGAGAAGCAGGCAGCTATCCTCCGCGCAGAAGCGAATAAGGAAACCAAGATACGTGAGGCAGAGGGTGAAGCCGAAGCAATTCTTAAAGTGCAGGAAGCGACGGCGAAGGGCGTTCAGATGTTGAACGAGGTAGCGCCGAGCGACGCCGTTATCGCTCTCAAGGGGCTCGAGTCATTTGAAAGGGCAGCCGACGGAAAGGCGACGAAAATTATCATTCCGTCCAACATTCAGTCCCTGGCAGGACTTGCAACCTCAGTTAAAGAGCTTATCAAAGAGGACAAATAAGTATCTAATCGCCCGATTTTTATCGGGCGATTATTATTAAACGGAATATATTTGTCCAAAAAAATTAAATATTTCAAAAAATACTTGACAAAATACTTTTGATTTGATATAATACATAGCGTTATGTAACTGTATGTACCTTTAGCTCAGTTGGATAGAGCAACTGCCTTCTAAGCAGTAGGTCGAGGGTTCGAGTCCCCCAAGGTACGCCACTTCATATGGTGGGTGTGGCTCAGTTGGTTAGAGCGTCAGATTGTGGCTCTGAAGGCCGTCGGTTCGATTCCGATCACTCACCCCAGAAAAAAGCATCGACTTTGTCGGTGCTTTTTTCAACTAAATCCGTCTTGCGACGGAAGAAATCTGCTTTGCAGATGAAATCACTTCGTGATGAAATCTTGCTTCGCAAGGATAAAAAAACGGATTTGATTTCATCCAAACTTGTTTGGATTTCATCGTGAGCATGGCGAACGATTTCATTAAAACATTCTGCATCTATTATGTAGCCGAATGCCAAAAAAAGAACCAAGTGCTTGGTTCTTTTTTTCATATTTAATTATTTTTCAAATTTATAGACAACGGTGTGGTGATAAGTATCCTCTTTTCTGAGGAATGCCTCGTTGTGATTAGGGCTGTCCGGCTCAAACTGAGTTTCAAGGCAGAAGGCCCCGTAGTTTACTCTTTGGGCGTTACCTCTGAACAAGGGAAGACCGTCGAGACAAGTTCCTATGTAGAATTGAACGCCACTCTGATCCGAGTAAACCGACATTGAAATCAGACCATTCGTTGCCTCTGCAATTTTAGGGAGAGAGAAGCCCGCAATATTTTCCTTTGGAAGATCTTTTATAACAAAATTGTGGTCATATCCCGAGAAATCCTCGCTAACCCACTTTCCGATTTTAGTGAAGCTTCTGAGGTCAAATGCGGTTCCCTCGACGTTTCTGCGCGCTATGGGAAGCATTTCGCTGTCTACCTCTGTATATTGGTCGGCGTTAATTTTAATTTCATGGGAAAGTATAGTGCCGTTTCCGCAGCCGTTCAGATTGAAATATCCGTGGCTCGTCATATTGAGAACCGTGTCTGCGTCGGATTTTCCTTCGTAGCTGATAGAAAGGGCAGAGCCACAAAGCTCATACGTAGCGGATACGTTTAAATTTCCGGGGAAGCCCTCGTCTCCGTCGGGGCTGAAAAGAGAGAGCGTAATTGAAGTGTCGGAGACGTTTTCGACATTCCAGATTTTTCTGTTGAATCCCTCAAATCCGCCGTGAATATGATTTTTATTTTGGTTTGCTCCGATTTTATATTTTTTTCCGTTAAGAGTAAATTCGGCGCCGCGAATTCTGTTTGCGTATCTTCCGACAAGCGCGCCTTGATACGAGGTATCCTTGATGTAGTCCTCCAAGGTGTCAAAACCGCACACAACTTCGGTATTATTAAAAATCAGATTTTTTAGAACTCCGCCGTAATTTAAAATATGAGCTTCTAAATATTCATTTTTCAAAATATATTCGTTTATTTCAGTTCCGTTCAATACTGCAAAAAGCTTTTTATTCATATTATTTCTCCTTAACAAGATATAAATAATTATATCATATCAAAATAAAAAAGTAAATAAAAACCAAAATATTATTTGTTGACTTAACAGTTAAAAAGTAGTATAATACGAATAGAGCTTTATGCGAAAAAAGGAATTGTGAAATGAAAAAAACAGTAATCGTAATAAACGGAAGCGGCGGAGTAGGTAAGGACACCTTGTGTGAAATGGCGGCGAGCAGGTTTAAGGTTCGTAACGTCTCTTCAATTACTCCCATAAAGGAAATTGCAATGCAGTGCGGTTGGAACGGCGAAAAAAGCGACAGAGCAAGAAAATTTCTTTCCGACTTGAAGCGTCTGACTACCGAGTTCAATGATTTTCCGACGGATTGGATATATAAGGAATACCTTTCCTTCTTGAATTCCGACGAGGAAATAATGTTCGTCCATATAAGAGAAGGCGAGGAAATTAAAAAATTTGTGGAAAAGACAGGCGGCGCGGCAATTACTCTGCTTATAAGGGGCGGAAAACGCTTTGAAAGCGCGCGAAGCGGAGCATACGGAAACGAGTCGGACGATTTGGTCGAGAATTATTCATACGACCATTATTTCGTAAACGACCTTCCGCTTTTAGAAACGGAAAAGATTTTTTGCGATTTTCTTTTAGAAATAATAGAGAAGTAAAGAATAGAGGGGATTTCAAATTGAAATCCCCTCCGTTTTTTTTATTCGGTTTTTATTTTTTCATTTGTTTTAAAAATAGAAATACAGCTATGAATATAGAAACGGCAAGATAGGCGAGAACGTATAGCAGATGCGGGAAAAAAGCTTTGAAATTTCCTGCGAGAATCAATTGCTCGAGCTGTACTGCGTGATAGAAGGGCAGCGCTGTCGCAATTTTTTTGAAAACGCCTCCCACAAGGTCGAGCTCGAACCAAACCCCCGAAAACCACGCGGTAAGATTGGTTAATAAAGCTCCGCATATTCCGCCCACCTGCTTTTGATTAAGAACGCTCCCTAAAAGCAAGCCGAGCCCGATAAAGAAAATCGAAACAGGAATAATAAATAATATCGAGTAAATAATATTAACCGTTATTTTCATTCCCAAAAGCAAGCCGATAATATAGCAAAAGACGGCTTGCGCTATCGCAATCGGGATCATTGGCAGGGTATATCCGAGAATAAAATCATACGCCCGCAGAGGCGAAGCGTAGAGCCGTGTGAGAAATGAGCTTTCTCTATCCTTGACGATCAAGCTCGCCGAGAACAGAGACATAAACGAAAGACCGAAAACGGTTATTCCCGGGACGAGATTATTTATCTCAAAAAGAGAGACGGGAATATTTGCCTGAATGGCAGAGAGCAGCAGTAGCAGTACGACGGGAAATCCAAGTCCGAAAATAAGGGTTAAAGGGTCCCGTAAAATTTCTTTTAACGTTCTCTTTGCAAACGCAAGCATTTTCATTCCTTTGCCCCCCTTACGAGAGCGATAAAGGCGCCCTCGAACTTTTCCTCACCTGTTCGCTCCTTTAATTCATTTGCGGTTCCGACGGCTATTAAACTTCCGTCTTTCATAATTCCGATACGGTCAGAAAGCGCTTCCGCCTCCTCCATATAGTGCGTAGTGAGAATAATCGTGGTTTCTCCCTTTAGCGCCGTTATGGTTTCCCAGAGCTCGCTCCGCGCAATTACGTCGAGCCCGAGCGTCGGCTCGTCGAGAAAGAGAATTTTCGGCTCGCCGATAAGAGCCATTGCTATACTGAGGCGTCTTTGCCAACCGCCCGAGAGCTTAGACGCCTTTACATTCATAATTTTTGAGAGATTAAATTCCTCTGTCAATTCTTTTATTTTAGATGACGTTTTTTCCTTGTTAAAGCCGTGAACACCGCAGATAAGCTCGAGGTTTTCGAGCGTAGTGAGTCCCATTGCAACCGCCGTTTCCTGCGGAGAAATGCCTATGAAGGATTTTACCTCGTCTGGCTCTGAAATTATGCTTTTTCCGAGCAGAACGGCGTCGCCCTCGGTGGCGCTTAATAGACAGGAAAGCATTTTGACGGTAGTGGTCTTTCCTGCGCCGTTGACACCAAGCAGAGCGAACAGTTCTCCCTTAGGAATATCTAGAGATAATTTGTTGACAACTGTGGTATTATTATATTTTTTTGTTAAGCTTTTAATTTCTATTGCGTTCATAAAACCTCCCAAAAGAAGAGCAGAAAGAATTTTTATCTTCGTTCTCTTTTGATATTAATTTTCATCTTTTTCCTCTTCGTCAAATATAATGTGTGAAAAGAGTTCAAACGCCGATTTCGGCGGTATAGCAAGACCTCTTTTTTTATCTCCGAGAAGGACCAGAGAGTCACCCGGCTTGATTTCAAAAATTTCACGCGCCTTTTTCGGAATAACTATCTGTCCTTTTTCTCCTACGGTCACAGACCATGCGTATTTTTCACTTAATATTTTCATTTTCCCTCTCCACAAAAGTATGATTTGTATAACTAATTATACTTTACCAACATTTATTTGTCAATGCTTTTCTGAAAAAAATGCCGAAAGAATTGCATTAAAAGCATTTCTTTCGGCTTATATTAGAAATTCAAGCTTTACGTCTCTGTATACGCAGACGGTTACAATAAAATGCAGATAAGTCCGCTGCTTCCTTCGTTTATAATGCGTTCGAGCGTTTCCGCTATCTTTTGGCGGGATTCCTCGGGCATATGCTCAAGCTTGTTGTGAAGCCCTTCGTTTACAAGCTCGTATAAGCTTTTACCGAACATATTCGATTCCCAAATCTTTCTCGGGTCCTCGTTAAACTCCTCGAGCATATATTTTATAAGCTCCTCGGATTGCTGTTCCGTTCCCACGATAGGATTTATTTCCGTTTCTATTTCCGCCTTTATCATATGGATAGATTGCGCGGACGCCTTTAATTTTACGCCATATCCGCCCGACTGCTTCATAATTTTCGGCTCTTGCAGACGTAGCTCGTCGATATCAGGCATAACTATTCCATATCCCTTTTCAGAAACATCTGTGAGCGCTTCGGCTACCTTTTCATATTTTTTCTTTATCTCGGCAAGTTCCTTTACGAGTGACAGAAGCTCGCCTTCGTTTAAGATATCAAGCTCTGTAAGCTCGCTTATTATTTTGTAATATAGCTCTTTTTGTAATTCTACCGTAAGAGTTGCTTTTCCGTTACCTGCGTTTATATCGCTTGCGTAACATCTCTCAAGCTCATCGAACGCTATTAAGTTGTTCTGGATGCGCTTTACATCGCCCATTTTAAAGATATTATCCGCACTTTCGTCCACAAATTTGAGAATTGTTTTGCGAAGCGCATGGTCGTTCGGAAGGGCGTTTATCCATTCAGGCAAAGAAAATGTAAGTTCTGTTATCGGGAATTCGTCTAAAACAAGCTCTATGATATGACCGATGTCCTCTGAATTTAATTCCAAGCAGTTCACTAATGCGACGGGGGCATTGTATTTTTTTTCAAGTTCATAAGCGAGCGCAATGGCATTTTCATCGGAAGGATTTGCGGAGTTTAAAATAATAGCGTACGGCTTGTTCAGCATAGAAAGCTCGTTCGCCACTCTTTCCTCTGCCTCGATATAGCTTTCGCGCGGTATATCTCCGATGCTTCCGTCTGTAGTTACGAGCATACCTATCGTTGAGTGGTCGTGTATTACCTTTTTAGTACCAAGCTCTGCCGCTTCCTTGAAGGGAAGCTGCTCGTCGCTCCAGGGAGTATGTACCATTCTCGGAAGTCCGTTTTCTATTTGACCAAGCGCTTCAGGTACTATGTAGCCCACGCAATCAATCATTTTCACCTTAAAGGAAATGCTGTCGTCGAGAGTAATTTTGACCGCCTCGTCGGGTACGAATTTTGGCTCTGTTGTCATTACCGTTTTTCCTGACGCAGATTGAGGCATTTCGTCTATCGCCCTTATTTTTTCTCTTTCGTCTTCAATATTTGGGATAATAGCCGCTTCCATAAACTTTTTAATAAACGTTGATTTACCTGTTCTGACCGGACCTACAACTCCTATGTAAATATTTCCGCCGGTTCGCTCGGCAATATCTTGATAGATGCTTGTGCTTGTCATTTTTTATCCTCCTAATATGACTTCTTTCTGCTATATTATATTGTGATACAAGCGTCCTTATGAATAAATGCGAAAAAATATAGGAGGATAATGATATTATAAAAGAAAAAAGGGGCTGTCTCAAATGCGAGTTTAAGAGTGTTTGAGGCAGCTCTTTTTCTGTGCCTTCAAGAAAAAAGGCTTGCAAAATAGAAAAAACCTCGTTTTGAGGCTAAAATGAGTATGACGAAAAGAGGATCGGCAAAATC
>JAZNBK010000040.1:0-3601 GCA_045587025.1 Eubacteriales bacterium
AGCATCAATAACCTTTGTTATATCTTGCCACTCATTAATAATCATATCGTAATTACGACTTAACCTATCGATTGATTTGATGATTAGTAGATCACCTTGTTTTAGTCTAGACTTTAGTATTTTATAACTAGTTCTATCAAAGTCCTTACCACTTTGCTTATCAACAAAAATAACATCATCAGTAAGTCCTAATTTATACATTTCTTCCATTTGTCTTGCGATATTTTGTGTTTGTGTTGATACTCTTACATAACCATACTTCATAACTAACCTCCTATGAATAAGAACATTATAACAAAATGTTCCTTCATTTGTTTTGTTTAAAAAAGCCACCCATTACTGGATGACTTGATTACTATGGTTTGTAAAGATACACCTTTAAGTACCAATTTTTATACAAACATTTTACCATAGATTGATAAAAAATTCAAATTAAATCTCCTTTTTCTCTCTTTTTAGACACCATTTTCGAAAATTAAATGCAATTTTGTCATAGTAGTCAAAAGCGTACAAAACACTATGGGTAAGGCGAACAATGAGTTTATCTGTGTGCTCCCGTACCCCGAAAAGGATATGGAATACTACGAGGAATATTACGACAACGTGATGATACCCGAATGTATCGGGCACACCCACCCGAAGGGGGCTATCACGAAGCGCAACCGTTGGATGGTGGAGCAAGCCGACCTCTTTATCTGCTACGTGGAGCGTGAGGAAGGCGGCGCATACACCGCGCTGAAATATGCGAAAAAGCTTGAAAAGGAGGTAATCAATCTTGCCGAGGATGAAGAAGAAAGAGATGAATGAAGCCGAAAGAAAATACCGTTTGGCACAGAATTACCGCCATTTCGCGTGGCGCATTATGGTGTATCTAAAAGCGCACCCCGACGTTTTGAACGCTAACAACAATCAAGAGGTTTACGATGCCGTAAGAGAGATACAGATACAGCATCGACTGAGGGCAACACCGAAATATACACGCGAGGATGCTGCCTATTTTGTGGACTTTATGTGCGCGCTTGAAGCAAAGAGCGAAGGAGCAACCTACTACGTACAACAAAACGAAATGGACTTATATCGACCGAGCACGGAGCGTAACGAGGAATGGAGAGTTATGTTCTACCTCGTATTGATGTGCTACGACGACGGCGAATACACCAAGGAAGTACACGAAGCAGTGCTTGCCGAGGAAGAAGCCGAAAGACGGCAGAAAAAGCATTGAAAGGATAAGTGCTATTGAGAGGAACATATGAGATTTATCAACAGATACGATGAGGACATAATGGAGCTGTACGACGAAGATCCGCAGGACGGAACGTACTACCGAGGAAAAGAATCGGATGAGTTCTACGATCCCGATGCTCCATTCGCCTATGACCGAGATGAACGGCATGAAGAAAGAAAAAAGCACGCCGCTTTATACATTATGGCGCATAAGGAGCTTTTAGAGAACGTCGACTACCTCAAGACGTATAACCGTATTCTCGACGAATATGCGCGAGAGTACGCCTATGTTATACTTGAAAAGACGATAACCGTCGTCAGCGATCAAGAACGTGAAAACGAGCGTTTTATTCTTGAAACCTTCATCAGCGATATCAGCAAAAAGAAGATGGAAAGCTACAAGGCAGCTGCGGAATACATCGTCGAGTGGGTGAAATCGGGCAAAAATCTCATAGTTTACATTTAACGAAAAAGGGATCGGTGAAAAATCCGATGCCGATTTTTTGACACGAATCCTCACAAATGAGTCAAAACACCTTGATTTATTCACATTTATATGCTATAATAATATAATCAACTATTTATAATGCGAAACTATCGTCAAAGGAGGTGTGACTATATGCAATGGACATATGGAGCGTTGTTTTTGCTTTCGCTGTCACTGTTACCATTATACTTTCTGTTCGTGCGTAAAAAGCAGAACGAGCCGTGGCTGTTATTTTTGTTCGCTTGCGTAGCAGTAGTCAACCTCGGGTATACCTTGATAGCATTTTCAAACACGGTAGAATTCGCGCTCTTTGCCAATAAGATTACATACCTCGGACAAGTTCTGATCCCCTTGTGTATGTTCATGCTGATCTCGAAGCTCTGCGGATACACCTACAAGAAATGGGTGCTTGGTGTGTTGATCGGCGTGGCGGTAATTATGTTCGCCATTATCTGCACTACGGGCTATCTCGATTGGTACTATACAAGCGCAACGATAGAAAAGGTTGACGGAGCAACCGTTCTCCATAAGGAATACGGAGTTTTGCACCCGATAAACCTCATATACATTATTCTTTATTTCGTCGGAATGATAACCGTAATCGGTTTATCGCTCGGTCAACATAAGAGCGCATCGCAAAAGCACGCCTGCGGAATGCTCTTGAACGTGCTTGGCAATATCGCCATGTGGTGCTTCGGCAAGATTATCCCTTGGGATGTGGAATTCCTTTCGGTTACATACCTTATGAGCGCAGGCGGTTTCCTCATTGAGTGGCTGATGCTTCAAGACTACGTTCATAAGAGCGCAGTTCCCACGTTCACGCCTGCCGAGCAAGAGCAGCTTGGAATCGATATCGTCACGATGCCGATGAACATTAAAATCGGTAAAGTATTGAAATTTGTTAAAAACGGAGAATCTCTCGCGCCTCGTGAGAGAGAAATTCTCGAACTCATACTCGACAATAAGAAACGACGTGAAATTGCCGAGCGTGTATGCCTTTCGGAGAATACGGTCAAGACCTATACGAGAACGCTCTATTCCAAACTCGGCGTAAGCAACCGAGAGGAATTGTTCGCGCTTCTTCTCAAGAAATGACATCAAAAAAGCAAACAAAGGTTTACAAAGGACGGTGGAATTCAAACACCGTCCTTTTTTGTCTCAAAAATGGCTCTTTCACCCTTTCTTCACCCCTAAATTACGGCTTTCACCCTTTTTTCACCCCTAATTTTTGAAATTTCACCCCTTTTTCACCCCTAAATTTTGAATTTTCACCCCTAAGGGGTGTAGTGAAAATCAAAAGGATTATGGTATAATATAGGCAGATAGTAATATCGAATAACTTGGAGGTGGTGAAATGTGACCGAAAAAAGCATCCTTTTTGGCAGGTTTGAATTCCCCGTGGAAAGAGGTCTCGAATATCTCATCAACGAGAATGTTCCCGAAACCGACTTTCTGCTGATCAACGAGCCAAGCGAATCCTTTTCGTTGATGTTTGAAAAGGATTTCCCAATCTTCACCGTACCCGAAAACAGCGACAGGGATTATTTGCTTTTTGAGCTGAAGCGATCCGAGCGAGTGATCAAATTCTTCTGCCCCGAAAAGCACAAAAACCTCGATACTGCGGTATGGTACTTCTACATGGAGCTTTACGACGAAAGAGGTGAAGCTCACACCTTGCCCGGACAGGTGAGGGTTGAATTTGACGGAAACTGCATCCGTCAGACGGTAAAGGGCAAGCCGAAATTTATAGAGCTACTGGAAAGAGTGAAGCTCGCCACGGCTGCCGCGGTTTAACACTTTCAGAAAAGGAGAAAAGAAAATGAAAACACAATTCAGATCAAAATTGCTTTCAGTTCTGCTCGTTCTCGTAATGGTGCTTGCACTCGTTCC
>JAZNBK010000041.1:0-108545 GCA_045587025.1 Eubacteriales bacterium
TGTTGTATAATTATCTCGCTTTCTTGTGGATTTTTTGTAGCAATTAAATTATACAATAAAGCAAGCGGCAGCTCAATACCTTTTACGGTAAAAAGCTGCCGCTTTTTTCTTTTTTGGGCTATCTTAATGAGACAGCCCCTTTTCGCTTTATATTATTCTTTGCAGAAATTTATATAATCAAATACGTGAAATACGTCGCCTGCGCCCATAACAATTACAATATCGTTTTCCTTTGCGTTTTTTAACACATACTCGGCAGCAAAAGAAAAGCTGTCTGCATATACTGCGCTCTCCCCTATGTCGCGCGCCATTCTCACACCGCTCATTTTTCTCGTATCGGTCTCCCGCGCAGGATAAATATCAAGTATGATACTTCTGTCTGATAATCTCAAAACCCTCAGGAAATCGTCGTACAGCTCGGCAGTACGGGAATATGTATGCGACTGAAATATACACCACACGTTTTTATCGGTCAGCTTTCTCGCGCTAGAAAGAGTGGCTTCAATTTCGGTAGGATGATGGGCGTAATCCTCAAAATAACTGACGCCATTCAGTATACCCTTTTTTTCCATTCTTCGCCTTGCGCCTCCAAAATCAGCGAGCGCCTTTTGTAAAGCCACAAACGGAACAGCAAACTCATACGCAACAGCCGAGGCGGCAAGAGAATTTGCAACATTGTGCTCGCCGTAAGCGCCGAGTGATATTCTGCCCTGCTTTTTTCCTTTAAAATAAAGCTCATAGGACGGCTTCCCTTCATTATACGTGATGTCGTCTGCAAAGAAGTCGGCATTTTTATCACGCACAGAAAAGGTGATTTTTCTGCCGTTATAGCCCTCTGCAACATTTATAACGTTATCGTCATCGGCATTTATTACGACTGCTTTATTACTGTCAATAGAGAGATAATTTGAAAAGGATTTTTTCACTGCCAGAAGGTCTGCAAAAAAATCGGTATGATCCAATTCAATATTTAATATGACCTCTATTGTAGGATAGAAGGAAAGAAATGAATCCATATATTCGCACGCCTCAAAAATGAAGTACTCACTTCCGCCGTCACGATAGCAACCGTCTATAATCGGCAGCTCTGCGCCCAATACAATTGTAGGGTCCTTTTTCGCCTCTAAGAAAATCTCGGAAATCATAGATGACGTCGTGCTTTTTCCGTGCATACCTGAAATAGCTATTCTATTTTGGTAATGCGTCATCAGATACCCGAGAAAATCAGCGCGGGAAATAAGCGGGAGATTTCTTTTCTCTGCTGCCAGATATTCAGGATTATCCTCCGCTATTGCCACTGTATAAACTACAGCGTCATAGGAAATAATATTATTCGGGAAATGATTATAATTTACTGAAATACCTTGTTCTTCTAATTTTCTTGTGGCAGCAGATGCAACTCTGTCCGAGCCACCTACTCTATATCCGAGCTTTTGTGTCATAAGCGCGAGACAGGACATACTTACACCACCTATGCCAATAAAGTATATGCTTTTTTTATCCTTTATCATATCTGAAATTTGCGTTGCAGTATAAGTTGTGTTCTTTATAGACACGTTTATCACCTCTTTTATCGAAAATGCTCGTTTTTGGTTGACATTTATTTAAGTTGTTAACAAAATATTATTATAAAATTTTGTATATTGTTAACAATTTAGCGATATACTATACAAAGTTACTATATATAACTTTCATGAAAGGACAAATTTAATGCAGATTACCGATATCAAGATCAGAAAATTTTTTGACGAAGGGCCGATGAAGGCCATTGTGTCGGTGACTTTTGATGATGCTTTAGCAGTACATGACATAAAAGTAATTTATGCGCGTGAGAGATATTTCATTGTTATGCCTTCTCGCAAGAACGCTGATGGCACATATCGTGATATCGTTCACCCAATCAATGCTCAATTCAGAGCAGAACTCGAAGCTGCAGTTATTGATGCCTATAATGTGCAATTGGTAGCGGCAGAAGAGTCCGAGGACGAGGATAGCGCCGACGTAGCGCTTGTATAATTTCTCCTTTAATATTATACACATTTCCCCTGATAATGTCAAGTAACAAGAGTTACTTACACTGTCAGGGGATTGTGTTTTTTACAGATAAATTTGTCTAAACGAGGAATTTATGAAAATAATGATGGTTACATCCTCTTTTGATATAGGGGGAGCAGAAACGCATATATTAGAGCTTTCGCGAGAGCTATATAAAATGAAAAACGAGGTTTGCGTCGTATCTGACGGGGGAGATTATACAAAGGAATTAGATAGGGAAAAGATAAGACATTATTCTCTTCCCTTAAACTCAAAGAACCCTAAAAAACTAATAAGCGCATATAGGGGCTTATTTAAAATTCTAAAGGAAGAAAAATTTGACGTTATACACGCTCATGCGCGACTGCCCGCTTTTATATGCTCGATTATATCTAAAAAACTATCTATCCCCTTCGTAACCACGTCTCACTGGGTGTTTTCATTAAAGCAGCCGCAGAAGGCACTCACTCGTTGGGGTGAAAAATCTCTGGCGGTAAGCGCCGATATAAAAAACTATTTGATAGATAACTATAAAATCTTCCCCGAAAACATTAAAGTGACGGTAAACGGCATTGATACGATGAAATTTAAAAAATCAGACACGCCCGTTTATAAGAATAAAATTATTCACATAAGCCGTCTCGACAGCGGCAGAGCTAAAACTGCTTTTGCCTTAATTGATATAGCGCCAGAAATAGCAGAAATATCCGACGATATTACAATTGATATCGTCGGTGGCGGAGATTGTGAAGAAGAAATCAGAGAAAAGGCAAGCGAGGCAAACAAGATATGCGGCCGTGAAATAATTCATATACACGGCAAGAGAACTGATATAGACGCCTTTCTTTCCGAAAATAGCGGAATTTTTGTCGGTGTTTCAAGAGCCGCCCTTGAAGCGATGTCCTGCTCTTATCCCGTTATCTTATCAGGGGACGAGGGATATGAAGGAATTTTTGACGCAAAAAATTCAGAAAAGGCAGTTCTGTCTAATTTTTGTTGCAGAAGCTCAAAACCTTTAAATAATAAAACCCTTTTTGAAGATATCTGCGAACTGCTGATAAAACCAGAAAAATGCAAAAGCTTAGGAAAAGCAAACAGAAAATTTGTAAAGGAGCTGTATTCTGTAAAGAGAATGGCGCACGACGCCCTTTCTCTCTATGAAAGCGTTGTTAAAATACCCTATTCCCCTTCGGTCGTTATATGCGGTTATTACGGCTACGATAATATAGGCGACGAAACAACACTCAAAGAAACTATTAAAGAGCTGCGACGACAAAGGATAAGCGACATAACCGTTTTATCAAAATCTCCAAAAAGGACTATGAAAAAATTCGGTATATACGCTATACACCGATACAATTTTTTTAAAGTAAAGAAAGCCATCAAAAAATGTGACTGCTTTCTGCTTGGGGGCGGAAATTTACTGCAAAACCAAACGAGCAACCGTTCATTATATTATTACGGAAACATGCTGAAGTACGCAAAGAAAATGGGCGCTCAATGCTTCTGCTATTCCTGCGGAATCGGGGAGCTACACGGAAAGAAACCGCTAAATTTTGTAAAAGAGGTATTAGCTTGCTGCGAAAAGGTCATTGTCAGGACGGAAAACGACGCAAAATTCATAAAGGAAATTTCAGAAAACACACCGGTCTCAAGCGCTTGTGATATCGTATTTTTATATGAAGATAATGACAATTCATATCTTTCATACAAATTTTCCTACCTCGAAGATAAGAAATACGCTGTTTTTGCGCTCCGAGAGCCGAGAAGAGAAAGAAAAAGGTTTATTAATGATTTTTCTGCGGCTATTAAAAAATTATATAAAGAGTATAATATCTTCCCCGTATTTATTACTATGCATAAAAAAAAGGACGAAAAAATTACAAGAGATATATTATACGCCGCGGGCATTGGCGTTTTACAAGAGGTCGTCTGCGCATCCGACGTCGTTTATCTGCTCAAAAATTCTGCGTTCGCTTCCGGCATGAGAATGCACCTTATGATTTTTTCTATTCTTGCAAAGGTTCCCTTCATTTCGATTTCCTACGACACAAAATGCTCAGATATATACTCAGAGATAAGAGGCGCTGCAAAAAACGGGGAATTAAATTCAGATTGTATTTTCAAGGAAATAAAGGAGCCGTATACCTTTAAGGAATATTCAGATTTTCTAAACTCAAATTTTGACAAGAAATATATAGAAAAAATATCAGATAACATTCTGGAAAACCTAAATAAAATTCGATTAAATATTGAAAAAAAGGACTTCATATGATATAATTGCTTATATATTATATATGAGGTATGTTAAATGAGAATTTGCATTTTCGGCGCTTCGAGCGACGATATTGACGGTATTTATTTTTCTGAAGTAACGGAGCTTGGACGCAAAGCCGCAGAAAAAAAGCACTCTCTCGTTTTTGGCGGAGGTGCTCACGGCTTAATGGGGGCTGCGGCAAGGGGCTTTGCAGAAAAAGACGGAGAAATTATCGGAATCGCTCCGAGTTTTTTTGACATTGGAGATATTCTATATAAGGATAGCGGAAAGCTCATCTTTACCGAAACTATGTCGGAGCGAAAAAAGCTTATGGAAGATACGTCTGACGCCTTTGTTATCGTTCCGGGCGGGGTTGGAACATTCGAAGAATTTTTTGAGGTTCTGACCTTAAAGCAGCTTCAGCAAATCAACAAGCCGATAGTAATATTCAATGTAAACGGATATTACGATAAGCTCGAGGAGCTGCTATGCAGCGTAGTTAAGTACGGCTTTATGAAGCAGGAATGTAAAGACGTATATAAAATATTTGCTTCTGCCGACGAATTACTTGAGTATATTGAAAATTATAACGAAACGAACGAAAACGTATTAAAATATTAATTGGGGCAGTCAGATAGCTTATGGAACTTTCAATAGATAAAATTCAAGAGACAGAGCTTGAAAAGCTCGGTATTCCTTATGACAAGGAAGAATATCCCTTAAACAGTAAAATAACCTTTTTCTACTCGCTTTTTTGGTCTCTTTCCTTTCTTATTGCGTCCCCTATTGCGACCACGTTGCGAGGAGAATGGGGAGACTTTTGGGGTGGCTTTTCGGTTATACTAACCTCACCTGCAAATCTTATAACCGACTATTTCCATTTGGGTGGTATGGGCGCTACTCTTTTCAATGCCGGAATATGCGGACTTTTTTGCAACCTTATGGTTCTTCTTACTCGCGCCAAGTCCACGTCAAGCGTCCTTGCGGGATATTTCCTCGTCGTAGCGCACTGCTTTTACGGCTTAAACATTTTAAATATGCTGCCTAATTTTTTCGGTGTTTTTCTGTTTTGTTTAGTTACCAAACGAAAAATATCAGAAAATATTCACATAGCGATGTTTTCCACCTCTCTTGCCCCCTTCGTCAGCGATTTTATCTTCAGATATCCGTTAGGGGACAAGCTTTTAATAGGCGGAACTCAAATTTCACTGCTCGGAGTTTTACTTTCTATTGCTTTTGCAATCGCCTCCGGCTTTATCGTCCCTGCCCTGCTCCCCGGCACGACGAGGATGCACCGTGGATTTAACCTCTATAAAGCAGGTCTCTCTATCGGACTTTTCGGATTGTTCGTATACGCCCTTATGTATAAAACCTTTGGAATTGAAGCTCCTACACATATTATAGCGCAAAATCCCTTATACGATAAAAACGACAGCTTCTTCATTATTTTCATGTCGGTATTTTTCACTATAATCTTCATTATATCTATAATTTTCGGGTACATACTAAACGGCAGAACGACCAAGGGATACCGTGATATCTTTTACAGCTCGGGACACAACGTAGATTTTGCAAAGCATTTCGGAATGCCAGACTGTCTTATAAACATAGGCGTTTACGGATTTATGATTCTTATTTGCTTTAATTTGATTTTCCTTTTGACGCAAGGCGTGGGATATACGGGGCCGTCCGTCGGTGTTACTATCGCGGCGCTTACCTTCTCTTCATCGGGACAAAATCCGAAAAACGTATCTCCTATTATGTTAGGTTATTTGATATTCTATATGTTTATCCTTATAATTTGCACGATTTGCAAAATAGAAATGCCCTGGTCTCTTTCCTCTCAATCATACATAAACGGGCTCGCCTTCGCTACGGGGCTTTGTCCTTTCTCGGGAAAATACGGATTTAAAATGGGCGTTTTAGCAGGACTCACGAGCGCAATTATCTGTTCGTCGACTTCTGCTATTCACGGCGGCTTCGTTCTATACAACGGCGGATTTACCGCCGGGCTTACCGCCTTGATATTAATTCCTATTTTGGATTTCTATAAGGTAAAGGAAAAAGCGCCCACAATAAAGGCGTAATAAAAAAGAAATCTCTCAAAATTGAGAGATTTCTTTTTTATACAATTCGATAAATTCAGAATTATTCCTCTACAATAAAGGGCTTAAGCTTATCAAACAATTCCTTGCAATTATCGCAATGCGCCGTAAGCTTTATAGGATTAAGCAAGTCAAGACTGAAGATACCCATAATTGACTTTGCATCTACTACGTATCTGCCGGAGGACAAGTCGATATCAATTTCGGTTGCGTTAACTATCTCAACGAAATTGCGAACGTCCTGAATTGTAGAAAGACGGATAAATGCTGTTTTCATGATAGAACCTCATTTCGTTTTTATTGTGATTTGATTATAACAAAAAGGATTTTGTTTGTCAAGAGAATATTAAAAGTTTAATGAGCGATAATAATGTATTATAGGTTAGAAAAAAGCGTAATTTATATCGAAAAAAGTAAAAATTTTTTGATTTTTTTGATTTTTACTATTGCACCTTTTTTTATTATGTTATATAATTATAGAGTAAGTATTTAAAGTTTTAAAATTACGGAGGTTACATTATGTTAGTATCAGCAAAGGAAATGCTCAAAAAAGCGAAGGAAGGTCATTACGCCGTAGGTCAGTTCAATATCAACAACCTTGAATGGACGAAGGCAATTCTTTTGACTGCGCAAGAGCTTAACTCACCTGTTATTCTCGGAGTTTCTGAGGGCGCCGGAAAATACATGTGCGGATATAATACCGTCGTTGGAATGGTCAACGGAATGCTCAAGACCTTGAATATTACCGTGCCCGTCGCGCTTCACCTTGACCACGGCTCATACGAGGCGGCTCTCGCTTGTATCGAAGCGGGCTTCTCTTCCGTTATGTTCGACGGCTCTCATTATCCTATCGACGAAAATATCGCAAAAACCAAAGAGCTCGTCCGTATTACGAACGAGAAGAACATCTCTCTTGAAGCAGAGGTAGGCGCTATCGGCGGCGAAGAGGACGGAGTTGTCGGCGCAGGCGAATGCGCAGATCCCGACGAATGCAAAATGATAGCAGACCTCGGCGTCACAATGCTTGCGGCAGGTATCGGTAATATACACGGAAAATATCCTGAAAACTGGCAGGGACTTTCCTTTGAGACCTTGGACGCTGTTCAAAAGAAAACGGGCGCAATGCCCCTCGTTCTCCACGGCGGAACGGGTATTCCCGCCGATATGATAAAGAAGGCGATAGAGCTCGGCGTTTCTAAGATAAACGTAAATACAGAGTGCCAATTGACCTTTACCGCAGCGGTACGTAAGTATATCGAGGAGGGCAAGGATCTCTCAGGCAAGGGCTTCGACCCTCGCAAGCTTCTCGCCCCCGGCGTAGAGGCAATTAAGGCGACCGTAAAAGAAAAAATGGAGCTTTTCGGCTCTGTTGGCAAGGCGTAATTGAATTATGCCCGAATCTCCAATTGAAGTCAGAAACTGTCTGCTCGGCGAGCAGGTCGTGAAAGCTTTAAAAGAGCGTTTCTTTGACGCTTATTATTGCGAAACTTCTGAAAGCGCAGTAAAAACCGCGCTTTCATTAATTCCTGAAAAATCGAGTGTCACTTGGGGCGGCTCTATGACAATTCGTGATATCGGCTTGACCGACGCTCTGAAAAACGGCGATTATCTCGTCTATGACAGAGACGAAGCGCCACCCGAAAAAAGAGCTGATTTCGTGCGGGAGCATTTTTTCTCGGACTTCTTTTTAACAAGCTCAAACGCTATTACACAGGACGGTATTTTATACAATATAGACGGAATGGGAAACCGTGTCGCCTCTATGATATACGGTCCGAAAAACGTTATTGCAGTTATTGGAATTAACAAAATAGTTAAAGACGAGCCGTCCGCCGTCTCAAGAATGAGAAGCACCGCCGCGCCTATAAACGCTCAGCGCTTCGATATCGATACTCCCTGCAAAAAAACGGGAAAATGCGAAAATTGCAAGTCGGGCGACAGTATCTGCTCTTATCTTGTGGCGACGAGATTATGCAAGCCGAAAAACAGAATAAAGGTTATAATCGTGGGCGAGAGCTTGGGCTATTAAACACACACTCGTCCGCAAAGATTTAAAGCGTATAAAGATTTAAAGCGTATATTAAAGTTGATTTTCTCTTTGATATACGCTTTTTCCTGTCTACTTGCGTTTTTTATAAAATATTTTATATTTTATCTGCTTTTGTATTGACAAGAGAAATGTTTTGCTGTATAATTGTATACAATAAAACACAGGGAGCAAAACTTATGATTGAAATTTCCAACAAAACCAATCTGCTTGAACAAAAAGCATACAAATATTCTCTGCAGGACGTGGCTTCGCCTAACCTATACAGAGAAATATACAAATATTCGGAAACGCCGAAGGTCGCCTTTAACCACCGCCGTGTTCCTATGAATATGCCTAAGCAAATCTGGATTACCGATACTTCGATGCGTGACGGTCAGCAATCGGTAGAGCCGTACTCCGTAAAGAATATCGTAGATTTATACAAGCTGCTTTCAAAGCTTGGCGGACCTAACGGAATTATCCGTCAGTCCGAATTTTTCATTTACAGTAAAAAAGACCGTGAGGCAGTCGATAAATGTATGAGCTTGGGATATAAGTTCCCTGAGATTACTACTTGGATAAGAGCGAACCGAGAGGACTTTAAATTGGTTCGTGATTTGGGAATTAAGGAAACGGGTATTCTCGTCTCCTCTTCTGACTATCACATCTTTCATAAAATGGGCATGACGAGAAAGCAGGCGATCGATCATTACATGGCTACTATCTCCGACGCCTTTGAAGCGGGACTTGTTCCGAGATGTCATTTAGAGGACATTACGCGCGCCGACTTCTACGGATTTGTCGTGCCCTTTGTAAACAAGCTCCAGGAGATGTCAAAGGAAGCGGGCATTCCCGTTAAGATAAGGGCGTGCGACACTATGGGCTACGGCGTTCCTTATACGGAGGTCGCCATTCCCCGTAGCGTTCCCGGCATTATATACGGTCTACAGCATTATTCAGACGTGCCCTCGGAGATGATCGAATGGCACGGACACAACGACTTCTACAAGGCGGTCGCAAACGCTTCTACCGCTTGGCTCTACGGCGCTTGCGCCGTCAACACCTCGCTTTTGGGAATTGGCGAAAGAACCGGTAATATTCCTCTTGAAGCTATGGTATTTGAATATGCGTCACTAAAGGGCACGCTCGACGGTATGGATACCACCGTTATAACAGAGATTGCTGAATATTTTGAAAAAGAAATGGGATACGTTATCCCGCCTATGACACCCTTCGTCGGTAAAAACTTCAATATGACACGCGCAGGCATTCACGCCGACGGACTTTTGAAGGACGAGGAAATATATAACATTTTCGACACCAAAACTATACTGAACAGACCTGCTTACGTAGCGATAAGTAAAACCTCGGGACTTGCGGGTATTGCCTATTGGATAAACAGCAACTACGATCTTAAGGGCGACAGAGCTATTGATAAGAGAGATCCTATCGTAATAAAGCTCAAGGAGTGGGTGGACGCCGAATACGAGGACGGACGCCAAACAGTAATGAGTGATATGGAAATAGAATCCAAGATTGCCGAATTAACAAACGGTGAATTTCCACGAAGAGGTTAATTTATGAAAAACGAATCATTAGCAGATAAGGTATTCGAAAAATTAGAGGGCGATATTCTCGAAGGAAGATATCATCAGGGTGATATTATCACCGAAATCGCCCTTTCAAATGAATTTCAGGTGAGCCGTACTCCTATACGTGAGGCGATACGCCGTCTCGAGCAGGAGAATCTCGTCACCGAATCGGGAAAAGGAATTACAATTCTCGGAATAAGCGAAAAGGATTTGTCCGATATTTACGATATCAGAATGAAAATTGAAGGTCTCGCTTCACGCTGGGCGGCGGAAAATATCACGCAAAGCCAGCTCGACGAGCTCTCTGAAATTCTTGATTTACAGGAATTCTATACCTCAAAAAACAATGCGCTCAATTTAAAAAACGTCGACTCGAGCTTCCACGATATTATTTATCATTGCAGTAACAGCGCTCCTCTTATGGATATTCTCGCTTCCCTCCACCGCAAAATACAAATGCAGCGCAAGTCGTCGCTCGAAAATCATTCAAGGGCTAAAAAAGCCGTAATGGAGCATAGAGAAATCTACGAGGCGCTTCTTAAGCACGACGCAGACCTCGCTGAAAAGCTAACCATCAAGCATATAAAAAATGCAAAGGACAACCTGTTCAAAAATTCATCTGTTTTAAATTAAGGAGAAATATGGGACTTACTATTGCACAAAAAATCATAAAAGAGCACCTTTTGGAAGGTGATATGACGCCAAACAGCGAAATTGCGCTGAAAATCGACCAAACGCTCACCCAAGACGCCACGGGAACGATGGCTTATCTTGAATTTGAAAGTATCGGTATTCCCCGTGTAAAAACGGAGCGCTCGGTCGCATATATAGACCACAATACACTTCAGTCCGGATTTGAAAATGCGGACGACCATTTGTATATACAAAGCGTTGCAAATAAGTACGGCATCTATTTTTCACGCCCCGGAAACGGCATCTGCCATCAGGTTCATTTAGAAAGATTCGGAAAGCCGGGAAAAACTCTTATCGGCTCTGATAGCCATACTCCCACCGGCGGCGGAATAGGAATGCTTGCGATGGGAGCAGGGGGACTTGACGTTGCGGTTGCAATGGGCGGCGGCGCTTATTACATAACGATGCCAAAAATGTATAAGGTAAACCTGACGGGCAAGCTCCGCAAATTCGTTACCGCAAAGGATATCAGTCTTGAAATATTACGTATTCTTTCCGTCAAGGGCGGCGTAGGCGCAATTATCGAATGGGGGGGCGAGGGTATTAAAAACCTTTCCGTTCCCGAACGCGCTACTATTACAAATATGGGAACAGAGCTTGGCGCAACGACCTCGATATTCCCTTCCGATGAAATAACGAGAGCATTTTTGGCGGCAGAAGGCCGCGAAGAAGATTTTATTCCGCTTGAAAGCGACGCAGACGCGGTATACGACAAGGTTATAGATATCGACCTTTCAACGCTTAAACCGCTTATCGCGCAGCCACATAGCCCTGATAATATTATTGAAGTAGAAAAAATTGCGGGAACTAAGGTCGACCAGGTATGTATCGGCTCCTGCACTAACTCTTCTCTTTACGACATGCTAAAGGTTGCGGCTCTTTTGCATGGAAAAACGATTTCCCCTTCGGTCAGTCTTTCGATTTCTCCCGGCTCGAAGCAGGTACTTACTATGCTCGCAGATTGCGGAGCGCTCTCGGATATGATAGCGGCAGGCGCAAGAGTTCTCGAATGCGCTTGCGGCCCTTGTATCGGTATGGGCTTCTCACCCAATTCAAGCGGCGTAAGCTTGCGTACCTTTAACAGAAATTTTGAGGGACGAAGCGGTACTGCCGACGGCAAGGTATATTTAGTTTCTCCCGAGACTGCGGTTGCGGCGGCTCTTACCGGATATATTACAGACCCCTGTACCTTAGGCGATATGCCCGAGATTGTTATGCCGAAGCAATTCAAGATAAACGACAATGCAATTCTCGCGCCTGCATCGGAAGCTGAAGCCGAGAGCTTAGAGGTAAAGAGAGGACCTAACATAAAGGAATTCCCCGACAGCTCGCCTCTTGAAAATTCAATTTGCGCGCCTCTGCTTCTAAAGGTTGGCGACAATATTACGACTGACCACATTATGCCCGCAGGCGCAAAAATCCTTCCCTACCGTTCCAATATCCCTTATCTCTCGCAATTTTGCTTCGGCGTATGTGACACCACATTCCCCGAAAGAGCAAAAAAGACAGGAGGCGGTTTTATCGTCGGCGGAAGCAATTACGGACAGGGCTCATCCCGTGAGCATGCGGCGCTCGTTCCGTTATATCTCGGAATTAAAGCGGTAATTGCAAAAAGCTTCGCTCGAATTCATGCGGCAAATCTGATTAATGCGGGAATTATTCCGCTCACCTTCAAGAATCCCGACGACTTCGAAAAGCTAAACCAAGGTGATGATCTTTCACTCGACAACCTGTTTGAAGGACTTAAAATGGGAGATATCTCTCTTACGGTAAACGGAAAAGAAAAAATTGAGCTTTCCTGCTCCTTCACCGATAGACAAATAGCTATTATTATGGCAGGCGGACTTCTCAAATACACTAAAACCAACGGCAATTAAGAGGATTTTTTATGGAAAACTATATCGAACAAGCGACAGAGCATTTTAAAAAGCTTTTGACCGAGCAATTGGCGCGCGCAAAGAGAATGGAAAGCGCCCCGAAGCGCAAGAGCTTTTCTGATTTGAATAAAATTACGATAGGCGTCTGCTACGGCGACGGAATAGGCCCTATTATATGCAAAGAGGCGGAAGCGCTTCTGAAGGTTTTGCTTGAAGACGAAATTGAAAGCAAAAGGATAGAAATTAAAGCCATTGAAGGTCTTACCATTGAAAACCGATTAGCGTGTAACAAAGCGCTCCCCGACGAAGTTCTTTCGCAAATCAAGCAATGCGACGTTCTCTTGAAGGGACCTACGACGACGCCAAACGGCGGAACTATGGAAAGCGCAAACGTTTCTCTGCGGCGTGAGCTTGACTTATATGCAAACATGCGCCCGATATCTATTCCCGAGTTAAATATTGACTGGGCGTTTTTCAGAGAAAACACCGAGGGCGAATATACTCTGGGAAGCCGTGGCATTGAAATTCCAAATTCTCTTGCTATGGATTTCAAGGTCACCACCGACGCAGGCACAAAGAGAATTGCGCGTTCTGCCTTTGAATATGCTCGTGAAAACGGCAAAAAACGTGTTTCAATAGTGACGAAGGCAAATATTATGAAAAAGACCGACGGAAAATTCAGCAAAATTTGCCACGAAATTGCAAAGGAATATCCCGAAATTCAGGCAGACGAATGGTACATTGATATAATGTGCGCCAACCTCATAAACGAAAAGATACGCAGTAGCTTTGAGGTTATTCTTCTTCCCAATCTCTATGGTGATATTATCACGGACGAGGCGGCTCAAATTCAAGGCGGCGTAGGAACTGCGGGAAGCGCAAATATCGGAGACGAATACGCTATGTTCGAAGCAATTCACGGAAGCGCGCCGAGAATGATCGAGGAAGGTATTGGAGAATACGCAAATCCCTCAAGCATCTTCGTAGCTTGCGAAATGCTCCTCCGTCATATAGGTATGCAAAGGTCGGCAGAAATTCTCGGTAAAGCTATGCAGATATGCACGGAAAGCGAAAAGAAGGTGGTAGTTACGGGCAACCGTGACGGCGCTACCTGCAAGGAATTTTCAAATTATCTCTTAGAAACGATAGAGCGAATTAAATAAATCGCTAAAAAACCCTATGGTCTGAGATAAATTCTCTCGCCATAGGGCTTTTTTATTCAAACGATTATTTTACAATTAAAGCTCCGTTTTCATAATCTACAATCATCGTCGTATCGGGGGAAATATCCTCCGATATGATTTTTCTCGCCAAAAGCGTTTCAATGCTACTCTGCAGAAAACGCTTTAGCGGTCTTGCGCCGTAGGTAATATCGTATCCGCTCTCTATAATATACTCCTTCGCTTTGTCGGTTACGTTTATTTTCAGGCGTTTCTCTTTTAAGCGTTTTTCAAGGTCTGAAATGAGCAAATCAACTATTCTGCTTATATTCTCCCTTGTGAGCGGCTTATAGAATACTATCTCGTCGAGACGGTTCAGAAATTCCGGACGGAAGCTACGCTTGAGCAGCATAGAGACGCCCTCTCTTGCCTCGTCGCTTATATCGCCGTCCTCCTTTATTCCGTCAAGAATTATATCCGAGCCCAAATTCGAGGTCATTATTATGATAGTGTTTTTGAAATCAACTGTTCTTCCCTGACTGTCTGTAATTCTTCCGTCGTCAAGGATAGAAAGCATTACGTTAAAGACGTCGGGATGCGCCTTTTCAACCTCGTCGAAAAGGACTACCGCATACGGCTTTCTTCTCACCGCCTCGGTAAGCTGTCCGCCCTCGTCGTATCCGACGTATCCGGGAGGAGCGCCTATAAGTCTCGATACCGAATATTTTTCCATATATTCGCTCATATCAATTCTTATGATATTATGCTCGTCGTCAAACAACGCCTCGGCGAGCGCCTTCGCAAGCTCGGTCTTGCCCACGCCCGTAGGACCTAAAAACAGAAATGAGCCAATCGGGCGACGAGGGTCCTGTATTCCTGCGCGTGATCGAAGTATGGCGTCACAGACCTTTTCTACCGCCTCGTCCTGACCTATAACTCTTCTATGAAGAATATCGCCAAGGTGCAGGAGCTTCTCTCTTTCTCCCTCCATCAGCTTTGCGATAGGTATTCCCGTCCATCTCGCTACTATTTTAGCAATTTCTTCCTCGCTCACCTTGTCTCTGAGCAAAACGTTTTTCTCCTCCGCCTTGTCGGCAATTCCCTCCGCCTCCGAGAGCTGCTTTTGCAATTCTGGGAGCTTTCCGTATTTTAGCTCTGCCGCTCGAGTTAAGTCATAGCTGTTTTGCGCCTGCTCTATTTCCGAGTTCGTCTTTTCTATTTCCTCGCGGATTTTTTGAACCTTTTCTATCGACTGCTTTTCATTCTCCCATTTCGCCTTCATGCTCAAAAATTCGCTGCGAAGTTCCGACAGCTCCTTCTTTATCTTCTCTAAATGCTCGGCAGATAGCTTATCCTTTTCCTTCTTTAACGCCGTTTCTTCTATCTCGTGCTGCATTATTTTTCTTGAAATTTCATCAAGCTCGGTGGGCATTGAATTCATTTCGGTTTTTATCAGCGCGCACGCCTCGTCCACTAAATCTATCGCCTTGTCGGGCAAAAATCTGTCTGAAATATATCTGTTTGATAACACGGATGCGGCAATTAACGCGCTATCGTGAATTTTTACGCCGTGATAAACCTCATATCTTTCTTTAAGTCCGCGCAAAATTGAAATTGTATCTTCTACCGTCGGCTCGGCTATAAGCACCGGCTGGAAGCGTCTTTCGAGAGCAGCATCCTTCTCTATATATTGACGGTACTCGTTAAGTGTGGTCGCTCCTATGCAGTGAAGCTCTCCTCTCGCAAGCATCGGCTTCAAAAGGTTGCCTGCATCCATTGCTCCGTCGGTTTTCCCCGCGCCCACAATTGTATGAAGCTCGTCAATGAAGAGTATGATTTTACCTTCGCTCGCCTTTATTTCGTTCAATACCGCCTTTAATCTTTCCTCAAATTCTCCTCTGAATTTTGCGCCTGCGATGAGAGCGCCCATATCAAGTGAAAAAATGGAACGATTTTTTAAGTTTTCGGGAACGTCGCCTCTCACGATACGAAGCGCCAAGCCCTCGGCAATTGCGGTTTTACCTACGCCCGGCTCGCCGATAAGACAGGGGTTGTTTTTCGTCTTTCGTGACAAAATACGGATTACGTTTCTTATCTCATCATCTCTGCCAATCACGGGATCGAGCTTATGATTTCTCGCAAGCTCTACCAAATCCTGACCGTATTTTTTCAGTACGTCGTAGGTATCCTCGGGATTATCCGAGGTAACTTTTCTGTTTCCCCGTATTTTTTTCAAGGCAGAAAGAATTTTTTCTCTTGTAATTGCGTTTTCATCGAAGATTTTCTTCATAGAGCGAGATGCTTTTGCTATAAGACCGAGAAGAATATGCTCAACCGAGACAAATTCATCCTTCATCTTTTTTGCCTGCGCCTCCGCATCGGCAAGCGCCAGCTCTAAATCGTGTGAAATATAAATTTTATCCGCCTCGACACTTACGCTCACCTTCGGAAATTTTGAAATTGCTTCATCTAACGCTTCTGTCACAGCGGAAACCGACACGCCAACAGACGACAAAAGCTCGCCGACAAGACCTCCCTGCTTATCGAGAAGAGCGTATAATAAATGCTCCTGCTCTAACTGCTGATTTTCATTAGAGGTAGAAAGGGTTCTTGCGTTCCCTATCGCCTCGATGCTTTTTTGCGTAAAATTCTGAATATTCATATTATGACCTCCAATTATATAATTTCAGCCGACCTTTGTAGATACTCCCTATAAATGCGGGATATTTCTAAAGATGCCGCATCGATATCGTTTATCTTTGAAAAATATACCTTCATCGCCTTATCAAGCGTGCCGATATACTCCGCTATAAGCTCGCCGAGAGTCGAACTGCTCATATACTCGCTCGCAGAGCTATTAATCCTTACCTTCAATTTTCTGCTGAGCTTTCCGTCCTCGATAATATATTCCGCCTCTCCTATATATCTGCGCTCAACGGCTATCCACAATTTAAAAAACTGCATCATATATAAAATCAAGGCGCTGTTTTGCGTTCTCATAGAAACCCGAAGCTCGCCAAGTATAGGATATCCGTTTTTGTAAAGCTCTACATTATATTTTACCGAAGGATTATATTTATAAACCAAGGCAGAGCGAAGCGAAAGCATTGTATCGGAAGGCGCCATCATAGTGCGAAGCGTCGTATGCCCGTTCAGTATCTCCTCTATTCTGTCAAAAATCGCTCTCGTGTGCTGCTCGGGCGTTATAAACGAAAAATACTCCGCTAAAATTTGATTTATCATATTCGAGCGATTAGTATGCTTCTCATAAGCGAGCTTATCCACATATGCAACTATATCGTCATTTAAAACTAAGGAATAAACATTTTTTCCCATTTTGAACCTCTTTGTTATTATTTTACGCTATAATTTTATCACACATTATATAATTTGTCAAGCGATTTATATAAATTGGTTTACGAGTTTTTGAAATATATTGCAAAAAACAAAAACCGCACGTTTACATTGTTGCCTTAAAGTACAATGCAAACGCACGGTTTTTTCGATTTTCCCTATAAAGAGAAGCGTCTCTTTTTATAGGACTTATGCTTTTACTTTTTTCTATTATGTTCATTTAAAAGCTTACGTATGCGCTTCGACTGATCAAGAAGTCCGCTGATCGTCTGGTCATGGTTGAGGGTATCAATGATGTACGCTACGTACTTACACATATTAACCTCGCCATACCATTCACGCTTAAGAAGCTCAGGTGTGCGATATACCAAATTGGTGGTGAAAATCTTCGTGAATACGCCTTCTTCATACGCTTTATCCAAGCTTTCAAGACCGTTACAGAAAAGTCCGAAGCTTGCAAATACGAATATTCTCTTCGCGCCCTTCTCTTTCAACTGTAATCCAACGTCTATAATGGAGTCGCCGGAAGAAATCATATCGTCAATAACTATAACGTCCTTACCCTTCAAATCTCTGCCGAGGTATTCGTGAGCTTTAATAGGATTTTTGCCGTTTATAATAACCGAATAGTTACGGCGCTTATAGAACATACCGAGGTCTATTCCGAGCATCGAGGAATAATACATACATTTCGCCATTGCGCCTTCGTCGGGAGAAACTATCATAATTTCGTCCTTATCAAAGGTGATGTCGGGATAGGTTCTGACCAGCGCTTTAATCATCTGGTAGCTCGTTCTTACGTTATCAAATCCGCTAAGCGGAATTGCATTCTGTACTCTCGGGTCGTGCGCATCGAAGGTTATCAGATTAGATACGCCCATATTCATCAATTCCTGAAGCGCCAAAGCGCAGTCAAGCGATTCTCTGCCCGAGCGCTTGTGCTGTCTGCCCTCGTATAACATAGGCATAATAACAGAAAGCCGACGTGCCTTTCCTCCAATTGCGCCGATGATGCGCTTCAAATCCTGAAAATGATCGTCAGGACTCATTGGTACAGTCTGACCGTACATATTATAAGTGACACCATGGTTAAATACATCGGAGATAATATAAACGTCCTTGCCTCTCAGAGACTCGTGAATCATACCCTTAGCTTCACCGCTTCCAAAACGGGGACAAGCTGATTCTACGAGAAAAGTGCCTTCATTGTCATGACGACGCCAATCCTGAAGATAATAATCGACCTGTCTGACAAAGTCCTCGCAACCTCTCATTCCAACGACGCTTAAATCGGCAAATAATGAATCCTTCATGATTTTCTTCCACCTACATCTATTAAATTTTATATTGTTCTATTATTATAACAATTTATTTAAAAAAAGTCAATAGAAGAAATCGACAAAAAGAACGATTAATTTACGTTTATTTTTATTATTAACACATATGCCGTACTTTCATATAATATTAGCAATATCATAAAAAAGGAGGCAATATGGAAAACAGTCAAAGTCAAGCTCCGCTTATTCTATACACGGGCGAGGGCTATTTAATTTTTAACGTTACGAGCGCAAGCAGAGCCATCCCAATTGAAGGCGCAAGTATACATATTACAGGCGCAGACACACAAAATCTCGACGTTGAATACAGAATCACAACGAACAAAAGCGGCGCGAGCGAAACAATCGCCTTGAAAGCGCCTTCAAAAAACATATCCCTCTCGCCCGGTGCTCCATACGGATACGCAAGGTATAACGCCGAAGTCACAAAAGAGGGTTACTATACCCAGCGCTTTTCAGGTATGCCTGTATTTGACGGGGTAACGTCTATTCAGCCGGTTCTTCTCGTGGCGAAAGCGCCGTTTGATACGCAGGAATTTAATCCATCCCCCGAAAATCAAACTATTGAATAAGCCGCTTACAAAAATAAAAAATTAAAAGGTGGAAATATGAACGCTTCTCTTCCTATTATTCCCGAAACCGTAACTGTTCATTTGGGCGCGCCGTCTGATAATACGGCGAGCAACGTAACGGTCTCCTTCCCTGATTACATAAAAAACGTCGCTTCAAGCGAAATCTATCCAACCTGGCCCGAAAGCGCTATAAGGGCCAATATTTACGCGCAAATTTCGTTTGCGTTAAACAGAATTTACACAGAGTACTACAGAGTGCGCGGTTACTCCTTCGACATAACCAACTCAACGGCAATAGACCAATCCTTCGTATACGGAAGAGATATATTTGAAAACATTTCTCAAATCGTAGACGATATTTTTAACAGCTATATACAGAGGCAGGGGAATATCGAGCCGCTTTTCGCTCAATATTGCGACGGCGTTGAAGTGCAGTGTAACGGTCTTTCACAATGGGGGACAGTAACGCTTGCAGAGCAAGGACTGCTTCCCTATCAAATCCTGCAATATTATTACGGCGACAACATAAACATCGTGACGAACGTACCTGTAGAAGGAATTTCCGGCTCTGCGCCACCCGTGCCGTTAAGATACGGATTTTCGGGACCTGACGTTCAAAGAATACAAATTCGCCTCAACAGAATTTCAAACAATTATCCTGCCATACCAAAAATTTATCCTGCGGACGGTGTTTTCGGGCGAGAAACCGAAAATGCCGTAATTGAATTTCAAAGGATATTCAATTTAGCAACCGACGGTATCGTAGGAAACGAAACCTGGTATAGAATAGAATATATCTATAACAGTGTGAAACGCTTGAACGAGCTGGACTCGGAAGGTCTTACCCTAAACGAGATATCCTCGCAATATCCAAACGAATTGAGCGTGGGAAGCACGGGGGAAGGCGTTTTTGCGCTTCAATACTACTTAAACTATATTTCTAATTTTGTGGACACCGTTCCAAGCGTAGCGACAGACAGAATTTTCGGTCCTCTGACAGAAGAAGCCGTCCGCTCATTCCAGCGCACGTACGGACTTCCCGTTACCGGTGTAGTCGAGGAACTGACCTGGAATGGCATCTACAACGTATATTTAGGGCTTATATCATCAATCCCATTAGAGTTTCGAGAGGGAGTTGTCATTCCGTATCAAGGGGTTGTATTACGGCGCGGCGCTATGGGTGAGGACGTCAGAGTTTTGCAGCAATACTTAAATTATATATCGAACGTATATACGCAAATTCCGAAGGTAAGCGTAACGGGCAACTACGGCAGCGCCACCGAAAACTCGGTAAGAATTTTTCAAGAATTATTCGGGATAGATGTCGGCAGAGAGGGTGTCGTCGGAAGTGTAACGTGGGACGCCATAACGAGCGTATACGAGGATATTTACAGAGGTAACAGGGCGAGCGAAGGACAGTACCCCGGTTATACTATTTCTTAGGAGGAGTTATGTACGATATCACCGACAAAAGAAACGCAATAAGAGAGGCGCAACGGTTTCTGCTCGAGCTTCATTATTCAACAAGCTATATCCCGCATATTGCCATTGACGGAATTTACGGACAAGAAACGAAAGAAGCCATAAAAATTTTTCAAGCGTATAATAATCTCCCAATAACAGGTGAAATTGATTATATAACCTGGGGTTTGCTTTATGAGCAATACCTTAAAAGTTACCAAAGCAGAGTTAATTACGACTATCTGATACTTGAAGAAAATCTTCCGCTGACAGTGGGAGCAAAAGGAGAGGATGTCGAATTAATACAATTTCTTATCAACCGACTCTCTGCCAAATACAATTCCTTTGCAAAAATCGAACTAAACGGAATATACACCTATCAAACGGCAAGAGCAATAAGCGAACTGCAAAAAATTTATCGGCTCTCAGAGACGGGAATTTTGGATAGAAACACTCTGAATAATATAATCTCCGATATATCTCAAACAGAAAATACCGATTAAATAAGGCGGTATTTTTAATTTCCTCGGCTATAATGGACTTACTATATGAATAATATTATATAGAAAAGCCAATAATACTCTAACTTTAAGTACAGCCAAGGAGAAGTATTTTGAATAATAAATTTACTCAAAAAGCGCAGAATTCTCTAAGTGAGGCGCAAAAAATCGCCTCGGAAATGGGACACACCTATATAGGAAGCGAGCATATTTTATACGGTCTTATAAGCGAAAGCGAAAGCGTTGCATCCAAACTGCTGGAAAGTAAAGGCGCAAACATCGGTAAAATAAAAGAAATTATCGCAGAATACGCAGGAACGGGACAAAAAACCTCCCTTAGCGCCTCTGATATGACGCCGAGAAGCAAAAAAATTATCGAGCTGTCCGCATACGAAGCGTCAAACACCTCGTCTCGATATATAGGAACCGAGCATATTCTGCTCGCTATGCTTTCCGAAAACGAATGCGTGGGAATAAAGATACTCAATTCAATGAGCATAAATATAAATGAATTGCGCTCGGAGCTGCTCGCATTTTTTACAGGTACGGAAAATACCCGTCAGGGCAAGCAGAAAAACACTGCGGTCTCGGCGTTTAATAAAGGCGACTTCCCAGCTCTGTCGTTATACGGACGGGACTTAAATACGTTGGCTAAGCTAAAGAAAACAGACCCGATTATAGCGAGAGAAAATGAAATTTTAAGGGTTATACAAATTCTTTCGAGAAGAACGAAGAACAATCCCTGTCTTATAGGCGAGCCGGGAGTCGGAAAAACTGCAATCGTAGAAGGCCTTGCCGAATATATAGTCGAAGAAAACGTTCCCGAAAATTTAAAAAACAAAACCATCGTTACCCTCGACATCTCATCTATGATTGCAGGCGCAAAGTACAGGGGCGAATTCGAAGAGAGAATGAAAAACGTAATGGAGGAGGTCTCAAAAAATCCGAATATAATTTTATTTATAGACGAATTTCACACTATCGTGGGGGCGGGCGCAGCAGAAGGCGCAGTAGACGCTGCTAACATTTTAAAACCCGCTCTTGCAAGAGGAGAAATGCAGCTAATTGGCGCGACAACTATCGAAGAATACAGGAAGCACATAGAAAAGGATAGCGCTCTTGAGCGAAGGTTTCAGCCGGTTTTTGTAGAAGAACCAAGCGAAAACGACGCAATAAAAATCCTTTTTGGTCTTAAGGACAAATACGAATCCCACCATAATTTGAAAATCTCAGACGAAGCAATAAAGGCGGCGGTGTATCTTTCAAAGCGCTATATTCCTGATAGATTTTTGCCCGACAAGGCGATAGACCTGATAGATGAAGCGTCTTCAAAAATACGAATTTCAAACGGATCTCTGACGAACATTCTCAAAAATTTGGACGATAAAATCAAGCAGATAGAGCAAGACAAGGAAACAGCGATAAAGATGCAGGACTTCGAGAGAGCAAGCGTTCTTCGCGACGAGCAAAAAATGGCGAAAGAGGAATATAAAGTCCAATACAGTATGCAAATGTTGGAAAAATCTAAAAACAGCGTCGTAACGGAAAAAGATATCGCCGATATCGTAACGTCTTGGACGGGTATACCTATAAGAGAGTTGCAAGACGAGGGATTTAACAATTTAAACAATTTGGAGAATCAGCTGAAGGAAAATATTATCGGACAGGACGACGCCGTATCTTCTGTCGCGAAAGCAATTAAGAGGAGCAAGACAGGGCTAAAAAACCCAAACAGACCGAGTGGGGTGTTTTTATTTTTAGGTCCTACGGGCGTCGGAAAAACCGAGCTTGCGAAAGCGCTCGCGCTTTCACTCTTTGGCGACAAAAACGCTATGGTTCGGCTTGATATGTCGGAATACATGGAGAAGCATACGGTCTCAAGGTTGATTGGCTCTCCGCCCGGATATATAGGGTACGGCGAAGCAGGTCAGCTGACCGAAAAAATTCATCGCAGACCTTATTCTCTTTTGCTTCTTGACGAGATTGAAAAGGCGCATCCCGACGTGCTAAACCTTCTGTTGCAAATTATGGAGGACGGCTTTCTGACAGATGCCCAAGGGCGAAAGGTAGACTTTAGAAATACAATTATTATTATGACGTCAAACGCAGGCGCCGCAGAGCTTAGCCATAAAACAAAGCTCGGATTCGGCGATAACGACAGCGACGAAAAAAAGGACGAAAAGGCAAAAAACGCCGTAAAGGGCGCGGTGAGGTCTATATTCAGACCTGAATTCATAAACCGCCTTGATGAGATAATTGTATTTAATAAACTTAATTCAAACGATATAGAAAAAATCACTCTTATAATGCTCAAAGAGGTCTCCGACAGGATTAACAGATTGAATATTGAAATTGTATTTACCGACGCGCTCGTAAAATTTATCTCTCAAAAGGGCTATGACAACGCATACGGAGCAAGACAGCTAAGAAGAACGATTACTACTCTTATAGAGGATGGCTTTGCAAACGAAATTTTGAGCAAAAAAATTAAGCCGGGAGATAAAGTAAAGGCAGATACAAAAGATGGTGAGATAATATATTTTAGCGAATAAAGAGCCGTTTTTTACCTTTTTTCGAAAAGAAATCTTTCATTTTGGCGAAGGGTTTCTTTTTTTTATGCTTTTTTCGTTATTTTGCTTGACAAAATCGTTTTTTTGTGATAGAATGTGAGTACCTCTGTCGCAGAGCTTTTTTTGTGTGCTTAAAAACTGGGACTTTTAGCCACATTCTCGGCGAATGAGGGAGGTACGGCGGTTTATTACACCGCTAAAATTGGGGAGACCCAAAATCTATAGGAGGTGCCGAAATGAGAGTAAAAATTACAATGGTGTGTTCTGAATGCAAGCAGAGAAATTACGACACGATGAAAAACAAGAAAAATGATCCGGATAGACTTGAAATGAACAAGTTCTGCCCGTTCTGTCGTAAGCATACTTTACACAAGGAAAGCAAGTAATAGGAGGATTGTAAAATGTCAGAAAACAACGAAAAGATCCCCGAAGTATCTGCCAAGAAAAAATCCGACAAGCCGAACTTCTTCGTTCGCGTCGGCGGTAGAATTAAAAAGTTTTTCAAGGACTACGCAAGCGAAATGAAGAAAATCGTATGGCTTCCCAAAGCTGACGTTCGTAAAAATTCGCTTTTGGTTATAGTTACAGTTATTATCTGTGCTATCGCGATTGGCTTAGTCGACCTTGCTTTTTCAAGTGCAATTCAGGGCATTGCTCATCTTATCTAATAATCTAACAGGGTTCTTAAAATGAGTGATATTAATGAAATGAACCTCGGTCCCAGATGGTATGTAGCGCATACTTATTCAGGTTACGAAAACAAAGTAAAAGCAAGCATAGAAAAAATTGTTGAAAACAGAGGGCTTGGTCACCTGATATTCGACGTTAAAATTCCTGTAACGAAGGAAATTGTGACGAACGATAAGGGCGAGCAAAAGGAAGTTGAAACAAAGCTCTTCCCTGCTTACGTTCTTATTAAGATGACCATGACCGATGAGAGCTGGCACGTAGTACGAAACATTACCGGTGTTACCGGTTTCGTTGGCCCCGGCTCAAGACCCGTTCCCCTTACCGACAAGGAAATTGAAGCGTTTAACGTTGAAACACGTAACGAGGTAAAATTCAAGGTCGGCGACAGGGTTTCCGTTATATCAGGAATTTTCCAGGGATATAGCGGTGTAATTAAGGACATCAGCGAAGATATGAAGCAAGTAACGGTTCTCGCTTCAACAGAGAGACGCGATATCCCGATTATTGTTGAAACTAAGGATATCTGTATTTCCGAATAACATTTTTTAATTATATAACCGTGGTCGTTTAACACGACATTGCCTTTTAGGCAAGCAGTGGGAGGGAGAAAATTTTATTTTTTACAATTCTCCCGAATTTACCACTTTTGGAGGTGTATTTTATTATGGCAAAGAAAATTTCCGGTTTTATTAAATTGCAGCTTCCCGCAGGCAAGGCAACGCCTCAGCCCCCGGTAGGTCCCGCACTTGGTCAGTATGGTGTATCCATTCCTAACTTTACTAAAGAGTTCAACGAAAGAACAAAGAACGATATGGGCTTGATTATCCCTGTCGTTATCACCGTTTACGCTGACCGTTCTTTCACTTTTATCACAAAAACCCCGCCCGCTCCCGTTCTTATTAAGAAGGCGTGTGGCATCGAAACAGCTTCTGCTACCCCTAACAAGAACAAGGTTGCTTCTATCACGAAGGAACAGGTTCGCAAGATTGCTGAACAGAAGATGACCGACTTGAACGCCGGTTCTATCGAAGCAGCAATGAGTATGATTGCAGGTACTGCTCGCAGCATGGGCATTACTGTGGTTGACTAAGGTAAGGAGGTAATCAGAAATGGGAAAGAAATATACAGACAGCGTTACGCTGATTGAAAAGAATAAGCTTTACGACGGTAGCGAGGCGCTTGACCTTGTTTGCCGTACTGCAAAAGCAAAATTTGATGAAACGGTAGAAATCCACGTGCGCTTGGGCGTTGACTCCCGTCATGCAGACCAGCAGGTCAGAGGCGCTATCGTTCTTCCTAACGGAACAGGTAAAACTGTTAAGACCTTGGTATTCGCAAGAGGCGATCATGCTAAGGCAGCTGAAGAAGCAGGCGCTGATTTCGTTGGCGCAGAGGATATGGTTACGAAGATCACCACAGAAAACTGGTTCGATTTCGACGTTGTTATCGCTACTCCCGACATGATGGGCGTTATCGGCCGTCTTGGTAAGGTGCTTGGTCCTAAGGGACTTATGCCTAACCCCAAGGCAGGTACAGTTACAATGGACGTAGCTCGCGCAGTCAAGGAAGCTAAGGCAGGTAAAATTGAATATCGTTTGGACAAGACAAACATTATTCACTGCCCTATCGGAAAAGCATCCTTCGGTGTTGAAAAGCTCACACAGAACTTTGAGGCGATTATGGGCGCTATCATTAAGGCGAAGCCCGCTGCTGCAAAAGGTCAGTACATCAAGAGCTGCGTAGTTGCTTCTACAATGGGCCCCGGCGTTAAGGTTAACGCTGCGAAGCTCGGCTAATTCAAATAACAAAGCCAAATGGCTTTACACAAAACGTGTAAAGCCATTTTTTCTTTTACTTTTCAGTTTTTTTGCTTTTCTTCTTTTTTTCTACCTTTGGAACGCCAAGGTCTATTCCCTCTTTTACACAGATAGGAACGAGAGAGTCCTGCTTAGACATTTTCACCTTGTAAATAAATTTCTTTGGGAGCTGTTGCCAATCCTCAGATCTGTCTGCGAGTTTATTTACCCACTTGCGATAGAATTCTTCAAATCTGCCCTCATCCAAAGCTTCTCTGATTTTCGCCATAAGCTCGTTATAGAAATATAGATTATGAATTACGCAAAGGCGCATTCCGAGCGCTTCTCTCGCCTTAAACAAATGACGAATATACGCTCTGCTGTAGCTACGGCAGGCAGGGCAATTACAGCTCTCATCTATCGGCTTCGGATCTGCAAAATACTGCTCGTTATTGATGTTCATTTTTCCGTGCCAGGTAAAGAGGTTACCGTGCCTTGCGTTTCGGCTGGGCATTACGCAGTCAAAGAAATCAACGCCTCTATGAACCGCTTCCAAAATATTTTGCGGCGTACCTACGCCCATAAGGTATCTCGGCTTATTTTCGGGCATATGCGGCTCTACTACCTCGATTATGTGGTACATAATCTCCGCTTCCTCGCCGACGGCGAGACCGCCTATCGCATATCCATCGAGGTCAAATTCAGCAGTGCGGCACATATTTTCGATACGCAAATCGTCATAGGTGCTTCCCTGATTTATGCCAAATAACATCTGATTTTTGTTTATTGTGTGAGGAAGTGAATTTAAGCGCTCCATTTCATCCTTGCTTCGCTTAAGCCAACGAAGCGTGCGCTCAGAGGACGCCTTCGCATACTCATATGCTGCAGGATTTTCTACGCACTCATCAAACGCCATTGCAATTGTCGAAGCGATATTAGACTGGATGCGCATACTTTCTTCAGGTCCCATAAAAATACGCTTTCCGTCCATATGAGAATTGAAATAAACGCCCTCCTCGGTAATTTTACGGAGCTTTGCAAGAGAAAAGACCTGAAATCCACCGCTGTCAGTCAATATCGGCTTATCCCAATTAAAAAACTTGTGCAGTCCCCCCATCTCGTAAATCAAATCATCACCCGGTCTTATATGAAGGTGATAGGTGTTGGAAAGCTCCACCTGACAATTTATTTCTCGTAAATCGTCGGTAGAAACGCCTCCTTTTATTGCGGCGCTCGTGCCTACGTTCATAAATACGGGAGTTTCAATGACTCCGTGCACGGTAGTCATTCTTCCCCTGCGGGCTTTTCCCTCTTTTTTTAATACTTCAAACATTAATTTTTCCTAACCTTATTTTAATCTGTCAAATCTTCTGTCAAGTTGCTTTTTGCTTATTTCCATGGCGATAGGTCTGCCGTGAGGACAAACCGTAATATCAGGAAGCTCCATAACCTTTGATACCAACCACTCAATGTGGGCGCTGTCATAATTTCTGCCGCCTTTTATTGCCGCTTTGCAAGCAATTTGATATAAGGATTTTTCTCTTTCTAAGGAAATCGACAACTCGGGATTTCCGCTTTTTGCGAGTAATTTCTCTGCGTTTTCAGAGAAAAATTCAGACGCCTCTTTCATATCTATAGAGGCAGGAATTGCATATAAGGTCGCCTTCCTTTCGCCTACTTCAAACTCAAAGCCGATAGTTTGCATTTCCTCTTTATGCTCATCCAAAGCGGCGCAGGTCATCGTATCCAAATCTATCTCGATTGGAAGCATTAACGGCTGAGAGGTCACTCTGCCATCTTTTTCACACTCTCTTTTTAGCTCCTCAAAAAGTATTCTTTCGTGAGCGGCGTGCTTATCTATAAGCAAGAGCTTGTCCTCGTATTCTACCAACACGTAGCATAAAAACGCCTCGCCTATGATGCGGTAAGCTTTTTCTTGTCCGATGATAGATACGTTTTCGTTCGTTTTTGATAATAACGGACTATCGTCAACAGGAAGTTCCTTCGGCTTATTTTCTCGCTCCGTCGATAAATTCAGGTCTGCCCAATCGGGTGAACGGAGGACGCTTGCACTTGGACTTGGCGTAGCGCTCTTCGCTTCTCTATACGCATTTAAAAGCTCAAGAGACGTTTTTACATCACAGGTCTCTTTGTTTTCTTCAATTTTTATATTTTGCGAAGCATTTTGCTCGGCGTTATATAAATTCCTTTCAGGTAGATTTGTATTTTCCTTAAAAGCGGAGCTATTCGTTTCAAAACCGTAATTCGTCTTTTTGCTATTTATTTGGTTATCAGAACTGTTTTTTAACGTGTTATTTAAAAATGAGACTTGCTCTGCTGAAGATTTGAAGTCAGCTTTTGCGAGTTTTTCAACAGCGCTCTGCTTCTTTTGCGGCAGTTCCATTTCCGCCCTGTATTCACTTTTGCTTATTGCGGAACGCACGGCGTAATATACGGCTTCAAAAATTGCTCTTTCATCCGAAAACTTAACCTCAAGCTTCGCAGGATGAACGTTCACGTCTACCTTGTTAGCGTCAATGTTAATAAACAAAACGCAGACGGGAAATTTTTCGGGAGCAATGAAAGAGGTAAACGCCTGTTCCAACGCCGCCATAACGGTTTTGCTCTTTACATATCTGCCGTTGATAAAGAAATTTTGCATATTTCTGCTATTACGAACGTTATCGCTTCTTCCTATGTATCCGCTAACGGATATGTCTGCAGCTTCACCTTCGCAGGATAAAAGCTTTCCTGCAAAGTCACGCCCGTAAATAGCGTAGATAGTATTTAAAAGGTTACCGTCGCCTTGCGTCGAAAACTTCACGTTTCCATCCGAAATGAAGGTAAAGGCAATAGTAGGATGCGAGAGCGCTATTCTCTCGGCAACCGCCAATGCCGCCATTGCTTCGGTTATATCCTTTTTCAAAAACTTTCTCCTTGCAGGAACGTTTGCAAATAGGGTTTCAACCAAAACGGTAGTGCCGTCCTTCGCTCCTACCTCGCAAATCTCGGTAACGTTACCAAATTCGGAGACAAGCATAGTAGCCGATTCTGCTTCTGCCGTTTTTGTAATTATAGACACTTTAGAAACGCTCGAAATAGCGGCAAGGGCTTCTCCTCTGAAACCTAAGGTAAATATCGAGTCTAAGTCTTTTGCCGTGCTTATTTTGCTTGTAGCGTGCCTTTTTATAGCCAAGGGGAGATCGGATGAATCAATACCGCAACCGTTATCACAGACACGAATGAGCGCTATACCGCCGTGTTTTATCTCGGCAGTTACAGAGCTTGCGCCTGAATCTATTGAATTTTCCAAAAGCTCCTTTAAAACGGAGGCAGGTCGGTCTACGACCTCTCCTGCGGCTATCAGATTCGCCACCTCAAAGCTCAAAACATTTATTTTGCTCATTTTATACTCCAAAAATATTTTTGAATAGGATTAGTTGTTACCAAGCTCTTTTTTAATATCATATATAATATTCATCGCTTCAATAGGAGTAAGTACGTTTATGTCCAGCTTTTTGAGCTTTTCAACTATTTCTCTCGCCTGACTGTCGTAAAGAGCTGAAATCATATCAAGGGGCTCATTCTCTATCTCCTTCGCCTTTCGCGCGGGAGCTTTTCGTTCTATCTGTTCGCCGTTTTCTATACTCTCGAGGATTTCCTTCGCTCTCTTTACAATTTCATTCGGAACGCCTGCAAGCTTTGCTACCTCAATTCCGTAGCTTTCATCTGCCGCGCCACGCACTACTCGGCGCAAAAAGGTAATCGTATCGCCTTTTTTCTTTGCAGTAATATTATAATTTACTATGCCGTCATACTCGTCTTCCATTGCGGTAAGCTCGTGATAATGAGTGGCGAACATAGTTTTTGCCTTTATTTTGGAATTGGTATATTCCACTACTGCGCGGGCGATACTCATGCCGTCGTATGTACTCGTTCCTCTGCCGACCTCGTCGTATATGATAAGCGAGTTCGAGGTAGCGTTTTTAACGATTTCGGCGACCTCGTTCATCTCAAGCATAAAGGTGGACTGTCCAGATGCCAAATCGTCAGACGCGCCTACTCTCGTGAATATCTTATCGACGATACCTATCTTCGCTTCGCTCGCAGGAACGTAAGAGCCCATCTGCGCCATAAGCACTATCAAAGCAACCTGACGCATATAGGTGGATTTACCTGCCATATTAGGTCCTGTAATAAGCATAAGACGGTTCTCCGCGGAATCGAACACGGTGTCGTTCGGCACGAAATAGCTGTCGCTTACGTACTTCTCTACCACAGGATGTCTGCCGTCTTTTATCATCAAGGTTTTTTCACCCGTTATTTCGGGGCAGATATAATTATTTTTCGAAGCCACTTCCGCCAAAGACAAGTAAACGTCTATTTCTGCAATTGCAGAGGCGGTCTCCTGTATTCTCGGCGCTTCCTTTGCAATTGCGCTTCTGATTTCCTTAAAAAGCGCAAATTCAAGGGCGCAGAGCTTGTCCTCTGCTCCGAGAACCGTAGCTTCCATATCCTTTAGCTCTTGCGTTATATATCTTTCGCAGTTCGAAAGAGTTTGTTTTCTGATATATCTTTCGGGGACTTGGCTGATAAGGGATTTTGTTACCTCGATATAATAACCGAAAACCTTGTTGTAGCCGACCTTCAAGGTCTTTATTCCCGACGCCTGTCTTTCCTTTTCCTCTAAATCGAGAACCCACGCTTTGCCGTTTTCGTGTATCGAGCGCAGATAATCAACGTCGGGGTTATATCCGTTCTTTATAATTCCTCCCTCTCGCAGAGAAAACGGAGGGTTCTCGGAAATTGCATTGCTTATAAGCTCGTATATGTCGGCAAGCGTATCTAAATTAGAATACATATCCCGTATTGCGCCGCCCTCAGACGAAGCAATCAGCTTTTTAATCTCGGGCAGAACGGAAATGCTCTGACAAATAGCCCGTAGGTCCTTTGCGTTTGCGGTATCGTAAACAACCTTTGCCATAAGGCGTTCAAGGTCGAGAATATTTGAAAAATACTCTCGTAGCTCGCCCCTTAAAATCATATCTGAAATTAAGCTACCGACTGCGTTCTGCCTTGCGATTATGTTAAGTGGATTTATTAACGGCTTGACTATCCAATTTCGCAAAAGGCGCGCGCCCATTGCAGTTTTCGTCTTATCAAGCACCCATAATAGAGAGCCCTTCTTTTCCTTTGAGCGCATCGCTTCGGTCAACTCAAGGTTTCTTCTCGTATTAAGGTCGAGCTGCATAAACTGCCCGTCCGTATAAATATTTAAGGTTTTTACGAACGAGGTGTGGCACATTTGCGTCTGCTCGATATAACCGATAATTGCGCCAACGGCGTGAAGGGTTACCGTATCTGCCTTTGCTATTTCCTCGCTACCAAAAACTTCAACGACCTTTTCAAACCCAAAGGATGACTCAAATAAATCAGCCCTTTTGTCCGTAATTAAGCATTGAATACGATTTTGAATAAAATCGCAAATCGGAGCATAATCTTCCTTTGCAATATTTGTTATAAGCTCGCTTGGAGAATAGATGCCAAGCTCGGTTTGTACTCTTGCATAAACGTTATCGCCAAAAATATGCGTAGCAAAAATCTGCCCCGTCGAAATATCGGCAAAGCACAAGCCGATACCGTTCTGGGCAAAATACATCGTCGCCAGATAGTTATTTTTACCGTCATTCAAAAGCTCGCCGTCTGTGACGGTACCGGGAGTGACCTCACGGATTACCTCTCTTTTTACAAGACCGACCGCTTGCGAGGGGTCCTCGGTCTGCTCACATATAGCAACCTTATAGCCCTGCTCTACAAGCTCTCCTATATACACGTCCGCCTTATGAAAAGGCACTCCGCACATAGCGGCGCGATATCCCGAGCCGCAATCACGAGACGTCAAGGTAAGCTCCAGCGCTCTTGACGCAACTATGGCGTCCTCATAGAACATCTCGTAAAAATCCCCGAGACGATAAAAAAGAATATAATCCTCGTATTTCTTTTTAACTTCAAGATACTGCCCCATCATTGGAGTAGTATTGAGTAAATCTTCTCTTTTCTGAATGATTTTTACTTCCGATTTTTCGGTATCAAGAGACATAATAACTCCTTAAAATAAATTCTTGCTTTTCCTTTTGGCTTTTTTCGCTTATTCTCCCTGCTTGTTATGCGAGCAGGCAGACGAGCAGGAGGAGCAATCGTGCGTGCAGGGACGTTCTCCAAAAACGTAATAGCTGATTTCTGAATTTACTTCATTCATCAGTTTATTTACCGCTTCCTGCGCCTTGATAAACGCCTTATAGTCCTCGTGCCCTATAATGCTGTTAAATAGCTCGTCCGCTCTTGCTCTCACGAGCTTTATAAGCTCCTCGTTTTGATCTGCAAGCTCCTTTTGAAACTCATTGCCCAAAATCGTTCTCTGAGTATTATATTCAAATACGAAATGCTGTAATTCGAGGTTTTCCTCGTACGCCTTTTTTGCGTTATTGAAGTTGACAATTACCTCGTCGTTTGCGATTACCTCACCTAATTTTCTTGCATATTCAAGAACTGTCATTTTTTATTTCCTCTCAAATTTGTTATATTATTTTTCCGTACATTGCGTAGGCGTCTGCTCTTTCGATAAGAACGTTTACATAGTGTCCTATCAGTTCTTCTCCGCCTTCATAATGGACTAATTTGTTCATGTCGGTTCTGCCGCTTAATACGCCCTTATTTCTTGATGTCGAATCGGTCAGGATTTTCAGAACCTTGCCTTCGTAAATTTTATTCTTTTCAAGCGAAATTTCCTCTTGCACCTTTAAAAGACGGGCAAAACGCTTGCTTTTCACTGATTCCTCGATTTGACTTTCCATTTTGTCGGCAGGTGTAAATTTTCTTTTTGAGTATATGAAGGTATATATCATATCGAATTTTACCCGCTCTACGAGCTGAATCGTCTTTTCAAAATCCTCGTCGGTCTCACCCGGGAAGCCGACTATCATATCGGAGGTAATCGCTATATCGCTATTTTCTTTTCTTAATTTTTCGATTATAGAAAGATAATGCTCGATATCGTAATGCCTGTTCATTCTTTTTAGCACGTCGTCACTTCCCGACTGAACGGGCAGGTGAAAATGCGGAGCAACCTTCTTTTCCCTCAAGAAAACCTCGATAAGCTTATCAGAGACGTCCTTCGGATGACTAGTCATAAACCGAACGAGAAAATCGCCTTCAATTCGGCATATCTTCTCGAGCAGGGTAGCAAAATCGCAGTCGCTCTTATAGGAATTTACGTTCTGCCCAAGTAGAGTTATATCCTTATATCCCCGCTCTACGAGCCCCTTAACCTCAGCGATAATATCTGCGCTGGCACGGCTTCTTTCTCTGCCTCTTGTATACGGTACTATACAATATGAGCAAAAATTATTACAGCCATACATAATACTTACCCAAGCGCGATGAGAAAGCTCTCGGTCTATCGGCATACCCTCGACAGAGGTTTTTTCCACCGCTTCATCGCAGGAAAGGAAAATCCTGCGTTTGCTTTCAAGCTTACGTGAAATAAGCTCGGGCAGACGGTGAATCTGCGACGGCTCTAACGTAAAATCAACGTAAGGATATCTATGCTTGATTTGTTCTATACGGTGCGCTTGAGCGGTCATACAGCCGCAAACACCTATAAGAACATTTGGTCTTTTTTCCTTTATGTGCTTATATTCTCCGACGACCGATAGCGCCTTTAATTCTGCGTGCTCACGCACAGCGCAGGTGTTCAGTAACAGTAGGTCTGCCTTTTCGGGACTTTCTGTTAAGGTAAATCCCATTTCAAGCAATAGTCCTCGTATCTTCTCGCTGTCCGCTTCATTTTGCTGACAGCCAAAGGTTACGACGTTCGCATAATTTATCTTTCCACTCTCTCTATCCGCTTCGTTTTTTCGGCTTACCTTTTCTATATATTCAATTATCTGCTCGTTCTCACGTATGTTCATTCTTTTCTCCGTACAGTAACGCTTTTTTCACATTCATATGTAAAAACTATATAAATAATCAATTTATATTATATCATATCACTCTATTTGATGTCAAGGTTTTGGGTAAATTTATGCCTGCATCAAATAGCTCAAAAACAGAAAAAATCACCATAGATTTTCACTTCAATCTAAGGTGATTTTTTCTTTCGTTTTTACCTGCTCGGACGGATTTTATACAGGTTCTTATTATAGCTCTCGATAGCGGCTGAAATGATTTTCACCGCTTCGTCCCGGTCGCCTACAACATCTACGGCAGTTTCTTTATTTTCAAGCTGTTTATATACCGTAAAGAAATGGCTCATTTCATCAAATATATGCTGTGGCAAGTCATATATCGAGCGATACGTGTTATAGGTGGGATCAAATTGCGGTATCGCTATAATCTTCTCATCCAAACGGTTATTGTCTACCATCTTTATAACGCCTATCGGATAGCACTGCACCAAGGTAAGCGGATTTATCGCCTCGGTACATATTACCAAAACGTCTAACGGGTCGAAATCGTCCGCGTAGGTTCTCGGAATAAATCCGTAGTTTGCAGGATAATGCGTAGACGTATAAAGAATCCTGTCCACTCTCATCAAGCCCGTGTTTTTATCAAGCTCGTATTTCGTTCTGCTTCCCTTCGGAATCTCTATAACCGCAGAAAAATTCTCGGGCTGAATTACCGAAGGATCAATATCGTGCCAAATATTCATATTCTTCCTTTCTACACTTATGCGTCAAGCTCTGACGTGGAATTAAGCTCGTGCTCCGTCCCGTCCTTAAGCTTCACAACGAGGTGCGCCTGTGAGTTGATACCTAAAACGGTAGCAGGCACCTTTTCATTATTTATTAACACGCGAACCTTTTTTCCGTCAAGGATAGAAAGAGATTTATACTCCTCTATAAAGGAACTATCCATATTAAGATTCTCGTATATATCAAAAAATTCGTCTAAAATAGAATGAGCTATTTTATCTACCGTGCCTTCTCTTTCCTCGGAAAAGACCTCGGTTATAATATCAGAAAGCTTTGGCGGAAAAACCGAAGAAAACAAATTCAAGCTTACCCCGATTATAACGTAGTCAAAGCCGTTATCCTTGTTCACGACGCCCTCTGCCAAAATTCCGCTGATCTTCTTTTTCTTATAGTATATATCGTTTACCCACTTTATTCCGATTTCTGCATCCGAGTTGTTTTTTATAGCTCTTACTACGGCAACCGCCATCATAGTAGTGAGCAAAAGTCCCTGATTCACGCTGAATGACGGGCGCAAAAGCACGCTCATATGAAGCCCTTGAACGCTATCGGGGAAAAATTGCTTTCCGAGCGTTCCGCGAGAAGCCGTCTGCCTGTCTGCAATTAAAACGGTCCCCTCAAAAGAGCCATTCTGCGCCATTGTTTTCAGTACGTCATTGGTAAAAGTTAATTCACGATATTTTTCTACCGATATCAGTCTTCCCTTTTTGGTATGAAAGGTCATCTTTTTATACGGATAATACCTTTTTGCCATGGAATCTCCTTTTGAGTAAAATTAATATGCTTTTCCCCAATATACGAGTTTTTTTGCCGGCTTTCCGCAGCATACGCAACGGTCGGAAATCTGCTCCTGCTCCATCGGCATACAACGTGAGGTAACATCGGCGAGCTCCTTGAGCTTCATTTCACATTCAAGCTCTCCGCACCACATCGCCTTAATATATCCGCTTTTCTCTTTCGCAATTTCGATAAGCTCGTCAAGCTCGGTAGCGGCAAAGGTTCTCTTTGCTCGATTTTCAAGCGCTTTTTCGTAAAGCGCCTTCGTGAGCTTATCAAGCTGCTCGAGAATTACGCTCTCGATATCATCGAGAGATACGAAAAGCTTTTCACGGTTATCGCGACGAACGATTACGCATTGGTTGCTTTCTATATCACGGGGGCCGATTTCGATGCGAAGCGGAACACCCTTCATTTCATATTCAGCGAACTTCCAGCCGGGTGAATTTTCGCTATCGTCTATCTTCACTCTTACCTTGTCGGAAAGACGCTCTTTCAAGGCGAGCGCCGCATCCAAAACACCATCCTTATGCTGTTGTACGGGGATAATAACCACCTGAATAGGAGCGACTGCGGGAGGAAGCACAAGTCCGTTATCGTCGCCGTGCGTCATAATTATACCGCCGATAATTCTTGTAGAAACGCCCCAAGAGGTCTGATGACAATATTTTAATTGATTATCCTTATCAAGATATTTTATATCAAACGCCTTTGCAAATCCGTCTCCGAAGTTGTGGGACGTACCGCCCTGGAGCGCCTTTCCGTCGTGCATCAATGCTTCAACGGTATAGGTAGCAATAGCGCCTGCAAATTTTTCCTTATCGGTCTTTCTGCCCTTAATTACAGGCATACCGAGGTCTTTTTCAAAGAAGTCCGCATATACGCCGAGCATACGCAATGTCTCTGCCTCTGCGTCTTGGGCGGTAGCGTGCATCGTATGTCCCTCCTGCCAGAGAAACTCTCTGCTGCGAAGGAAGGGGCGCGTCGTTTTCTCCCATCTTACTACGCTGCACCACTGATTATACAGCTTCGGCAGGTCTCGGTAAGAACGGATTATATTAGCGTAATGCTCGCAGAACAGCGTTTCGGACGTCGGACGAACGCAAAGGCGCTCCGTTAAATTCTCGCTACCCCCCTTGGTAACCCACGCTACCTCGGGAGCAAATCCTTCTACGTGCTCTTTTTCTTTATTTAAAAGCGATTCGGGAATGAACATAGGCATATAAACGTTCTCGTGTCCTGTTTCCTTAAATCTGCTATCAAGTATTTTCTGAATATTTTCCCATATAGCGTAACCGTAGGGACGAATAATCATACAGCCCTTCACACTCGAATAATCAATGAGGTCTGCTTTTTTTACAATGTCGGTATACCACTTCGCAAAATCCTCGTCCATTGAGGTAATTTGCTCAACCATTTTCTTGTCAGAATTAGCCATTTTAAACTCCTAAAAAATCAAAAAATCTTTTTGCTGAATAACATATATATTATAATACAATATGATAACAAAGTCAAGAATAGCGAGAAAAGATTATTATGTTTTTTATTCTTTTTCCTTTTTTTGCAAAAAAATAATGAAGCCGAACGAGACATTCATTGCAAAAAGAGAATAAAAAGACAAAAAATCCCGTATTTTTTTATATTTTTTGCAAAAAGGGTTGATTTTTTATGCAAAACAATGTAGAATATAGGAGTATTGCAAATTTTGTGTTTTTTAAAATTTTGACATATTATCGAGGTTTACAATGAATTATTATTCAAAAAGCAAAGCGGAATTGGAGATTCTGGAAAAAGAAATAGATTCCGAATATAACCATTATAAGAATTTGGGATTATCGCTGGACCTTTCGAGAGGAAAGCCGTCGGCAGAGCAGCTCGACTTCAGCATGGATATGCTCAATTCCCTGAGCGACAGAAAGGACTGTATAGCCGAAGACGGCTTTGATTGCAGAAACTACGGTATCTGCTACGGTCTGCCTGAGGCGAAGCGCTTCTTTTCTGATCTCACGGGTATTCCCTCTGACAATATAATCGTAGGCGGTAACTCAAGTCTTAACTTGATGTATGACGCTCTTGCCCGCGCTATGCTCTACGGAGTCGTCGGCTCAAAGCGCCCTTGGTGCAAGGAGGAAAAGCTGAAATTTCTCTGCCCCTCACCCGGCTACGACCGTCATTTTGCGGTAACTCAATCCCTCGGCTTTGAATTGATTACAGTTGATATGACTGAAAGCGGTCCTGATATGGACCAGGTCGAAGCGTTAGTCAAGGACGACGATACGGCAAAGGGTATCTGGTGCGTGCCGAAGTACAGCAACCCCACGGGTATCACCTATTCAGACGAGGTAGTCGAGCGCCTTGCGAGCATGAAAACTGCCGCTCCCGACTTCCGCATCTTTTGGGATAACGCTTACGCTATACACGATATTGGAAACGAAAGCGACAAGCTCGCAGACATTTTTGCGCTCGCTAAAGCACACGGAAATGAAAACCGCATTTTCTATTTCACATCCACGTCAAAGATAACCTTCCCCGGAGCAGGCGTTGCTATGCTTGGCGCAAGCGCTGAAAATTTAGAGCAGATAAAGCCCATTATGGCTATACAAACAATCGGCTCCGACAAATTAAATCAGCTCCGTCACGTTAAATTCTTACAGTCCCCCGAGGCGCTTTCCTCGCTTATGAAGAAGCACGGAAAAGTAATTGGAGAAAAATTCGATATCCTGCTTGGCACTCTTACCGAACAGCTGAGCGGATTGGGAATAGCGGAGTGGACCACGCCAAACGGCGGTTACTTCACGAGCTTGAACGTTCTTGACGGATGCGCGAAAGAGGTTTACAACCTTTGTCGCAATGCGGGAGTAACGCTCACGAACGTCGGCGCAACCTTCCCCTACGGCATAGACAAGAGAGACAGAAATCTCCGTTTAGCGCCTACCTACGTGTCAAACTCGGATTTGAAATTGGCGTCAAGCGTCCTCGCCTGCGCAGTAAAGCTCGCTTGCGTAAGAAAAATTCTGGCAGAAAAATAATTCACTTTAAAAAGTAAAGACAGATAAGAATTTTCTTGTCTGTCTTTTTTGTATGTCAAAATTAATTTTGGAGATAATATAGTCAATATCTATAGAAGAAAAGGAGAAAATATGCTGGATTATCAAAAATGCGCTATTATCGGATGCGGGTTCGTTGGCTCTGCAATCGCTTATACCTACGCCCAAAGTGGACTTTTTTCAGAAATGGCGCTTATAGACATAAACAAGAGCAAGGCAGAGGGCGAGGCGCTTGATATCGCGCAGGGACTGCCTTTTTTATCGCCTATGAGAATTTATTCGGGCGAATATAGCGATATTTCCGATGCTTCGCTTATTATAATTGCGGCAGGCGCAAATCAAAAAATCGGAGAAACACGGTTAGAGCTTTTATCTCGGAATATGAAAATTTTCGACTCGATAATATCTCAAATCGTTAAGTATAATAACGACGCTATAATTTTAGTCGTCACAAACCCCGTCGACCTATTGACCTTTTATACCTTAAAGGCGTCGGGCTTTCCTGCAAACCGTGTAATCGGCTCGGGGACGGTGCTTGATACCGCGCGATTAAAGCAGATGATAGGAAAGGAGCTCGAGGTAGATAACAGAAACGTGCATACCTTCATTATCGGAGAGCACGGAGACAGCGAGCTACCTGTCTGGAGCAGCGCAAACGTATCGGGAATCGACCTCAGGGATTTTTATAAAATTTCAAGGCATAGCTACGATAGCGAAGCTCTAAATTCGATGTTCGAGGAGGTGCGGGACAGCGCATATAAAATAATCGAGGGAAAGGGCGCGACCTACTACGCAATCGCGCAATCTGTTATGAGAATTACAGAGAGCATCGTGCGCGACGAGGACTCCGTTTTGCCTGTTTCTACCTATCTTGACGGGCAATACGGCCTTCACGACATCTGTCTTGGTGTACCTTCGATAATAGGCAAGGACGGGGTGAGAAAGGTGCTGGAAATTCCGCTTAACGAGGAGGAACACAGGCGTCTTGCGGAATCTGCCTCGGTTTTGCATTCGGAATTTGAAGGAATCCTGTCAACTTTATGTTAGGGCTTGATTTTTTCTGCGTTTAGGTGTAAAATATATACAGTATATAAAGGGGGATTTTCACTATGAACGAAGAAGCCGCAAAACGAAAAATTGAAGATTTGCGAGAAAAAATCGCATATCACTCCAAGCTTTATTATCAAAACGACGCGCCCGAAATTTCTGACTACGAATACGACGAAATGTTCCGCGCTCTGCTCGATTTGGAAGCGGAATTTCCCCAATTCAATTCCCCCTCGTCTCCTACTCACCGAGTCGGCGGCGCCGCGCTCGAAAAATTCGAAAAATTCACCCACCGTATACAAATGGGAAGTCTTACGGACGTATTTTCGCTCGATGAGCTAAAGGATTTCTATGACCGCTGTCATTCTGCGGTAGGCGACGTTTATTATTCGGTCGAGCCGAAAATAGACGGGCTCTCGGTCTCCCTTACCTATGAAAACGGTGTATTCGTCAAGGGGGCGACGAGAGGCGACGGCTTTATTGGCGAGGACGTGACTGAAAATCTCCGTACCATTCGCTCAATTCCGCTAAAGCTGAACGAGCGTATTCCCTACCTCTGCGTGCGAGGCGAGGTGTATATGCCGAAGGCGGTATTCGATTCTCTGAACGAGGCGAGAGCGGATGCAGGCGAAGCGCTATTTGCGAATCCGAGAAACGCCGCAGCCGGCTCGCTACGTCAGCTTAACCCTAAAATAGCCGCCTCACGACGACTTGACATCTTTATTTTTAATCTTCAGGAAGGTGCTCTTTACGAGGACGGAAGGACCGTTAACACGCACACCGAAGCGTTAAATCGTCTCTCCGAGTTAGGATTTAAGGTTCTTCCCTATCAAAAGCGCGTAAATACCTATAACGAAATCGCCGCGCACGTAGAGCTTTTGGGCAAGGAACGCCCCGACCTGCCGTTCGATATGGACGGCGCGGTAATCAAGGCGGACGAATTTGACGTTCGCGAGGCGTTGGGCGAAGGCAGCAGTACGCCGAAGTGGGCGGTTGCCTATAAATATCCACCCGAAACGAAAACGACAAAGCTTATCGACATTACCGTCGCGGTAGGCAGGACGGGGGTACTTACTCCTACCGCTGTTTTAGAGCCGGTACGTCTTGCAGGAAGCACCGTTTCCAGCGCAACGCTTCATAATATAGGATATATTCAGGAGCGTGATATAAGAATAGGAGACACAGTATCGGTAAGAAAAGCCGGAGACATTATTCCCGAGGTTTTCGAGAGTATAAAGGCAAAGCGTGACGGTAGCGAAAAGGTCTTTTCTATGCCTATTCATTGCCCATCCTGTAACCACGAGGTCGTGCGTGATAATAGCGGAGACGGCTCGGCTGTCAGATGTATTTACGCAGGATGCCCTGCTCAAAAATCACGTTCTATTATTCATTTTGCCTCGAAGGGCGCTATGAATATTGATGGGCTTGGTCCTCAGATTATAGAGTTGCTTTTGGTAAACAATCGAATTTCCTCAATTTCAGACCTATACAAATTAAGGGCTGAGGACGTCGAAAATCTTGATAGAATGGGAAAAAAATCGGCAGAAAATTTGATTTCCGCCATTGAAGCATCGAAAGGCACGGGATTGGAACGACTTATATACGCGCTCGGTATTCGTCAGGTAGGAGAGGTTGCGGGAGAAGCAATCGCAAAAAAAATGCGCACTCTACAGGCGTGCTTTGACGCAAGCTTTGAGGACTTTTCTTCAATTGACGATATAGGAGAAGTAACCGCTTCAAATCTCGTGGAGTTCTTTTCTTTGGATAGCACCCGAGCTCTCGCCGATGAGCTTATTGCCGCAGGGGTAAAAACCGACGCGGTAAAGGAAGAAAGCGGTAATTTGTTCGAGGGACTTACCTTCGTTCTGACGGGCACACTGCCCACCATGACGAGGGACGAGGCGTCCGAAAAAATCAAGGCGCAGGGGGGCAAGGTATCCTCCTCTGTATCCAAAAAAACCAATTATGTTTTGGCAGGAGAGGAAGCAGGCAGCAAGCTTACGAAGGCAAAGGAGCTTGGCGTTACGATTATCAGCGAAGAAGATTTTCTACAAATGTTAAATAAGTAAATAAAAAACAGTCAGGCGTTTCTTTGAACAGAAATATGCTCTGACTGTTTTTATATTATAAAGCTTTTCTTTTATTAATTTTAGAAATTATACCGTATATCAAAATAGGCAGACCGCTGCCGAGCGTAAATGCGAAAATATATAGGAAAAGGAACAGTATGTACGGAACCTTTTGTAATTTGTTTTCCTGATTATTCTTTCCTGAAAAGCTCGAAATTGCCGTCCAAAACATTTGCAAATATAAGAATTGAGGCAACGAGAAGAATAATTCCTAACGTTAATATTATTATACTGTTTTTGTTATATTTAAAGTTTGCTTTATCGTCTGTGAGTTTTGTTTTCCGCAAAGCGTTCGCTATCGGCTTGTAGATTATAAGCACGAGCGAGGCGTTAAACAACCCTTTTGTGAAATTAAAAGGCAGAAGCAAAGGCAAAATCGAAGCTACGATATCCTTCGACGTCGTGCCTGTCATATATAAGGGCGTAATCAATAGATTTGCCAAGAGCATTACGCTTATCGTAGATAGAATTGCAAGCATAAGCGCTATGAGCGCCATATTTAAGCTTTTTCTTCTGCGATATACAAAAGAAGCGACGGCGCAAAAGGTGGCTGAAGAAATAAAATTCATAATAAAACCGTAAATTCCCGTATCGCTCACCGAAATAAACTCGACGAATGCAACTATAAAAGACATAAGTATTCCGGGTATTGTTCCCAAGAGCATTGCACCGACTGTAATTATAGTATCCTTCGCATCAAAGGTAAGAAAGCTCACCTTAAAGCGAAAAACGAACATACATACGTACGCCATTGCGCTGAAAAGCGCTATCAAAATTATTTTTCGTGTCTGATTTTTAGTATTCATAGCAGTACCCCGTTTTCAAATAGTATAAACAATTATATAATATTGTGAAAAAATAAATATGTGCTACGAGGTTTTTAAGAAAAATCTGGATAAAAAAAGATATCCTAATGAGGATATCTGTGTCAAAAACTTTTCTCATCCGGACTATACCGTCGGCACAGAAATTTCATCTGTTCGGCGCAATTGCTTGCGTTAGTGGGCTTTTACCACCGGTATGGAATCTAACCAATCCTCAAAGTATTTATATTGCCACTGCCCATAGGGCAGTGGCAATACTCACATATAAATTAATGCCTTAAAAAAACTTACGCATTGATTTCAGCAACAACGCCGGAACCAACTGTTCTACCACCCTCACGGATAGCGAAACGAAGACCTTTTTCAATAGCGATAGGTGTGATAAGTTCAACAGTCATGTTTACGTTATCACCGGGACGGCACATCTCTACGCCTTCAGGAAGAGTGATGATACCTGTAACGTCTGTGGTTCTGAAATAGAACTGAGGACGGTAACCGGAGAAGAAGGGCTTTTGACGGCCGCCTTCTTTTTCAGTAAGAACGTAAACCTGTCCTACAAACTTTGTGTGGGGCTGGATGGAGCCGGGCTTACAAAGAACCTGACCACGCTCGATCTCGTTCTTCTGAATACCACGGAGAAGAGCACCGATGTTATCGCCTGCTTCTGCGAAGTCCAAAAGCTTATGGAACATTTCGATACCTGTAACAACAGTCTGCTTCTTTTCATCAGAAAGACCAACGATTTCGATTGTTTCGTTCATCTTAATTACGCCTCTCTCAACACGACCGGTAGCAACTGTACCACGTCCGGAGATAGAGAATACGTCCTCTACAGGCATAAGGAAGGGGCTGTCTTCATTTCTTGCAGGGGTAGGAATGTACTCGTCAACAGCGTTCATAAGCTCGAGAATCGGCTTATAAGCTTCGTTGTCAAGACTTGAGTCAGCGCACTCGAGAGCTTCACGAGCAGAACCTCTTACGATGGGGGTATCGTCGCCCGGGAACTCGTACTCGCTAAGGAGGTCACGAACTTCCATCTCAACGAGGTCGAGAAGCTCAACGTCGTCTACGATATCGCACTTGTTAAGGAATACAACGATTGCAGGAACGCCTACCTGACGAGCAAGAAGAACGTGCTCGCGGGTCTGCTGGAGAGGTCCGTCTGTACCTGCAACAACGAGGATAGCGCCGTCCATCTGAGCAGCACCTGTAATCATGTTCTTTACATAGTCTGCGTGGCCGGGGCAGTCAACGTGAGCGTAGTGACGGTTGTCGGTCTCGTACTCAACGTGACGGGTGTTGATCGTGATACCTCTTGCTCTCTCTTCGGGAGCGTTGTCGATCTGGTCGTATGCAAGGAACTCAACGTTACCCTGCTTCAAAGAAAGGGTCTTGGTGATAGCTGCAGTAAGAGTTGTCTTACCGTGGTCAACGTGACCGATTGTTCCGATATTAACATGGGGTTTGTTTCTTTCAAATTTTGCCTTTGCCATAATAAATATCCTCCTAAATTTAAAATTTTATTTTTTATTTTTAATTATTTCGCACGAACCTTTATAATCTCTTCCTGGATGGACTTAGGTACTTCCTGGAAGTGACTGGGCTCCATTGAATACACACCGCGTCCCTGTGTTCTGGAACGAAGCGCAGTCGCATATCCGAACATCTCGGAAAGCGGAACGTTAGAGTGAATCTGCTGAGCGCCTGTTACCGGCTCCATGCTTTCGATTGCACCACGGCGAGAGTTCAAGTCGCCGATTACGTCGCCCATATAATCATCAGGTGTTGTAACAACGACCTTCATGATCGGCTCTGTAAGAACGGGGTTCGCCTTCTTCATAGCTTCCTTGAATGCCATAGAGCCGGCAATCTTGAATGCCATTTCAGAGGAGTCAACCTCGTGGTAAGAACCATCATAAAGCGTAACCTTAACGTCTACTACGTTGTAGCCCGCAAGTACACCTGCCTGCATAGCGCCCTGAATACCTGCATCAACCGCGGGGATATATTCCTTCGGAATAGCCCCGCCCGTAACGGCGTTGATAAATTCATAGCCCTTGCCGGGTTCATTGGGTTCAAGCTTAATTTTAACGTGTCCGTACTGACCTTTACCACCGCTCTGACGAGCATACTTGGTATCTTGTTCAACGGCCTTACGAATTGTTTCTTTGTAAGCAACCTGAGGATTACCGATATTTGCCTCTACCTTAAATTCACGGAGAAGTCTGTCTACGATAATTTCAAGGTGGAGCTCACCCATACCTGCGATAATAGTCTGACCTGTTTCTTCATCCGTATAGGTTTTGAAGGTCGGGTCTTCTTCTGCAAGCTTAGAAAGCGCGATACCCATCTTTTCCTGTCCCGCTTTTGTCTTCGGTTCAATTGCAACGCGAATAACGGGCTCAGGGAATACCATGGATTCCAAGATTATGGGGTGCTTTTCATCACAGAAGGTGTCTCCTGTGGTAGTATTCTTAACACCTACGGCTGCCGCAATATCACCTGCATAGCAGCAGTCGATATCAACGCGGTCGTTAGCGTGCATCTGAAGAATACGTCCAAAGCGCTCGTCTCTATCCTTGGTACAGTTGTAAACCGGACTTCCCTTTTCAATACTACCGGAATATACTCTGAAGAAGCAGAGCTTTCCTACAAAGGGGTCGGTCATAATCTTGAACGCAAGAGCTGAGAAGGGTTCTTCGTCAGACGCCTTACGCTCGTCATCCTCGCCGGTCTTGGGATTTATACCCTTAATTGCGGGAATATCGATAGGAGAAGGCATATAATCAATAACTGCGTCAAGCAATTTCTGAACACCCTTATTCTTATACGATGTACCGCAAACTACGGGGACGATTTTGTTATCAATGGTTGCCTGGCGAAGAGCTTTTTTCAATTCTTCAACTGTAATCTCTTCTCCATTGCAATATTTTTCGAAAAGCACTTCATCCGTTTCTGCGATTGATTCGATCATAGCGGAATGATATTCTTCTGCCAAATCCTTCATATCCTCCGGAATCGGCTCTACTCTCATATCTTTTCCCATATCGTCGTAGTAAACGTCTGCCTCCATGTTCATAAGGTCAACAATTCCGCGGAACGTGTTTTCCTTACCAATAGGCAACTCGATCGCTACTGCATTAGCGTGAAGTCTTTCCTTCATCATCTTGATTACTCGATAAAAATCAGCACCGGTGATGTCCATCTTGTTGACATACGCCATTCTGGGTACCTTGTACTCATTCGCCTGACGCCATACGGTCTCGGTCTGGGGCTCAACGCCTCCCTTTGCACAAAATACTGTAACGGCACCGTCAAGTACACGGAGAGATCTCTCAACCTCAACGGTAAAGTCAACGTGACCGGGGGTATCAATGATATTGATACGATTCTGCTTCCAATAACAAGTGGTAGCAGCGGAAGTAATGGTAATACCTCTCTCCTGTTCCTGCTCCATCCAGTCCATTGTTGCAGAACCTTCATGTGTTTCACCTATACGGTGAGTTTTACCGGTATAAAACAAGATACGTTCTGTCGTCGTGGTTTTACCGGCATCAATATGCGCCATGATACCGATATTACGAGTATTTTTAAGTGAATACTCTCTTGCCATGTTTTTTCTCCTTTCCTGTTTTCAACCGATATATTAGAATTTATAGTGAGCAAACGCTCTGTTTGCTTCAGCCATACGATGAGTTTCTTCTTTCTTCTTGAAAGCGCCACCCATACCGGACTTAGCGTCGATTATCTCGCCCGCAAGTCTCTCAGCCATTGTCTTTTCGCCGCGTGTTCTCGCAAACATGGTTACCCAACGAAGACCGAGTGTCTGACGACGCTCAGCGCGTACTTCCATAGGAACCTGATAGTTTGAACCACCGATACGACGTGCCTTTACTTCCAACACAGGCATTACATTTTCAAGAGCTTCTGTAAATACTTCCAAAGGATTCTGCCCTACCTTAGCTTCTACTATTGCAAAAGCATCATATACAATCTTCTGGGCAACACCCTTCTTACCGTCATACATGATATTATTGATAAGCTTTGTTACAAGCTTGGAATTGTACAACGGATCCGGCAATACATCTCTTTTGGAAATCTGACCTCTTCTTGGCACTGTACTTCCCTCCTTCATTAAAAATATGATATCTTAGGTACTCGAAAGCTAACTTTCGCAAGTGCTCGTCAGCGCAGTTCATAAATATAAACATTTATAATCACAGCACAAAAATGACGGCAAATGCTTACCTCTCAACAATTAAGAGTGGTAGCTTATTAGTTCTTTGGACGCTTTGCACCATACTTAGAACGTCCCTGCTTACGGTTTGCAACACCCTGTGCGTCAAGTGTACCACGAATAATGTGATAACGACAACCAGGCAAGTCACGAACACGTCCGCCTCTGATAAGGACAACCGAGTGTTCCTGCAAATTATGTCCGATACCCGGAATGTAGGTCGTTGCTTCAAGTCCGTTTGTAAGTCTTACTCTGGCTATCTTACGAAGAGCAGAGTTCGGCTTTTTCGGGCTGGTTGTAGTAACCTTTGTGCAAACGCCTCTCTTTTGTGGAGCACTTTGGTCAGTCGCTTTCTTCGTGAGACTGTTAAATCCCTTTTGAAGAACAGGTGCCTTGGACTTGTAATCAAGTTTAGAACGGCCGTTTTTAACGAGCTGATTAAAGGTTGGCATGCTTCTCCTCCTTTTCTGTAATTATAATGCTTATATACAAACGCACCTCGCGGTGTGAGTATAACAATGTAAAATTTTTAACTAACCTACGAGAAAGCATAGTTATCCCATAGAAAATTCATTTAATTATACCATTAATAACGGTGCTTGTCAATACTTTTTTAAAATTATATTCTTGTATTTTCTCCTTTTTTGCTTTTTTTATGCATTTTGACCTTCTTCTCTTCCGAGCCGTAATGGCGCTCGGCACGCAAAAAAGAAATCCCGTCCGATTTTTCACGAACGGGATCTTAAAACCATAGAAATTACGTCATATCATTACGCCTCAGCGCTAACGATTTCAACAGCTTCCTCTGTTTCATTTACTTCTTCGGCTTCTTCTATAATGTCGTATTTATCCTCAGCTGCGACAACGTCAATGTCGTGATAGCTTTCCAAACCGGTACCGGCAGGAATAAGCTTACCTATAATAACGTTTTCCTTCAAGCCGAGCAAGTGGTCAACCTTTCCTCTGATAGCTGCTTCGGTAAGAACCTTCGTGGTTTCCTGGAACGAAGCGGCAGAAAGGAAGGATTCGGTAAGGAGCGACGCCTTTGTGATACCAAGAAGCACGGGAGTAAACTCAGCCAAGCGAAGCGTTCTCTCGCCTGCATCTATTCTCGCCTGAATTGCTTCGTTTTCACTTCTCAATTCAAAAACATCAACCATAGTGCCTTCGAGGAGCCCCGTATCACCGGGATCTACTACCTTAACCTTACGCGTCATCTGACGGGCAATAACTTCAACGTGTTTATCGTTGATTTCAACATCCTCGTTACGATAAACCTTCTGTACCTCACGGATAATATAATCGTAGGTTGCTTCCAGTCCAACCGTATTAAGAACGTCTGCAGGAGATAAATAACCCTCCGTCAACGCCTGACCTCTGAACACCTGAGCGCCGTCTTCAACTATAATGCGCATACCGAAGGGAATCTCATAGATCGGCTCTTCGTCGTGTGCAAAATCAGGATTAGACACTCTTATTTTGCTTGTTTTGTTCTCGTTAATTATATGCGCTATACCGTCAATTTCGGTAACCACAGCCGTTTTCTTAGGTCTGCGCGCCTCGAAAAGCTCCTCGATACGAGGGAGACCTTGAGTAATATCAGATCCCGCGATACCACCTGTATGGAAGGTACGCATCGTAAGCTGAGTACCCGGCTCGCCGATAGACTGAGCGGCGATAACGCCTACTGCTTCTCCAACGCTTACAAGCTTTCCTGAAGCAAGGTCTGCTCCGTAGCAGTGAGCGCAGACGCCGCGTTTTGCACGGCAACGAAGAATAGTTCTTACCTCAACCTGCTCTACGCCTGCTTTTTCAATGTTGGCAGCGTCGTCCTCGCTTATCATAGTATCAGCAGCAACGAGAACCTCGCCGGTCGTGGGATTCACAATATCCTCTATCGAATATCTTCCCGCGATTCTGTCCTTGAGAGATTCAAGAACGTTCGGGCCGTTCATAATCTTGCTTACCTTGATACCTTCTCTTGAGCCACAGTCCTCTTCACGAACGATAACGTCCTGAGAAACGTCAACAAGACGACGTGTAAGATAACCAGAGTCTGCCGTTCTAAGCGCCGTATCAGACAAACTCTTACGAGAACCCTTAGCTCCTATAAAGTACTCAAGCATCGTAAGACCTTCACGGAAGTTGGACTTAATCGGAATTTCAATCGTCTTACCGTTGGTTGCAAACATAAGTCCGCGCATACCTGCGAGCTGACGCATCTGCTTAATACTTCCTCGAGCACCTGACGTACAAATCATATTAATAGAGTTATACTTATCAAAGCCCTTGGTAAGATAATCTGTCAGTTTATTGGTAGTATCCTCCCAAACCTTAATAGCGCTGTTATAACGCTCGTCGTTTGAGAGCTCACCGTCGAGATACAATTCTGTAATATTATCAATCTCATTCTCTGCCTGCGCAAGCAAGGTTTTCTTTTCGGGAGGAATGGTCATATCGTACACGGAGATAGAAATAGAGCTCTTTGTAGAATATTTATAACCCATCGCCTTGATATCGTCAAGAACTGCTGCGGCAGTAGCGAAGCCCTGGTTCTTGATAGTACGGTCTACTATCTGCTTTAATTCCTTACTGGTAGTTACAAAATCTACCTCAAGGTCAAATGCTTTTTCGGGATCCGTTCTATCAACGTATCCAAGATTTTGAGGAATTTTACTGTTGAAAATCAATCTACCGAGGGTAGCGTTGATTATCTTCGTTTTCTTTTCGCCGTCAATTTCTTTTTCAACTCTTACCTTGATAGGAGCGTGCAGGCCTATTTCATTATTTTCATAAGCCATAACCGCCTCGTCAAAGTTGCGGAAGCACTTGCCCGCGCCCTTTTCATCCTCGCGCAAAAGCGTGAGATAATAGGAGCCAAGCACCATATCCTGTGAAGGTGTGGTAACGGCTTTTCCGTTAAGCGGCTTCAAAAGGTTATTCGCGGAAAGCATAAGGAATCTTGCCTCCGCCTGCGCTTCTGCAGAAAGCGGAACGTGAACAGGCATCTGGTCGCCGTCAAAGTCCGCGTTAAATGCAGAACATACCAAAGGATGAAGCTTTATCGCTCTTCCCTCTACGAGCACCGGCTCAAACGCCTGAATAGAAAGACGGTGAAGCGTAGGCGCACGGTTAAGAAGCACGGGATGCTCGCGAATTACGTATTCGAGCGCGTCCCAAACCTCAGGAACTACCTTGTCTACCTTCTTCTTCGCTTCCTTAATTCCACTCGCTTTTTGCGTCTCAATCAAACGCTTCATAACGAAAGGTCTGAACAGCTCAAGCGCCATTTCCTTAGGCAAACCGCACTGGAATATCTTGAGGTCAGGACCTACGACGATAACGGAACGGCCTGAATAGTCAACGCGCTTACCGAGAAGGTTCTGTCTAAATCTTCCCTGCTTACCTCTGAGCATCTCGGAAAGAGATTTGAGGTTACGGTTGCTCGCGCCTGTTACCGCCTTTCCGTGACGGCCGTTATCAATCAGAGCGTCAACGAATTCCTGAAGCATTCTCTTCTCATTACGAATAATGATTTCAGGAGATTCAAGCTCAATCATTTTCTTCAAACGATTGTTTCTGTTAATAACTCTTCTATAAAGCTCGTTAAGGTCGGAAGCGGCAAATCTTCCGCCGTCGAGCTGAACCATAGGACGAATGTCGGGAGGAATGACCGGAATGGTATCCAAAATCATCCACTCGGGACGGTTGCCCGATTTTCTGAATGCTTCAACTACCTCAAGACGCTTAATTATCTTGATTTTCTTTTGTCCGCTTGAAGTTACAAGCTCTTCCTTGAGCTCGGCGGCAAGCTTCTCAACGTCAATTTCCGCGAGCAATTCCTTAATTGCCTCAGCGCCCATACCTACGCGGAAATCGTTTTCATATTTCTCATAATTGCTACGGTATTCAACCTCGGTAAGAAGCTGCTTCTTCTGAAGCGGAGTCGTACCGGGATCAAGAACGATATAGCTCGCAAAGTAAAGCACTCTCTCAAGAAGCTTCGGTGAAAGGTCGAGGATAAGTCCCATTCTTGAAGGAATGGCTCTGAAGTACCAGATGTGAGAAACGGGAGCTGCAAGCTCTATATGTCCCATTCTCTCACGGCGCACCTTCTTGCTCGTAACCTCAACGCCGCACTTTTCACATACCTTACCCTTATATCGACGGCCTCTCTTATATTTTCCGCACAAGCATTCAAAATCCTTCGTAGGACCAAAAATGGTTTCGCAGAAAAGACCGCCTTTTTCCGCTTTAAGCGTTCTGTAATTTATCGTTTCGGCCTTAGTAACCTCTCCGAATGACCAACTTCTTATCATTTCGGGAGAAGCCAAGCCGATTTTTATGGAATCAAATTTTCTGTCCATGCTTTTATATCACGCCGTCGCACAAGGACGGCTATCCCCTCTCATAAATTAATGGTTAATGAGTGAAGTGTTGCAATTAAAGGATATCCTCGTCACTTTCCAAATCATCAGATGCTTCTTCAAAAACATCCTCATAGCTATCGTCGAACTCCTCGTCCTCCGAATAGTCATCTTCATCAGAAAGCTCATATTCTTCATCAACAGTTTCGCTACTGGAAATATTTTCGGTCTCTTCTATAACGGGAAGCTCCGGCAAATCATCGTCGTCAACGAGCTGTGAAAGCTCAATTTCCTCGCCGTTTTCGTCAAGAACACGAACGTCGAGAGCGAGCGACTGCAATTCTTTTACCAAAACCTTGAAGGATTCGGGAATGCCCGGAGTAGGAATGTTTTGTCCCTTTACAATTGCTTCATAAGTCTTAACGCGTCCTGTGACGTCGTCACTCTTGACGGTAAGGATTTCCTGAAGCGTGTAAGCTGCTCCGTACGCTTCCAAAGCCCAAACTTCCATTTCTCCGAAACGCTGACCGCCGAACTGCGCTTTACCACCAAGCGGCTGCTGTGTTACGAGTGAGTACGGACCGTTTGAACGGGCGTGGATCTTATCATCTACCAAGTGATGAAGCTTGAGGTAATACATGATACCAACGGTAACGGGGTTATCAAACGCATCTCCCGTTCTGCCGTCGTAAAGCGTCATCTTACCGTCTATAACCTTTACGTTGTTCTCTTTACGGAACGCATTGAGCTTTTCTTCATCCTGCTCAATTTCAGAGTCAACTCTCTGCAAATCTATATTTCCGTTTTCGTCTGTTACCTCAATAAAGAGAGCTTTACCCTTTACGTTTTCTCCGTCGCGAATATCGCGCGCATAGCCCGCCTGACGTAAAAATTCTACGATGTCCTTCTCGTTTGCGCCGTCGAATACGGGAGTCATAATCTTAACTCCGAGCTTCTTTGCGGCTAAGCCGAGGTGGACCTCAAGAACCTGTCCGATATTCATACGTGAAGGAACGCCAAGAGGATTAAGCACGATATCAAGCGGTGTTCCGTCTGAAAGGAAAGGCATATCTTCAGGGGGAAGTATTCTCGAAACGACACCCTTATTACCGTGACGGCCTGCCATTTTGTCTCCGACGGAAATCTTTCTCTTCTGCGCTATATATACGCGAACTACCTTATTTACACCGGGAGCGAGGTCGTCGGAATTTGAGCGGTCGAACACCTTTACGTCTACGACGATACCCGATTCTCCGTGCGGCAAACGAAGCGAGGAGTCTCTTACCTCTCTTGCCTTTTCGCCGAATATTGCGCGGAGCAATCTTTCCTCAGGCGTCAATTCGGTTTCACCCTTAGGCGTAACCTTACCTACGAGGATGTCGCCTGCGCGTACCTCAGTACCTATCTTTACGATACCCTCTTCGTCCAAATCCTTCAACGCATCGTCACCGACGTTAGGCACTTCGCGCGTGATTTCCTGCGGACCGAGCTTCGTATCTCTCGCCTCTACGGAATGTTCTTCTATATGAATGGACGTATAAGTATCCTCACGGACTAATTTTTCATTCAAAAGGACTGCGTCCTCGTAGTTGTATCCTTCCCAGGTCATAAAGCCGATAAGGGCGTTTTTACCAAGGGAAATTTCACCGTTAGAGGTAGCGGGACCGTCCGCAATTACCTGTCCTTTTATAATCTGCTCTCCCTGTTTAACTATCGGGCGTTGATTTACACAAGTACCCTGGTTAGAGCGTTTGAACTTAATGAGGTGGTACGTTTCCTTCTTTCCGCTATCGGTAAGAATGGTAATGCTGTCGGAATCAACACGCTCAACGACACCGCCCTCACGAGCAACGACAACGGCGCCTGAATCGACTGCCGCCTTGTATTCCATACCCGTCGCAATATAGGGCGAGTCGGTCATCATAAGCGGAACTGCCTGCTTCTGCATGTTTGAACCCATAAGAGCACGGGTGTTGTCGTCGTTTTCAAGGAAGGGTATCATTGCCGTAGCAACGGAAACTACCATTTTAGGAGAGGCGTCCATATAATCAATCTTGTTACGGTCAACCTCTATAATCTCGGATTTATCACGGGCAATAACGCGCTTGTTTACGAAGCAGCCGTTTTCGTCAAGCTCTTCGTTCGCCTGAGCTATGATATAGCTGTCCTCGATATCGGCAGTCATATATTCAATTTCAGACGTTACTCTGCCCGTCGCCTTGTCCACCTTACGATAAGGCGCCTCCAAAAATCCGTAGTCATTAATCTTTGCGTAAGTTGCAAGATAAGAAATAAGACCGATGTTAGGACCTTCAGGCGTCTCGATAGGACACATTCTTCCATAGTGGGTATAATGCACGTCACGAACGTCAAAGGAAGCGCGGTCACGTGACAAACCGCCGGGACCGAGAGCAGAAAGACGGCGCTTGTGTGTCAGCTCTGCCAACGGGTTGTTCTGGTCCATAAACTGAGACAAGGGTGAGGAGCCGAAGAATTCACGGATCGCAGTCGCAACGGGGCGAGTATTAATCAAATTCTGAGGAGTCATATCCTCGCTGTCGTGAACCGACATACGCTCCTTGATGTTCTTATCCATCTTGGACATACCGATACGCATCTGGTTCTGGAGAAGCTCTCCTACGCAACGCAAACGACGGTTGCCCAAATGGTCGATATCGTCAAACGAGCCAACGCCGTGCGTAAGGTTGAGCAAATAGTTGATAGATGAGAAAATATCATCCTTAGTTATATGCTTAGGGCAAAGCTCGGCAATTCTTTCCTTCGCCATTGCCTTTATCTGCTCTTCATCGCCTTCTGCCGCCGATATAATATCGCAAAGGACGGAATATCTGACCTTTTCGTTAATACCGCAATCCTTGAGGTTGTAGCCGAGAACGTATTCCGGCTCGACGGTGCCGTTTGCAAATACCTTTACCTCTGCTCCGGCTTCATTATTTATATATACTTCGTTTACAGCGGAGTGTTCAATCTTTTCTGCCAGATCACGAGAGATAATATCTCCTGCGTCGGCGATAAGCTCGCCCGTAATAACGCTTACGACAGGGCGCGCAAGCACGAAGCCCCTGATACGGTTCGCCAAAGCAAGCTTCTTATCGAACTTGTAACGTCCGACAGGCGCTAAATCGTAGCGCTTGGGATCAAAGAACAAGTTATTGACCAAAAGCTGAGCGCTCTCTATAATAGGCGGTTCGCCTGGACGAAGCTTTCTGTAAATTTCCTTAAGGGCTTCCTCTCCGAGAGTCGTATGTTCCGCTTCTGCATTTTTCGCACATTCGTCCTTTGAAAAGGTAGCGCGAAGTATTTCCTCGTCGCCGAACATTTCAATAATGCTTTCATCGGACTCCTCGCCGAGCGCACGAATCAGAACCGTTATCGGAATTTTTCTGGTTTTATCAATTTTTACGTAGAAAACGTTGCTTGCGTCTGTTTCATACTCAAGCCACGCTCCTCTATAAGGGATAACAGTGTTTTTATAGCTGTGATTTCCCGACTTATCCACCTCGCAGAGATAATATATACCGGGAGAACGAACAAGCTGAGAAACGATAACGCGCTCCGCACCGTTAATGACGAACGTTCCGTTTTCGGTCATAAGAGGGAAATTGCCCATATAAATATCGGACTGCTTCAACTCTCCCGTCTCTTTATTCGTCAATCTTACAGACACTTTAAGCGGTGCTTCGTAGGTAGCGTCTCTTTCCTTGCATTCCTCGACCGAGTATCTCGGCTTAGAGTCAATAGAAAAGTCAACAAAGTTGATTTCAAGGTTGCCTGAATAATCCACAATAGGAGAAACATCCTTAAGAACCTCAAACATTCCCTCTTCTAAAAACCACTTAAATGACTTTTTCTGAACCTCAATAAGATTTGGCATATCAAGCGCTTCATCAATCTTAGAAAAACTCATTCTAACATTAGTGCCAAGCTTTTGGGGTTTTAGCATAGTAGAACCACTCCATTCCAATAAATTTTTCAAAAATAAATACGTACCCTATTTACACGAATTTCGACAAGCAACGAAACATAATTTACACAAATTTTACATAAGTTTTACATAAGTTTTACTCTTGAACAAACTATGAACGAAATGAAAAATTCGCAAAATAGGCGAGTATAATGCAATTTAGTATTGTATCACAAATATTACCATTTGTCAAGCATTTTCAAATAATTTGTAAAAAAATATTTTTTAGGCAATTAAACCAACCAAAAAAAGAAAAAATATGCAAAATACACAAACAAATGCGCTGTTAAAATGAATTTTTAATATCAGAACTGTATTTGCTTCAAAAAAAAGAAATAAAAAATGACGTTCCCCCACGTTAATTGAGGAAACGCCGTTTGTTTAATATTTGTTAATTTTTAAAAAACGCATAGGTTTTACGGTTTCACATAAACAGGCAGAGCAGAATAGGCAAGAAAATCGCAGGAATTAAATTCGCCGTACGAATTTTGGTAACGCCGAGCATATTAAGACCTATTGCGACAATCACCAAAGATCCGACACAGGAAATTTCATTCATCATTGTGGGAGGCAGATGCGTGAGAAACAGCAGGGCAAACAAGGATATTGAGCCCTGATATACAAGCAAGGCAAGCGAGGAAAAGGCGCATCCTATACCCATGGTACTCGCCATTATAAGACAGGAAATCATATCTATTACTGCCTTTGCAAGTATAGTATCAGGGTTCCCCATAGCGTCCTCAATAGCTCCTACTATCGCCATTGAGCCAACGCAGAAAAGAAGCGTACAGCTCACAAAGCCCTCGGCGACAGAAACGCTTTCATCGTTATGCTTCACCTTGGACTGAAGGAAGTCGCCCAACCTGTTCACGTATTTCTCTATATTTATAAGCTCGCCTATAAGCGCGCCAACGCCGAGAGAGATAATAGCTATCAGAACGTTCTCTCCTTCAAGCGCGCCCGAAACGCCTATGAAAAATACGCAAAGCGCCATACCGTGTAATATTGTTTGGCTCACTCTTTGGGGTATTCCCTTTTTAAGACGCGAACCGACAATGCCTGCTATCGCCACCAAGGCGGCGTTCACAAGCGTTCCAAGCATAAACATATTCTGTCCTCTTTATGTATCTTATAGAAATATTTGCATTTAAAACACGAAAGGATTATAGCACAAGAGGTTAAACATTTCAATACTTTTTTAGAATTTTATCTTTTCCTTCAATATTTTTACGATTTGAGAAGAAACTCTGCCGTCGCCGTAGGAATACGCAGACGAGCGCATTTTAATATATTCTTCCCTGCTTTCAATGAGGCGTTTCGTATTAATATAAATCTCATCTGTTTCCGTACCGACCAGCTTCATAATTCCGCTCATACATCCCTCGCTCCGCTCCGTAGTATCTCGCATAATAAGCATAGGCACTCCGAGCGTTGCCGCCTCCTCCTGTATCCCTCCGCTATCACTCAAAACGAGAAACGATTTGGACAAAACGTTTTGAAAGTCATACACCGACATTGGCTCTGACAGAATTACGTTTTCAACACCCGAAAGATTTGGAACTATCAAAGAGCGAACGGCAGGATTAGGATGCATCGGGCAAATAATTTTCAAGCTCGGATATTCGGCGGCTATACGCCTCACCGCTAAACACATATTCAAAATCGGCCTTCCTATATTTTCCCTTCTGTGAGCGGTAAAGAGTATTATCTTTTTGCCCTTTTCCAGAAGCGCGTTTTTATAGGATGCCGTTACCGTATAACGCAAGGCGTCCGTCACCGTGTTCCCTACGACGAAAATATTTTCTTCCTTTTTTCTTAATGATATTAAATTATCTTTGGCGGCAATAGTTGGCGCAAAGCAATAGTCGGCAATCAGATCTATCGCCGCCCTGTTCCATTCCTCAGGGAAAGGCGAATTTACGTCAAACGAACGAAGCCCCGCTTCTATATGAACGATAGGTATTTTTTGGTAGAATGCAGCCAAGGCAGACGCAAATGCAGTGAGGGTATCTCCGTGAACGATTACAATTTTGGGATTTACTGTTAAAATCACCTCTGCATAGGCAAGCAGAGCGTTCGCCGTCAGATTTGTAATATCGCTTTTCCCCTCGCAAATCCTCAGATTTTTATCAGGGATTATTTTAAAAAAGTCGAGGACGTCGTCTGCAAGCGTACTATGCTGCCCCGAATGACATACGTAAAGAGAAAATCCGCTCTCCTTTTTCAATTCGATAATCAACGGGGCTAACTTTATTGCTTCAGGACGCGTACCAAAGGACACAAATATTTTTTCACTCATCGTCGCTCTCCTTTCATCTTAATATATGAAAGGAATAAACAAAAAAATTACCGAAAAGCCCTCTGTCATCAAAGGAAAGAATTCGCTTTCTTGTAAAAAACTTAAAATTTTTAGTTGATTTTTATATAATATATGGTATAATTAAATGTATTCATATTGCTTTAAATAACGGAGTTTTAATGAAAAAACTATTATTTTTATTGCTTTTTTTAATGCTTTTTCTAACGGGCTGCGGCTTCAACGCAGAAAACGTTATATTTGAAGATGCGGAATTTATATATGACGGCACCGAAAAAAGCATTTTTTGCAAATCTAAAATTCCCGAAAACATAAATTTAATATATGAAAACAACTCTGCGACAGAGGCGGGAAGCTACACTACGTTGCTTTCCATATACGATAAAGACGGAGAGCTTTTAGCCGAAAAGAGCGCCACTCTTACGATAAAAAAAGCCACCTACGACATGAGCTCCGTTACATTTGAAAGCAAAGAGGTTTCATACAACGGAAAAGAGCATACCATTTCTGTTTCTTCTCTTCTGCCCGAGGGAGTGTCGGTTTCTTATTCGCAAAATTCCTACAAAAACGCAGGCACATACACCGTTACCGCCTACTTTTCCGGTGATGAAAAAAACTACGAAAAAATACCAAACATGTCCGCCGTTTTGACTATTCTGCCGATAGAGCCGAACCCTACATTCACCCTGCAAAACAGCTTTTTGCACTCGGCTTCAATTCCCGATTTGAAATCAGATATTGAAGGCAAGGCGGTCTTGGGAGAGAACCAATCGCTTGTACCGGGAACAAACGTATATTACTTCGATTTTTATCCAAAAAGCACTAACTACAAAACGAAATTCGACATCCCGATTTCATTGACGGTAAAGTCATCGGTCAATTACATATCCGATAATTACAGCGTAGTAGAATACGTAGATTACGGAAAAACCGTCAAAAGCGTTTCTCTCTCGACCTACGAAAAGGATAACACTCTAAAGATTTTTTCACACTGGTCTAAAACGCAAAACGGCGCGCCTTTCGATTTTTCATCTCCCATTTATTCAGACCTGTCGTTATACGGAGTGTTTAAAACAGAAGCAAAAAAATATGTTAATCTGCATCACTCCGAATCAAACGTCAAGCGCTTCGGATACTATTCATATCTTTTTCCGGCAAAATTACCTGAGATAAACGATAATCTTTTTCTTGGATGGTATAAAGAACCGTCTTATTACGCAGAAAAGGTCGTCGCCCTTAGTGATGCAAGCATTAGCGATTTGTACGCTATGTATATTCCGAAGGTAATTCTTAACGAAAACGAGAAGCTGTGGGCGCCAATCAAAGACGACTCGCCTAAAACGACCGCAACGGAAGATCTACTCACAAGCGCTTTAACAGATCTCCACCTGCAATTCATAAAAAATCATTCTCTTTCCACAGACGAATATTTTTGCTATCTCAAAAACCTAAGTGACAAGCATCTGTTCATAACGAAAGGCGATAGTGAATATGAAATATATCACTTGGAATATTCGCCCTCTATCCAAATTCCAGACGAAGAGAGCGTAACTGTATTCGGAGATGAGACAAGGGGGCTTATCGTCACTGTAAAAAGAGATATTACGGCAAGGGATTTGGGCATTCTTATCTGCCTTGACGCAGGGCACGGAGGCAAAGACCCCGGAGCAGTTTCGGGACAAATTCGCGAGGCGGACATTGCCCTTTCGGTCATAAAGCTTCTTGCCGAAAAATGCGAGAGACAGGGCTTTTCCGTCCTGCTTACAAGAAGCTCTGACGTCTTTGTTGAGCTTATAGACAGATGCAAAATAGCTAATAAAGCAAACTCCGACATTTTCGTTTCCGTCCACTGTAATTCTGCTACGAATTCAATAGCAAACGGCACTGAGGTCTATTACGCCTATGGCACAAAAAGCCAACTGCTCGCCTATAGCGTATACAACAAAATGATAAGCGCGGTCCCTCTGACGGACAGGGGGGTAAAAACTCAAAACTATACGGTAATAAAGGATACGAATATGCCCGCAATTCTATGCGAGCTCGCGTTCATTTCAAACAGAAACGACCTTTTGGTTCTCGCCGATCCAGACAGCCAAGAAAAGTGGGCAGAGGCGATCTGCAAAGGCATCTGCTCCTATTACGGGGTTCCTTATCTGGAATTTGAATAAGCGCATTACAAATTAATTTTCTCATCAATAAAAGCAAAAAGGAAATCTCGCAAAAGATTTCCTTTTTTTGTTGTATAAGGATACAGCCAGCGCCGATCAAGGCACTGGCTGTTATTTGTTAAATCAGATACAAATTATTATTCGTCTTCCTTTTTGCTAAGATATGAAAAATCACGCAAATCAATGGTTTCGCCATCCACAGTTATCTTTTTACCATTTTTCCAAGAAATAGAGCTTTTTACCGGAATTTTAGTAATGCGTGGGTTTTCGTCAATCTTAACGTCAGATTTGATAAATGTATTTTTACCTAATGCAACGTGATACCCATCTCTCTTCTCGTCATTTGAAATGTCACGTTCAACATTCCATTTAGGTTGTTTCTTCTTCGTAATGTGAGCAATACAGCACCATAAAGCAGATTTCAATAAAAACGGCACTTCGAATTCGCATCTGCTTCGATTATCCCGTTGATTACCTTCTAACCCGGAAAATATGTAGAGATGTTCAATGTTGTCTGGAAAATGCTTTAAGATAGTATCGCCGCTTACTAAAAAATAGCAATCGCCGGTAAGTTCAAGCGCTTTGTTTACAAATTCAACTAACAAGCAAAAAGGCAAATTACCAACAATATATTTCGTTTCTGCCGGCAAATCCTTTTTGTCAAACGCTAAGAAATCCTGTTCTTTGACTTTTTTTGTCGTCGGCAAAATATCAATCGACATCCCCTTGCCATCCAACCATCGGCCGTCAGAGGCGCAAGGGTCGAGACACTTATCTTTGTCAAGTTTCGTTATGTTAAAGAACTGTTCAATAACATCTTTTGGCGTGAGCCATAGATCAATAAATTCAATTTTTTCAGAGCACAAGGCGTCACGAGCCTGTTTTGAACCGCTTGCTTTATAACCGCTTTTGGTAATTTTTTCATTTTCCTCAATTGTGATAATATCCAATGACTGCTGGTTTAGGATATCTCTATATTCGCTAACATCTGCCGTTGGATCATCTTCGCACAAATCAAACATTTTTTTAAGCACTGCCTTGTTTGGCATATTATGATCCGCTGTTACGTATTGTCCAAGAGCATGGGCAGTTTCAACGTCTTTCGCATTTGAAGAGAAAAAGTTTTTATACTTTTTCCTTAGTTGTGTCGGCGTAAGAATGAAATAATCATAAGGAAGAACCTCGTGATCCAAGCATACCTGAAGCGCATCCTTTGAAATTCTGATATTATTAATGGGGCGAGGCATTAGCAGCCTTGTCATAATACCGCCGCTGTTTCCTCCCCCACGAAGAATTTCTTTTTTCGCAGAAGGATCGTTGTGAGCTACAATGATACATTCCCTGCACGCCTCGGCTAAACCTTTTGTAATTCTGTTTATATTGTTGTTCATATAGAAACTCCTATAGATCTAATTGCTTTGCGTCTTAGCATCTAAGGTCCTTTTTCTCCAAGCTTTCTCTCGTTTTCTTAGTTTGCAGATCTTTTTACTGACCTAAGCTCCGCCTTGAGCGCTTTTATTTTCTCTTTTCTTTGCTTTTTTATTTTCTTTGAAGCTGAAAAGGCAGATAAGGTACACAAAGCAAGTAAAAGCCAGACGATTATTTTCAAAATATCAAAATCAAAACTTCCCTTTGTCGCAAAATGAAAAACCGGTTCTTTCGCTTCCTTGTTTTTAAAAAGCGACGCGGAAAAATCATGCTTTTCCGAAATTACAGGACGAAGACCGTCTGTTATACATTTGATTTTTTCGTACATAATACAGCTTCCTTTCCAAAATCCATCTATAATATTATATTATCACATATTCTTTCATCAGTCAATAGTAATTGCCATAACTAAAGATTTTCTTATAATATTATCCCCGTTTCGCGCTCTTATATTCTGTTTTAACGCTTATTGCTTTTTCGTGACGGCGAGAGCGCAGATCGGTACGCCTTTTGAGGAAAAATTCATCTCGTACTCGGTCATAACGTTGTCAATTGCATACTCCGAGGAATGCAGGTCGTAGGTTATATAATCACATTCGTAACCAAGCGCCGCAAGCTCGCCAAGTGAAAACTCGAAGAGAACCTTGTTGTCGGTCTTAAAGAATATTTTCCCACCCGTCTTTAAAAGAGAAAAATAGACGCAAAGAAACGTCCTGTAGGTTAAACGCCGTTTCGCATATCCCTTTTTCGGCCAAGGATCGCTGAAATTCAAATATATCGCATCAAGTGAAGCTTGAGAAAAAATCTCGGGAAGCTCCTCTGCTCTCGCTATCATAAAACGCAGATTGTCTGACGTCCTCTCCTCCGCCGTCGCTTTCGCCTTTTCTACGGCAATGACCATAACGTCATGAACTCTTTCCAGCGCTACAAGATAAGCATTTGGGTGCTTTTTTGCCATACCGCAAGCAAATCCGCCCTTTCCGCATCCTATTTCAAGCCAAAGCTCTCCCTCTCCCGCAAATACGTCCTTCGCAGATGAAATCGGCTCTTCTCTTTTTTCCAAAAGAAATTCCTTGCACGCCTCTAATCTCTGCGGTCCGTTCTTCTTTTTTCTCATTCTCATATATTTTACCCTATTTCTTATTTTTAAATTGATTTTTAAATGTAATAAGCGCCTGTTTGCCGTACTCATCGAAAGAAGCAAACAAGCGCTTTATTTTATAATTATAAATACATTATAATTCCCGCAATTGCTCCTCCAACCATTAAAAAGGCGAGAAAAAGCGCAAGCACACGAAATGCAATTTTAGCGCGTTCTTGTTTTTTCATATTCTCTTACCTCCTTCCGATTGCCGCATTCTTAATATATTCACGAGAAATATTCACTGTACCCGTCGCTATTTTTTGGGGCAGATATTCGAGCATTTTTGAAAGACCAATAGCCGTTACTCCGAGCGGGTTTTTAAGCAGCACCGCCTTTACGCCGGTCACTCCGCCTATCATCTTGTCAAGTCCGTCGAGGGTGCTTCCCCCTCCGCACAGCAAAATACCCTTATTAAAAACGTCGTTAACACAGTCAGAAGGAATTTTAGTAATCGCCTTGCAAATCGCTTCAAGGATAGCAGAGGTGGGCTCTTCAAGGGCGACGAACATCTCGTCCGAGGAAATTCTGATAGTGCGAATGCCGCCTGAACTATCCTTTCCCTTTATATCCAAAAACTTTCTGTCACTGCTCATCCAAACAGTTCCCACACCCGTTTTAATCGCCTCGGCAGTACGCATACTGATTTTTACGCCGTATTTTTCATTTATGTAATTCGCAATAGCAAGGTCAAACTGATTTCCCGCCACGTTGATAGTAGTTTTGTAAAAAATCCGTCCCCTGCAAATCAGCATTATATCCGTATGTGACGCGCCTATATTGACAGCGAGCGACGAAGTTCCGAGCGATATTCCGCTCCCGACCAACGAAGCGATAGGAGAATAAGCAAGGTAAGCTTCAGACGCTCCCGCCTGAACGCACAATTCATAGAGCGCGCTCTCCTCAACCTCGCTGAAATTACAAGGAATACTCACAAGCAAACGAAGCTTTTCCGCCTGCGCTCCCGAGTTCCGAATACATCTGGATATCATTTTTTGAGTATATTCTCTCGTAATTATACTATCCTTCAGAGGTCTTAGCATTTTAACGTTGCTTGTCCTGTTACGTGTAAGAAGATTTTCCGCATCGCTGCCAAGCGCCAACAAAGCGCCGTTAGAATAATCCACCGCTGCAACTGCAGCTTCGCCAAAAATTATTCCGACGCTCGGCTTGCTTACAACAATAGAAGCACTCCCTAAATCAATTCCTAATTCCGACTGCATTTCATGCTCTCCTGATTTTTACGTTTTAGACAAAACAAAGAAGCCAAAAATCTTGCACAAGCAAGACACTATCATTATACAATAACTTTTTTAGAATTGCAATACTTTTTTTATAGCCCTTTAAATCTTGCCTGTTTTTAAGAATAAATCTCTCTTATTAACCGTTCCTTTAACATTGTGTAGCGCATTATTTGCCTGTTATTATTGACCATTATTTCCATAACGTCCGAACGTCCTACCAAAACAACCATCTGCTTGGCACGTGTTACTGCCGTATAGATGAGATTTCTCGTCATCAGCAAGGGGGAGCAGGAATAAAGAGGTATAATGACGACGGGATATTCACTTCCCTGACTTTTATGTACCGTTATCGCATACGCATGCTCAAGCTCGTCCAAAAGCGAGAAATCACACTTCGCAATGCGATCGTCATAGGAAACATACACCACTTGTTCCTTTTTGTCGATTTTTTCGATTACGCCTATATCTCCGTTGAAAACCCCGTTTCCGACATAACCGTCTCTTTCCCATTCAACGTCATAATTGTTTTTAATCTGCATAACGCGGTCACCAACCCGAAAGACCGTGTTTCCAGACCTTATCTCAGAAGCGCCTTCTCTTGCGGGGTTGAGCTTTTCTCGCAAAATCTGATTTAAAATTTCGGTTCCCGAGCTGCCTTTTTTTGATGGGGTAATGACCTGAATTTTATCGACGATATCTCTGCCATAGGTTTTAGGTAATCGCTCCGTTATTAATCTTGAAACCGTCGAAGCGATATTTTCTTCCGCTCGGGCAATATGGAAGAAATCTCCTGTTTTTTTATCCATCACAGGCATTTTTCCGTGATTTATACTATGAGCGTTCACTACGATAAGACTGTCCTCGGATTGTCTGAAAATTTCATTCAGACATATCGTATTAAATTGGTCCGAGGCGATTATATCGTTTAACACGTTTCCGCACCCTACGGAGGGTAGCTGGTCGGCGTCTCCTATCAAGATAACCCTCGCGCCGTTCTTTACAGCGCAAAGCAGGGCTTCCATAAGTGTCAAATCTACCATTGACGCCTCGTCAACTATTATCACGTCCTCTTCCAAAAGATTTTTTTGGTTTCTGTTAAACCTCGGAACAGGTCCGCTGTTTCTCTCCATTTCCAACATTCTATGTATCGTTTTTGCCTCCTCGCTCGTCGCTTCTGACATACGCTTTGCGGCTCGTCCCGTGGGGGCTGACAAGGCGACCTTCATACCGAGCGATTTGAATATGCTCATGAGCGCTTTTATTACCGTGGTTTTTCCTGTTCCGGGGCCTCCCGTAATTACCGTGACGCCCGAGCGCAAAACCTCAGAAATGGCTTTTTTCTGCATTTTCGCATATTTTATTCCGAATTGACTCTCTATTTTATCTATAAAAAGCTCGATATCGCTATGCTCAAATATTGCGCAAAATCTATCGAGCGCAACGAGCTTTTTGGCTACGAAGCTCTCTGCCTCTGCAAAGCGCTTCGAAAAAATATATTCGACGTCATCCTTCTGATATTCTACGACGACTCCATCTTCCAAAGCGTCTCTGAGCGCATCTGAAATTTTATCGTCGTCTATCTGCAAGCGGCTCGCGGCGACGGAAATCAGCTTGTCCTTCGGAACACAGGAATGTCCGCTAGTTGCGGCGCTATACTCTAAAACGTATACAAGACCTCGCTCAAGGCGCTTTGGAAATTCCTTTTTAATTCCGAGCGACATTGCGAACTCGTCCGCCTGCTCGAAGCTGATTCCGAAATTTCCGTCGCATAATTTATAAGGATTTTCCTTTATTATCCCTACTGCCCCTGCGCCCCATTTCAGATAAATCTTGCCTATCGAATTTGTACTGAGATGTCCGCTACAGAACATCATCATATTTCTGATGCCTGCCTGCTCGGCGAACGAGATGGCTATATCTGCCGCCTTTTTCTTTGAAATCCCCGGTATTTCCGCCAACCACTCGGGGTGGTTTTCCAAAACGTCAAAGGTGTCTACGCCATATATTGATACTATTTTTTTCGCAGTTACAGGCCCTATACCCTTTACGTTCCCCGCAGACAGATAAGCGAGCATAGAGTTCACGTCGGTAGGCAGCAGCTTCTCAAAGCCAACAATTTCAAATTGCCGACCGTATTCGTTGTGCATATTCCATTTTCCATACAATTTCACCTGCTCGCCGACACAAATATAAGGCATTTCTCCGACGGCGGTAATATACTCTTTTTCAGAAATTGAAACGACAATGACTGTATAATCAGTTGTGGGACTGTGATATATTATTTCCTCCACAGTCCCGCTGATCTCTTCTTCAATTCCGTTATTATTTATATTCCTTGTTTCCAAATTTCCCTCAATTTACGTTTTTGTAAAGATTATGATTAAAATAAATGTCTACGCCTAACCGTTTATACTCCTCTATTTCAGATCGGGAGATATTAACGTCGCTCAACAGCACGGGCGGCTGCTCAAATACGCTCTTTTTTTCGGTCAAAAGCTGAGCGCTCTTCACGGCGCAAAAAAGCTCGTAGACATCCTGATTTGGCTCTATATGAACACCGACCGACATCTTGTTGCGATTTACGAAGAAGCCCGCAATTGAACGCAAAATACAATACAAGCCCCACACCGCCAAAACACAAACAAAAATCTCTGCTAATTCCGCTACGGTCATAAAAACGCCCTCCGAAATATAAAAGTTGTATCTCTTATACATAATATGCGAAGGAAACGCTTTTGGTGTTTTTGCTTCTACATTATTTCAACTGTGAAAGCTTTTCTGCAAGGTCGGTCTTTTCCCAAGGAGCGTCGAGGTCCTCTCTGCCCATATGACCGTACGCCGCAAAGTTCTTGTAAATGGGGCGACGGAGGTCAAATTTCTTTATTATAGCGGCAGGTCGAAGGTCGACAAGCTCTGAAATTGCATCTGAAATTTTTTCTTCATCTATCTTTGCCGTGCCGAAGGCGTCAATCATAACGGAAACCGGCTTTGCAACGCCTATTGCGTACGCAATTTGAACCTCGCACTTATCTGCAAGTCCTGACGCTACTATGTTTTTCGCAATATATCGAGCGGCATAGGATGCAGAACGGTCAACCTTTGTCGGATCCTTTCCCGAGAACGCTCCGCCGCCGTGTCTTGAATAGCCACCGTATGTATCGACTATAATTTTTCTTCCCGTAAGTCCCGTATCACCCTGAGGTCCGCCTACGACGAAGCGTCCCGTAGGATTTACGAATATTTTTATATTTCCGTCGTTAAGATTTTTCGGAATTATCGGCTCGATTACCTCTTTTATAATATCGGCGCGAATCTGCTCGATAGATACGTCGGGATCGTGCTGTGATGAAACGACGACCGTATCTACTCTCGTCGGATTTTCGTCGATATATTCAACCGTCACCTGCGTTTTTCCGTCGGGGCGAAGATATGCAAGCGTGCCGTTTTTACGAACCTCGGTCAAGCGCTTTGCAAGCTTATGTGAAAGTGAAATCGGCAGCGGCATAAGCTCGGGCGTTTCGTTGCAGGCATATCCAAACATAAGCCCCTGGTCGCCTGCGCCTGTATCAAGCTCGTCCTGCATATCACCTGATTTCGCCTCCGCGCATTTGTCAACTCCCATAGCAATATCGGGGGACTGCTCGTGAATCGAGGTGAGAACGGCGCAGGTATCGCAGTCAAACCCGAATTTTGCTCTGTCATATCCGATTTCTCTCACAGTTTCTCTCACGATATTTTGAATATCTACGCTTGCGGTCGTGGTTATTTCTCCCATAACGTTTATAATACCCGTAGTTGCAAAGGTCTCGCACGCAACTCGTGAATTAGGGTCCTTTTCTAACAAAGCGTCCAAAATCGCATCTGAAATTTTATCGCAAATTTTATCGGGATGTCCTTCTGTTACCGACTCTGACGTGAACAGTTTTTTCTTCATTTTTATATCTCCTTGTGTTTTAATCGATAAAAAATGCCTCGGAGATGTCAAGTCCGAGGCAATAAGACTCTCATCTAACAGGATTTAGCACCTTGCAAAAACAGGTTGCCGGGCTTCATAGGGCCAGTCCCTCCGCCACTCTTGATAAGAAAATATTTACTTACAATTATATATAACACATTTTATCACTTTTTTCAAGTGTTTTTTTCTTTTTTTGCACTTTTATCGAAAAATTATGCGTTTTTCAATTCTTCAATTGCCTTTTTTCTATCAAAAGCGCCAAAAACCGCAGAGCCGGCGACGACGATATCTACGCCCGTTTTTGCCACCTCGCTTATATTCTTTGCGCCAACGCCTCCGTCGACCTCTAATAATACGTCAAGCCCTCTGCGCTGCGCTTCTCGCTTGACAAGTTGTATTTTAGAAAGAGTTTCAGGAATAAGCGACTGTCCTCCAAATCCCGGTTCTACACTCATAATTAAAACCAAGTCGCATTTTTCAAGATAAGGAAAAATCTCCTCTGCCTTCGTTTTCGGTTTTATGGAAAGTCCTGCCTTGCAGTTGTTTTTCCGTATCTCGTCAAGGGTGGCAGAAACGTCCTTGCACGCCTCGTAATGAACTGTTATTATATCCGCTCCCGCCTTTGCAAATTCGCCTATGTATCTTATCGGCTCCTCTATCATCAGGTGTACGTCGAATTTTATGTCAGTCGCTCCTCTGAGCGAAGCTATGACAGGCACGCCAAAGCTTATATTAGGAACAAATATTCCGTCCATAACGTCTAAATGGATATATTCTGCTCCTGCCTTTTCTACCTCTCTTACTTCCTCGCCCAATTTAGCGAAATCGCAGGCAAGTGCTGATGGCGATATCTGTATCATTTATACTCTCCTTAAAATAATAATTATCTGAAATGTTTTTGTGTCACACATAAGATTTTTCCATAAGATAATAATGCGGAAGAAAATCCGACGCTCGTATCTTACCACGGACATTCAAATAAAGGCAGTGAAAAGTCGAGATAAGAACGGGCATCTGAAAACTCATACCGTCCGTTGCTCTGAGCGACGGACGTATGGGCGCTTATCGGTTCAATCCTTCAGATTTAAAAGACATACCGCATGAGCAGCTATTCCTTCTTCCGCTCCGCTAAAGCCGAGCCCCTCCTCCGTCGTCGCCTTAACGTTCACCGCATTTACATCACAACCAAACGCGTTTGCAATATTTTCTCTCATTTCCTGTATATACGGCGCGAGCTTCGGCTTCTGCGCTATTATGGTACAGTCAATGTTTGCAACGTCTGCGCCCATTGATTTCATAATCTCGCTCACCCTTTCGGCGAGGAGGCGGCTCGATATCCCCAGATATTCTTTGCTGCTATCGGGGAAATGAATACCGATATCGCCCTGCCCTAAAGCGCCTAAAACCGAGTCCATTACAGCGTGCAAAAGAACATCGGCATCCGAATGTCCCAAAAGTCCGCAGGTATGCGGTATTTTAACGCCGCCTATGACTAAATCTCTTTCCTTTACTAAACGATGAACGTCGTAGCCGTGACCAATTCTCATTTTCATTTTGTTTTTTCTTTCTTTTTCGTTTTGCTTTTTACTGTTTTCGTGTTATCGGCTTCCGCCTTGCGCCTTTTTATTACGGTCTCAAAATACTCAAGGTCCTCTCTCGTAGTGAGCTTCATATTCTCATATCCTGTATCCACCATTTTAATTCTTTGTCCTATATTCTCTATTATCATGTTGTCGTCGGTAACCGTAATTCCTTTTTCCAAAGCAAGTTTTGATGCGGCTATATACAAGGGAAGATAAAACACCTGAGGTGTCTGCGCTATCCATAGCTCCTCCCTTTTTGGAGTATCTTCGATAAAGCCCTTTGAATTAACTCTTTTTATAGTGTCCTTCACTCTGCAGCCCGCAGAGGAAGCTCTGTATGCGTAAGCGCTCGCCACAACGTCCGCTATCTCCCCGGGTGTTATCAGGCATCTTGCGACGTCGTGTATTGCTATATATTCCGTCTTTTTTGAAACGTTTTTTACACCGCGCAGAGCAGATTCGCTTCTGGTGGCGCCACCCTTGCATATTCCTTTTACCTTCTTTATGCCGTATTCCGACAAAAGAAGCTCTATATTTTCAATCTCATCCTCTCTGCACGCTAAGACGATTTCATCTATATATTTACAGCTCTCAAACGCCTTTAGCGTATGGATGATGACAGGAATGTCGCAAATTTTCATCATCTGCTTGGTCTTGTTATTTTCGCTTTTCATTCGGCTTCCGCTGCCGCCTGCCAAAAGCACCGCCGCAGTATAGGGACGCACTCGCCCTTTGAAGAACCGCACAATATTGGATAAATAGTAAGTAAAGCTCATATTCTCACTTCCTGTGATAAACGTAGTACGCAATAATCTCTCTTTCTCTTCCGTCGACAGAGTTATACCCCGAAATGACCACTCCGTCCCCTGACATAAGAGTAGAAATTTGAAGCTCGTCGATATTCCCTCTGAAGATAATGTCAGAGGAAGAAAAAACGATTAATTCATTATTTCTTATGCTTAAATTTCCGCCTCTTCCGACCACGTCGTCATTACCGTCTCTGCGCTCTGTGACATACCTGATCAGTTGACCGTGTAATTCCTGCGCTTTCCTTCGGCGCTCTGACCTGCTTTGTAGGTCTTTTTTCTTTTTGAAAAGGTTAAACATAACGCCTCCGACGAACCGAATACTACAGCAAAAAAGGCAGATTTTTTCGGCTTCAATTTGCTTTCATTTTATTATAGCATGTTTATTAAAAAAAATAAAGTTCTTTTGAAAATTTTTATCTTTTTAGCCAATAAACACGCACTTTTTGTGCATTTTGACTATTTTTTTCGTCACTTTGCTATTTCTTTTGTTTTTTTTATTTTTTTGTATTTTACTATTGACATTTTAAATTAAAATGGTGTATAATAGCATTACAGTGGTGAAAAATGGTGGAAAAATACATAAAATTACCACAAAAAATCGTCAAAATCTCGAGAGGAGGAGTAAAAATGGCTTTTGTCGGCACATATAAGCACTCGCTTGACGCTAAAAACAGAATTTTTATTCCTGCTAAGTTCAGAGAAAAGCTTGGCGATTCCTTTTATATTACAAGGAAGCTCACTACTAATTCTCTCGTTATCTATTCCGAAGAGGAGTGGGAAAAGAAAGCGGAAATAATCGATAGCATCGCCGACTCTGTTGGCGAGGACATCAAGGAGCTTTTCTACTCGGAAGCTATAGACCCCGTCCCTGATTCTCAAGGCAGAGTAACTCTCACCCCTGCTCTCGTTGAATACGCGAAAATTGATAAAAATATCGTAATCGCCGGATACGGCAGTTACATTCAAATATGGCCCGAGGAAGTTTGGGAAGAAAGACAAAAGGAAAAGCAAACGGAAGAAAGGATGAAGCACATTCAGGAAATTAACCTGCGCTTCAACCTATAATATGCAAATATCTTTCAACCATAAATCAGTACTTCTCGACGAATGTATTACCTCCCTTAATATACGAGAAGGACTCACTTATGTTGACTGTACCACAGGCGGTGGCGGACATTCTCTTGAGATAGCAAAGCGTCTCGGTTCCGACGCAAAGCTCATTTGTTTTGACCGCGACAACACCGCCATTATGGCAGCAAAAGAACGACTTTCGGATTATCTGCCGAAAATCATATTCATAAATGAGAATTTTTCCGAGCTTGGAAACGTTCTCGACGACCTTAAAATCGACAACTTGGGCGGCGTTCTCGCAGACCTTGGTTGCTCGTCCTATCAATTCGACACGCCCGAGAGAGGTTTTTCGTATAACCACGACGCGCCGCTCGATATGAGAATGGATAGGTCAAGCCCCTTAGATGCGTACAAGGTAGTAAACACCTATCCAAAGGAAGATTTAAAAAGGATAATTTACGAGTACGGAGAAGAGCGTTTCGCTTCATCTATTGCGGATAAAATAGTTAAAAACCGTGAGATTGAAGAAATAAAAACGACCCATCAGTTATCTGAAATTATAAAATCAGCCATACCGAAGGCGTCACGTTCAGACGGTCCTCATCCCGCAAAAAGAACATTTCAGGCGATAAGGATAGAGGTAAACGGAGAGCTCGACGCAATTGCGCCAACTATCGAAAATGCGCAAAGGCGAATGGTAAAGGGCGGCAGAATAGCAATAATTTCCTTTCATTCGTTAGAGGACAGAATTGTTAAGCAGGCCTACGCTAAGCTCGCAAGCGGATGTGAATGTCCGAAGGACTTCCCTATTTGTGTTTGCGGCAAAAAGCCGAAGCTTCAAATTCTTACGAAGAAACCCATTCTTCCCTCAGACGCTGAGCTGGAAGAAAACCCGCGCGCAAGGAGCGCAAAGCTACGCGTAGCAGAAAAGCTTTAAAAAGCTGATAATAAACAAGGAGGCGAAAGCAGTGACACGCACAATATTATTTACCACAAGAAGCGCTGAGGTAAATCCTTTATATACGAAGTTCCGCGATAAGTTCTCTTATCAAGGCACTACCGTAGGCGAATTTATGCGTAACAAGGCGAAGAATGACGGCCACTCGGAGCAACGTCAAAAAGCTTATCAGAATATGCGTCGTGACACAACTGCGGAAAACAGGATTACGAAAGCAAATTCTCTTCCAAGAGAAAACGGCTTTGTCCCCCCCTCTGATTTTACGACCGTGCTTCCGAAGGTGAATATTAGGGAAAACGTCAAAGCACGCTCACGTATGCCTATCGGAACGATTATGATTATGTTCCTGTGCGCTATTATCCTTATGGCTCTCATTTATATTGGAATGAACGTAAACAATATGACGCACGAAATCGCTCTTATGAAAGCTCAGTCAGACGAGCTTAAGGTTGCTGAAAGAGCGCTTGTCTCCCGACTTGATGAGAAAAACGACCTGGAGCTTATCGAAGAGATTGCAACCGAGCAGCTCGGAATGGTAAGACGAAACTCTGTTGAACATAACTATCTTTCATTTGGAGATTCCGATTCCGCCTCAGTTTATAACAACGAGGACGAAAGCAATCCTATTTTTGCGGGATTGTTGAGCGCTTTTACCGCGGGCTTCAACAAATAAGAATAAAATCCATAATTTTAAAATAAGATATAGCGATAGATTGCGGTAAACAACTATCGCTATCCTGTTTATTTGGGAGGAAAAAACTTGAACATACCCCACAAGGCGTCAAAAAAAGACAATATAGGACTTACGCACAAAAGAGCTTTTGCAGTATTCTGCGTGTTTGGCGCAGCTCTGCTCTTTTTGGTAGGGAAAATTTTTTATATGCAGTACTTTAAGTATGATAGCTATCAGCAAAAGGTACTCGACCAAATAACGTACAGCTCTTCTCTTTCTGCAAGGCGCGGAAATATTTACGACTCAAACATGAATCCCTTGGCGACTAACAAAACCGTTTGGCGTATATTCATTTCTCCGAAAGATATATACGAATACAGCATAAAAAACAACCTGAATTATTCAGACATTATATCAAAAGGGCTTTCCGAAATTCTCGATATTCCTTACGATACCATATATGAGAAAACGCAAAAGAAAAACCGTCTCGACGAGACGATAATGAAGGAAGTGGACGAAAAGACGACCGATAAGGTTCTCACATTCATCACCGAGAACGGACTTTCGAGAATGGTCTATACTCAAGCCAGCACGACGAGATATTATCCGTTTGGAAATTTAGCCGCGCACGTTATCGGCTTTACGGGAAGCGATAATCAAGGTCTTTTCGGTCTCGAGCAATACTACGACGATGACCTGACGGGTGTTGACGGAAAGTACATTACGGCGGTAGACGCTCACAGTAACGAAATTCCCTACGATTATTCGAGCTACATACCCGCAAAGGACGGTCTCAGCATCGTCACGACCATAGATTCCTTCATTCAAAGGGAGCTTGAAAACGAGCTCGCGGAAATCATTTCCGAGTTTAACGTCCAAAATCGCGCGACGGGAATAGTGATGAACGTAAATACAGGCGCTATATACGCAATGGCTACCGCGCCTGATTTTAATTTGAACGAGCCGTACGTATTGGACGAAGTTTCAGAAAGTATATTAAAAGGAAGCAATTATGCAGAGGATAGCGACGAGTATAAATCGTTACGCACTTCTCTGCTCTACGATATGTGGAGAAACAAGGCGGTAAGCGAGTTGTACGAGCCCGGCTCCACCTACAAAATCATAACCGCTTCTATGGGAATAGAGCTCGGCGCTACGACCTATAACGACCACTCGTTTAGCTGCCCCGGATATCACATCGTAGGAGGCGCCAGAATCGGTTGTTGGCGTCCTGCCGGTCACGGCTCGGGAATCACCTTCGCATACGGATTACAGCAATCCTGCAACCCCACTCTTATGCAGCTCGCCGCAAGAATAGGCAGCTCAAACTTCTATAACTATTTCAAATCGTTTGGCTACCTTTCAAAAACGGGCATCGACCTTCCGAGCGAAAGCCAAACTATCTTCCACACCGAAAAAGGTCTCGGAACGGTTGAATTGGCGACCGCTTCTTTCGGACAGCGTTTCAAGGTAACACCTATACAGCAAATTACGGCTATTGCGGCAGTTGCAAACGGCGGATATCTGGTAACACCCCATCTAATCGACTCTCTTATAGACAGCGAGGGCAATACGGTATATCAGTACGAGCAGGAGACGAAGCGGCAGGTAATATCGTCGCAAACCGCAAAAGTAGTCAGTGAAATACTTGAGGAAGGCGTTTCAGGCACGGGCGCCTCAAAGAACGCTTACGTCGCAGGATACAGAATAGCTGCGAAAACAGGTACGAGTGAAAAGCTTGATAAGCCCGATAAGAACGGAAACTTTACGCTCCGCATAGGTTCCTGCGTTGCATACGCGCCTTACGTCGATACGTCGATAGCGGTAATAATAATAGTAGATGAGCCAATCGTAAACTATTACGGCGCTACGGTTGCAGCTCCCTACATTTCCGACCTTCTGACGAAAATTATGCCTTATCTCGGATATGAGCCGAATTATACCGACGAACAGCTCAACTCTCTTTCTGTAAGGATAGGAAATTACGTCGGAAAAACCGTAGGTGCGGCAAAGAAAGCTCTTTCCTCACTCGGACTCTCATCAGACGCATTGGGCGCTGACGACAGCGCGATAATTACCGCTCAAAGTCCCGCTCCCTCAACCTCACTTACAAAGAATATGGGCTCTGTAATCCTGTATACCGAGTATAATAACACGGAAACTACGACAGTTCCAAACGTTCTTGGAAAGAGCGTAACGGAAGCAAACCAGATACTCCTTTCAAGAGGTCTTAATATCAAGGTAGAGGGCGCAAAGAATTACGCAATAAGCGATACGGTATACGCAAAGGCGACCTATCAATCTATAGAAGCGGGTATGTCGGCAGAAAAAGGAACCGTAATTACGGTAAAATTTCTTTACGACGACCGCGATTAAATCACTTGAACGGATAAAGGACGTATATCACAAAGGATAATAAAAGATGTCGAAACCATTTTCGAAATATAAGAGCGAGGGCAAAAGCGCTTTTGCTTCCTATATTAATATCTTTTGTGAGGTGTCCGATTTGAAACTTTCAGAGCTTATCTATGAAAACGAATACTCAAGCAAATGCCCTGCAAACGTTATAGAAATTACAGAAATTGTTACCGACACGTCTAAAATCACAAAAAACTGCCTCTTTATTTGTATCGCGGGCAGAAAATATAATCCGCACAAAATGCTCGATTATATTGCAAAAAAAGGCGCAGCGGCTATTATAACGCAGGTAGGCGAGGAATACGAAAGGACTATTTCAGCGCCTATCTTTGAGGTTAATAACTCAAGGGAGATACTCTCGCTTGCTTATGCAAGGTTTTACAAAAATCCGCAAAAGCGCCTGCGTATGATAGGAATTACAGGCACTAACGGAAAAACCTCTACCTCTTATATTCTGCGTTCGATTTTAAGACGCGCGGGATATAAGGTAGGACTTATAGGCACTGTTGAATGTCTAATCGAAAACGAAGTTTACAGTCTGCCCGACAACACGCAAAACGCAGATAAGCTAAAGACGATGACCACTCCCGACGCAGAGATACTTTATAAAATTCTCGACAAAATGGTATCGGCGGGAATTGAATACGTTATTATGGAGGTATCTTCTCATTCCCTTGCGCTAAAAAAGGTTTCTCCGATATTTTTCGATATTGCTATATTTACGAACCTCGCCCCCGAGCATCTCGATTTTCATATAACTATGGAAAACTATATGCTATCAAAAGCGGAGCTTTTCAGACGTTGCAAATACGGAATATTCAATTGTGATAGCGAATACGCGCAAGAGATAATAAACAAGAGCTCTTGCGAGGTCATACGCTGTTCCGTTTCGGGACGTGAGAAATACAGGGCAGAGGACGTGAAATTATTAGGCAGTCGCGGCGTGGAATATATCTATTCAAGCCCCGATTTGCAGATGAAAATCAAAAGCGGAATACCCGCCGTATTCACGGTATACAATTCCCTGTTCGCAATTATAGCGGCGTTAAAATTAGGCGTCCCCTATCAAACGATAATAGACGCTTTATATTATATACCGAGCGTTTCCGGGCGTCTCGAACGCCTGAATCTCGGAGACGAGGACAATGAATTTTCCGTCTTTATTGACTTCGCTCATACCGAATCTGCTCTTAAAAACATACTAAATACGGTGAGGAGCTTTCGCTCGGGCGGCGAAAGGATAGTTCTCCTGTTCGGCTGCGGCGGAAACCGTGACAGAACGAAAAGAGCGCCTATGGGCAGAGTGGCGGAAGAGCTTTCCGATTTTGTAATCGTAACGTCCGATAATAGCAGAAACGAGGATAAAAAACAGATAATAAGAGATATTTTGGAGGGAATGAACGACGTGAACAAGCGCCGTGTCATTCTTGACAGAAAAAAGGCGATAGAATACGCCATATTAAACGCAAAAAAGAACGATATAATTATTTTGGCAGGCAAAGGGCACGAAATGTATCAAATAGACAGCGAGGGCGAATACTTTTTTGACGAACGCAAAATAGTTAGCTGCGCGCTTGAAAAACGCAGAAACGGAGATAATAATAAATGAGGATTAAATTGGCTTATCCCCTGACTCTTGGGGCGATAGCGGAATATACAAATGCAGAAATTTTCTTAAATCAGGATAAAATAATAAATTTTATAACTACGGACACAAGAGAGCTTGAAGCAGGAGATTTGTTCGTAGCTCTGAAGGGCGAAAGCTTCGACGGCAATGACTATGCGCCCAAAGCCATTGAATTGGGCGCCATAGGCGCATTGTGCGACAGAGTTGCGCCCGGAGCGGACGACAGTAAAATGCTGATCTGCTCTGATACCGTAGCGGCGCTCGGTGCGCTTGCAAAGCAATATCTTTCTTTACACAGAAAAAAGGTCGTCGCAATTACGGGAAGCGTCGGAAAAACGACAACGAAGGAATTCGTTTATTCCGTGCTTTCTCAAAAATTCAAGGTGCACAAAACCGCGGGAAATCTCAACAACGAGCTTGGTCTCCCCTACACCGTGCTTTCAATGCCTCAGGACGCGCAAATTCTCGTAACCGAAATGGGAATGAGCGGTCTCGGAGAAATTGAATATCTGTCCGAAATTGCAAAGCCGGATATCGCGCTTGTAACGATAATAGGTTCTTCACACCTGGAGCATCTCGGCACGAGGGAGAACATTTGTAAAGCAAAAATGGAAATAGTAAAGGGAATGAACAAAGAGGGCGTCCTGCTCGTAAACGGCGACGAGCCGTTGCTCCGTTCTCAGTCCTATTCAAAATATAATCCAAGATTCCTTTCGCTGTCAAATTCGAGCGAGCCGTCTGAATACAAGGTCAGCAATATAACGACGGAGAAGGAATTTACCCTCTTTGATTTTTCATACAACAAAGATACCTTCAAGCTGAAGGCGAGCGGTATAGGAAGGCATATTGCTCAGGCAGGAGCTTTCGCCTCTGCCGTTGGTCTTATGCTCGGTATGGAAAGAGAAGAAATAGAAAAAGGTCTCATGAGCTACAAGACCGAAAAAATGCGTCAAAACATATATAAAATCGGAGAAATAACTATAATAGACGACTGTTATAACGCTTCTCCCGAATCTATGCGCGCGGCATCAGACGTGCTTTTCGATATTGCGAAGAGAGAAAATTCCCGCGCCGTTGCCCTGCTCGGCGATATGAAGGAATTAGGAGAAAACACACGCGTTCTGCACGAGGGCGTGGGCGAATATCTCGCAAAAAACGGACTAGCCCTTCTCTTCACCTTCGGTTTAATTGCGGAAAACTATGCAATTGGGGCGAAAAAAGGCGGAATGGATACGTCGGATATCTTTTCAAATCCCAACGTAACTGCGCCTGAAATAAGCGGAGACGCACTCGTAAAGCATTTAAGAGCGGGCGACGTTTTGTTAATTAAAGCGTCTCGCGCCATGTCAGCCGAAAAAATCATAAATTATCTAAGCGAGCATATAAATTAATATAAATTATAAGACCATCATAAGAAAGGAATACTCTATGCCAACTATTGCTTATTATCTGATCTCGTTAGTCGCTGTTTTCGCTTTAACAGCGCTGTTTACACGATACCTCATACCGAAGCTCAAAAGCTGGAAAATGGGGCAGAAAATTTTAGATATAGGCCCTCGTTGGCACAAATCAAAGGAAAATACGCCTACTATGGGCGGACTTGCATTTTTAGTTTCCGCGACCTTGGTTTGCGCCGTTTTAGCCGTCGTTGCCCGTCGTGACGCAACGTTAAAGGAACTGCTTTTCATGATCTTTACGCTCCTGTATGCAATTGCTAACGGCATTACGGGAATTATAGACGATATGGTAAAATTCAGAAAGCAGCAAAACGAAGGTCTGACGAAAACGCAAAAAATCATTTTGCAGATAGTTTTTTCAGGCGCATACTTGGCTCTTTTGAGAATTTACGAGCTTATAGAGACAAGCGCTTATATTCCCTTCCTTGACACTTACGTAGAGCTTGGCTTCGCTTATTATTTCTTCGCTATGGTACTCTGCGTAGGAGTTGTAAATTTTGCTAATTTCACAGACGGCATAGACGGACTTCTTTCCTCCGTTACTATGATAATAGGTCTTTTCTTCGCATATGCGTCTATTCGATACGATTTAATTTCATCCACTATCATATCGGGCGCTTTATCGGGCGCAACCCTTGGATTTTTGGTATATAATTTCTACCCTGCTAAAATTTTCATGGGAGACACCGGCTCGCTCTTCTTAGGCGGACTCGTCGTCGGCTCTGCGTTTATGATAAACAACCCGCTCATCGTTATCCTCGTGGGCATTATCTATATATTTGAAGGCATTTCGGTAGCCCTTCAGATATGCTCCTTCAAGCTTACCAGAAAGCGTATATTCAAAATGGCGCCGATACACCACCATTTCGAAAAATGCGGTTGGAGCGAGATAAAAATAGTCAGTGTATTTTCTATTATCACGCTTATCGCTTGTATAATTTCCGCATTTGGTCTCAACTGATTAAAACTGAACTGAAAAGGAGTCCTGTCTATGCAAAATGATAACAAAAACCAGAACGAAATCGGCTTCGGCAGGTCTTCTTCTGTAACGCAGTCACAAGCAGTTAACGGCTCTAACGGGCAAGAATTACATAAAAATCAAAAGAGTAGCGGCTCTCGCAAAAAAGGAATTTCGTCCTTTTTCCGCGACATTTCCCTCTCCGACGCCTTCGGAAAAGAAAACGACCTGCCAAGCTTTATAAAGCGGTTACCAAAGCCGCTTCGTATCCTCTGGCAGATGGCGTTTGGCGGCGCTGACAAAAATGCGAAAAAGCTCGTCCCTCGGGACTGCGCCGGAATTGACCGTGTGATGCTTATTATTATTTGTATTCTCATTTGTATCGGCTCGGTAATGGTTTTCAGCGCCAGCTACGCATATGCGGAAACACGCTATAACGACAGCTTACATTTCGTAAAGAAGCAATGTATGTTCGTAATACTTGGCTTTATCGCTATGTTTTTAACCTCAATATTTACTCCCGAGTTTTACAAGACGATAGCAAGAGGTGTTTATGCCGTATCGCTTTTGCTTCTTGTAGCGGTTCTTATAATGGGCTTTGCGGGAAACGGAGCGCAGAGGTGGTTAAGTATAGGCCCTATATCATTTCAGCCGTCAGAAATAGCCAAAATGGCTCTGGTAATGGTTCTCGCCTGGTATTATTCCGTTTTCGGCGACAGGGCAATGGACTATAAAAACAAAAGAAAATCCATGTTTTACGGAATTTTATATCCCTTTGCTATCATCGGAATAACTGCAGGTCTCGTAATGCTCGAAAAGCATTTGTCCTGCCTTATAATTTTAGGTTGTATAGGTCTTATAATAATGTTCGTCGCCGGCTCTAACGCAAAAGTTTTGGGAATCCTTTGCGGCGGCGGACTTCTCGGCGTGGGAACGCTCGCAGTCGCGCTTGAGTATACTCGCAAGCGTCTCGTAATCTGGCTCAATCCTGAAAAGTACCCTCTTGCAGGCGGCTGGCAAACTCTCGAAGGTATGATGGCTATCGGCTCGGGCGGACTTCTCGGCTTAGGACTCGGGAACAGCAGAATGAAATACAGCTATGTTTCAGAGCCGGCGAATGACTTCATCTTCACTATCACCTGCGAGGAGCTCGGCTTTGTGGGCGCCGTAGTAATAATCGCGATATTTGCCCTTTTCATTTGGAGGGGCTACGTAATCGCTCTGAACAACCGCGACACATTTTCAAGGATCACCGCCTTTGGAATAACGACTCAGGTGGCGGTGCAAGTAGTTTTGAACATTGCCGTAGTTACCAACTCTATCCCCAACACCGGTATAGCGCTTCCCTTCTTTAGCTACGGAGGCACTTCACTCGTGATTCTTTTCGCTGAAATGGGAATCCTGCTTTCCATATCGCGCTTCTCTCATTTAAAATACAGATAATTTAAAAGGAGCGATTATGAAAATTCTATTGACAGGCGGCGGTACTGCGGGGCACGTAAATCCCGCAATAGCGATAGCTCAGATAATAAAGGAAAACAATAAGGATGCAGAAATTGCGTTCGTAGGCACGAGCCGAGGCATTGAAAACAAATTGGTAACGAATGCGGGCTTTCCTATATATCATACAAAAATTATGGGCCTCTCGCGCAGTATTTCTCCAAAGAACCTTTACGCTCTGTGGCTCGCATTCTACTCGCCGTTAAAGGCGAGGGCGCTCGTTCGAAAATTCAAGCCGGACCTCATCGTAGGAACAGGCGGATACGTGTGCTGGCCGACGTTAAAGGCAGGTGTCAGCTTAGGCGTAAAAACTGCGCTCCACGAGTCAAACGTCGTGCCCGGCGTTGCAGTTAAGATGCTGCAAGACAGCGTAGACAAGATACTTCTGAACTTTGAAGAAAGCAAAAAAGAATTAAAGCACCCCGAAAAAGCTATCACGGTAGGAAACCCTATGAGAGTTGGCTTCAAGCTCGGAAACAGAGAAAAAACGCGCAATGAGCTCGGGTTAAAGGATGAAGATAAGCTTATCCTCTCCTTTGGCGGAAGCTTAGGGGCGGCAGAGGTAAATAACGCCTGTATCGAAATGATGGCGAATTACTCAAGTAAAAACGAAAACGTTTTCCATATTCACGCCACTGGCGAAAAAAATTACGAGGGGTGCAAGGCAAAATTCGATTCCCTTATTCCCTCCCCATCAGCCAACGTTAAAATAGAAAAGTATATAGATAATATGCCCGAGCTTATGAGCGCCTGCGACGTCGTTATCGCGAGAGCGGGGGCAATGACGCTTTCCGAAATTGCGCTTATGGGAAAGGCAAGCATCCTTATCCCGTCTCCAAACGTAACTAATAATCATCAATATAAAAATGCGAAAGCACTCTCAGATAAAGACGCAACTCTGCTTTTAGAGGAAAAGGACCTGACCTGCGAAACGCTCACAAGGTCTGTTAAAAGTATTCTTGAAGATAAGAAAAGAAAAGAACAGCTCGAAGAAAACGTAAAGAGCTTCGCAGTAAGCGACGCGAACAAGAGAGTTTACGAGGAGCTTATAAAGCTCATAAAGGAATAGCGCAATCTGAAAGGAAGTAAAAAATGCGATATAATTATGATGACGAGCACACAAAAATTATGCCGTCAGCCAAGGATATCCACGCAAAAAAAGAGGCAAAATCCGTGAGCAAAAGCTCGGCAGAACCAAAAGATAGAAGAACCGTCAGAAATCAAAGCGGCGTAAATCGCCCTACGGGATTCAGACCTGTTTCTGCTGCGCCGCAGTCAGAACTGCAAAAAAAATCCGTACCTCAGAGCAAATCTTCTCCTAAACCCCTGAACGAAAATTATAGTAAACAAAACGCTGAGCCGACGGCTTCTGCGAGAAGGAAAACCGAGAGGAATAAAAAAGGTCACGTGCCTTCACGGTTTACAGGACTTCTGCTCGCAATTATTCTGCTCATTTCGATTATATGCCTGGTTTGTTTTTCAATCTTATCGACTAAAATAACTAATATTTATATTAAAGACGAGGACAATGGCTTTAACGATTTCATTCTCTCCTCCTGCGAAAAGCTAAAGGGAAAATCATACCTTTTCATCTCCACAAAAGCCATAGAAGCGGAAATACTGAAAGAATCTCCTTTGATTAAGGACGTTAAGTTTACAGGTAAATTTCCAAGAAAGCTGCAAATTTCGGCAATCTACGATAATCCCGATTTTTACACCGTTGCAAACGACGTCGTATATACCCTGAATTCAGACCTGAAGGTGCTGGGAATGTCTGATATAAGCGATGAAGCCACACTATCGGAGGCGTCCCTTGTCAAACTCCTTCTGCCCGAATTTAAAGAAGCAAAATTGGGAGAATTTCTGGAGTTTACAAGCAGTGACGCCTATATAAAAAGAGTTTGCGACGCGCTTTGCAGCTACACTGCTCTCGGTGAAATTTCTTTTATTAATTTGACCAACACGCAAAGGATATACTTCATTTTTGACACCAACTACCGCTGCGATTTAGGCGACTCGGGCGACCTTGATACAAAGCTCATCTCTGCCGAAAATATATACGAAAAGAAGATAATACCTATAAAAAGCGCTTCCCCGAACAGAACCGCAATAATTAACGTTGCTACCCCCGCTTCCGCAAGCATAAGAACCGACGTGGATTTGGGTGTAACGAAGTAATTTCTCAGTTTTTTCTTGTATGATAAAAAACTATGCAAAAAAATGTTAACAAACGGTTAATTTTTGCAAAAATGCTTGAAAATAACCCCCTAAAAATTGTATTATATAACCATAAGGTTATATTAGATTAAACTTGAAATGTCATCGTATTTTTCGTGTGCCATTTTTTAATCTAAGCAACACGATTTTAAAAACAAACAGGGGGCATCGGACAAGCGCCGAGCGCTTATCTGTCACGGGAGGTATCATTTATGGACTTTAATTTTCAGGCAGAAGAAACAGTGACCAACGTTAACATTAAGGTTATCGGTGTTGGCGGCGGCGGTAACAACGCAGTAAATAGAATGATTTTCAGCAATATCAGGGGTGTTGAGTTCATTGCTATCAACACAGACATTCAGGCGCTCGAGAGCTCAAGCGCTTCTAAAAAGTTGATTATCGGTAACAAGCTTACAAAGGGACACGGCGCAGGCGCCTTCCCCGAAACGGGAAGAAAAGCCGCAGAAGAAAGTCTCGACGAGATAAAAGAGCTTATCGGCGACGCTGATATGGTATTTATCACAGCCGGTATGGGTGGCGGAACCGGTACAGGAGCTGCTCCCGTAGTTGCTAAGGTTGCTCGTGAAATGGGCGTTTTGACCGTTGCAATCGTTACAAAGCCCTTTAGCTTTGAAGGCAGAAAGAGAATGCTTCAGGCAGAGGAAGGCGTTAAAGCCCTTAAAGAATATGCTGACTCCCTCATCATTATCCCCAACGATAGATTAAAGCAGATTTCAGACGGACATCTCACGATGGTTAAGGCGTTTGAAATGGCGGACGACACTCTTCGCAAGGGTGTGCAGAGCGTATCCGAATTGGTTAACATTCCTGCATTTATCAACCTCGACTTCGCCGACGTTTCTTCCGTTATGACGGATGCCGGCTTGGCTCATATGGGCGTTGGTAGCGCGACAGGCGAGGATAAGGCTCAGCTTGCAGCAAAGGCGGCTATCTCCTCTCCCCTTTTGGAGACCTCCATCGAGGGCGCTACGGGTATCTTGGTAAGCATCACCGCTTCCCCCGATATCAGTCTCGACGATATCACCTTGGCTTCCGACTTGATTGCCGAAGAAGCTCATCCCGACGCAAACATCATTTGGGGCGCAGCGTTTGACCCTGAGCTTGATGATGAAATGCGTATCACGGTAATCGCAACCGGTTTTGAAAGCGGAAAGAAATTTAGAGAAACAACACCTGCTTCTCCCGTAGCGGAAAGCAAGGAACCTCAGTTCGTTTCAGACGGTTCTGCAAGAAGCTCTGAGGAATCTGATTACGACGACATCCTTTCTCTCTTAGGAAAAGGAAAAGCTCCAAGAAGATTTTAATCTTACATAATAGAAAAGGTAGCAATAATTGGACGTACTCTTAAGGACAGTTTTAAAATCCGATAGAATACGATAATACTACCGACAGGAAAAGGACAGAGAAAGCAACTGCAAATTCTCTGTCCTCTTTTCTTGACAAGCACTGCATCTGTGTCCACAGATGCTATTTTATTTTGGTGATATGTTTACTTTCGCAAACGCGATATATTTTCGCTTGCGTGAAAATGCGATATTATCTCCCTTTTGGTCGGTAGCGATATGATATAAATTCCTCGCGCCAAGCATACTACACGCCCAAAGGGCATATCGCATCGAAGATATATCGCACGCAGCGCGCGTATATCACAAATCTTACGAGGGATTTATATCGCTGCGTAGTGTCCTTAAGGGCACTACGCTAAGCTTGCTACCTTTTTTGTTTTTCATAAAAATTCTGTAGAAATAATCTTTAGCGATTTTTATGCCTTTTTTCTTTGCGCCTCGGCTTTGAGACGCGTGGGGGTGTCGAGTATTCTCTTGCGAAGTCGAATGTGCTTTGGCGTTACCTCGATAAGCTCGTCCTCGGCGATAAATTCGATTGCTTCCTCCAAGCTCATATTTCTTGGAGTAATAAGCGTAAGCGCCTCGTCCGCGCCCTTTGAGCGTACCGCTGTCAGATGCTTTTTCTTACACACGTTTACGCTGATATCTCCCTGCTTCGGATTTTCGCCTACTATCATACCCTCGTATACCTCTACAGAAGCGCCTACGAACAAAGGACCTCTATCCTGTGTATAGTATAATCCGTAGCTCGTCGTTTCTCCCGTTTCACTTGCGACGAGCGAGCCGGTAAAGCGGACGTTTATATCGCCCTTATAAGGGGCGTAGCCCTCAAATATCGTATTGAGTATTCCCTCTCCTCTCGTGTCGGTCATAAACTCGCTTCTATAGCCGAAAAGACAACGGGTAGGAATAAGATAGAAAAGACGCTGTCTTGAACCGCGAAGCTGCATATCGAGAAGCTCGCCCTTTCTTGCGCCCAGCTTTTCCATTACCGAGCCGATATATTCCTCGGGCACGTCTATTTCAACACGCTCGATTGGCTCGTGCTTCACACCGTCAATCTCTTTAAACAAAACGTGCGGAGTGGAGCAAGCCAACTCGTAGCCCTCTCTTCTCATCGTCTCTATCAAAATAGACAGGTGCATTTCTCCGCGTCCCGCGACCTTGAAGCTCTCGGTAGTATCGCCGTCTGAAACTCTGAGCGAAACGTCCTTGAGAAGCTCCTTGTAAAGCCGTTCACGAAGATGACGGCTCGTTACGAACTTGCCTTCTCTGCCTGCAAAGGGGCTATCGTTTACCGAGAAGGTCATTTCCATGGTCGGCTCGCTCACCTTTACAAATTCGAGCGGTTCAATTGCGTTAAGAGAGGTAACCGTATCACCGATATTGATTTCTTCGGCTCCCGAGAAGCATACGATATCACCTACGCGCGCGCTATCCACCTTCACTCTGCTAAGACCGTCAAACTGGTATATAGAAACGATTTTCGCGCGCTTGTGGCTCTCTGACGAATGATAATTCGATATAGCGACCTCTTGATTCACCTTCAGCGTTCCTCTTTCGATACGTCCGATACCGATTCTGCCGACGTAGTCATTATAGTCGATAGAGGAAACGAGGAGCTGTAATTCCTCAGCGTCCTCTCCCTCAGGACAGGGGATATATTCTAAAATCGTATTGAAAAGCGGTTTTAAATCCGTTCCGCTCTCAAAGGGCGAAAGCGAAGCCGTTCCTGCTCTGCCCGAGCAGAAAAGCATCGGAGAATCGAGCTGCTCGTCGGTGGCGTTCAGATCCATCAGAAGCTCGAGGACCTCCTCCTCGACCTCCTCAAGCCGCGCGTCAGGGCGGTCGATTTTATTTACTACTACGATAACTCTATGATTAAGGGAAAGCGCCTTTTCAAGAACGAAGCGCGTCTGAGGCATAGGGCCTTCCGCCGCGTCAACCAACAAAATTACGCCGTTCACCATCTTCAAAATACGCTCAACCTCGCCGCCAAAATCGGCGTGTCCGGGAGTATCTACAATATTTATCTTAACGTCGCCGTAATGCACCGCCGTATTTTTCGCAAGAATAGTAATGCCGCGCTCCTTTTCGATAGCATTATTATCCATTACTCTTTCTTCGGTTACCTGATTTTCACGATATACGCCTCCCTGACGAAGCATTTCGTCGACGAGAGTGGTTTTTCCATGGTCAACGTGCGCTATAATAGCAACATTTCTCAAATCCGTGCGTTTCAAAATTCTTACCTCTTTTTCATCTTCTATATAGAAATTAATTAACTTAGATATTATATCACAATTTTTATAGTAATTACAATAGTTTTGTCAAAATATTTGTTTTTTTTCCTGCTTTTTGCAGGCGCAATTCAGACGGCTTTTTCTTGTTTTATACGCATAACGATTATATATTTTTCCTTGATTTCCAAGTGTTTAATCCGCTTCTCTGCGATTTTTATCATATTTCTATTGATTTTTATGTATCAATATGTTATAATGAATGAAATATAACAAAAAAGGAGTTGGTTTTGTGGATTCGCTTCCGCGAAGTAGGTGGTATATTATCAATACTTCACCTCTGAAAAAATATAACGTAAGGTTTGTTGACTGGTTACGTGTTTGGGTATCGAATATAAATTGATATCTGTATTTTAATCACAAAACAAATTATTACCGTATAAATTTTTGGAGGAAATATGTCAACTTTATTTCAGCAATTGTTATTGCAACTTATTCTTATTTTAATTAACGCTTTTTTTGCGTCTACCGAGATTGCGGTTATATCCCTTAACGAATCAAAGTTAAAGGCGCGCGCAGAGGACGGCGACAAAAAAGCAGGTAAAATTCTCAAGATTGTAGAAGAGCCCACGAGGTTTCTTTCAACTATACAAATCGGCATTACCTTGGCAGGATTTTTAGGTTCTGCTTTTGCTGCCGACAACTTTTCGAAAAGACTTTCGTCCTTCCTTATAAGAACCTTTGATATTTCTCTTTCACAGGCGGATACTATCAATACGATATCGGTCATTATCATTACGCTTATTCTCTCCTTCTTCACTCTTGTTTTTGGAGAGCTGGTTCCGAAGCGTTTGGCAATGCGTCATAAGGAAAAGCTTGCGCAAGCCACTTGCGGTGCAATTTCCTTTCTCTCTAACGTATTGAACCCTATAATTTGGTTTCTGACCGTATCTACTAACTGCGTTCTCCGTATCTTCGGCATCGACCCGAAGGAAAAGGACGAGGTGGTGTCCGAGGAGGATATCGTTATTATGCTCGACGCAGGCGTTGACGAAGGGCGCTTCGATGAAAACGACATCGAGTACATAAAGAACGTATTTAAGCTCGACGCAATGTTCGCAAAGGACGTTATGACTCCGAGAAAATCTCTGTTACTCGTAGAAAATACTGCGACCGACGAAGAAATAATGGGAATCATAGAAAACGAGTGCTTCTCAAGAATTCCCGTCTATTCGGAAAATTCCGATAATATTATAGGTATTTTCCATTGCCGTGATTATCTCATCAATCATACAAAGCCGAATTTCAAGCTCGAGGACATATTGTTCGCTCCCACCTTCGTTCCCGAAAGCGCAAAATTAGACGCGCTCTTTAAGGATATGCAGAAGGAGCATCATCACATTGTAATCGTAGTTAACGAGTTCGGTGAGACTGCGGGTATCGTTACAATGGAGGATATCCTTGAGGAAATCGTGGGCGAAATTTGGGACGAAACCGACGAGGCGGTAGAACCCATAGTACAGACGGGCGAGGATACCTATCGCGTATTGTGCTCTGCCCTCACAGAATCGTTCTTTGAATTTTTCTCACTCAAATACGAGGATGCAACCGAAGCCATTACGGTAAACGGCTGGATCTCCGAGCTCTTGGGCAATATCCCAGAGCAGGGCTTCTCGTTTGATTATGAAAATCTCTCAATAACAGTTACCGTTGCCGATGAATTAATGGCGCACGAAATTTCTGTAAAGGTAAACAAGCCGCAGGAAGATGAAGAAGCAGAAAAGGAATAATTCCGTTTTGCTATAAATTATTCGTGAAAAAACATATATTTTTTAGCAAATAACTCTTGCATTTATGAAAAATATGTGTTATAATAGTTTTTGTCAATTTGTGATGTAAATAAAATATATAAATATCGTTGCATCGTTTTAGGAGGTGTCAAGAAATGGCAAAGTGTTGTGTATGCGGTAAGAGCGTTGTCTTTGGACATGCAGTTTCGCACTCTAACCGTAAGACTAACAGAACCTGGAAGCCCAACATTCGTAAAGTAAAGGCGGTTGTTGGTGGCTCAAACAAGACAGTTAGCGTATGTTCTCGCTGTCTGCGTGCAGGCAAGGTAGAGCGCGCATAATCGAATGAAAATCCGCCAATGATTTTGGCGGTTTTTTCTTTTTAATTCAGTTTAAGTAAATAACTTCAGAGGTGAAAAATGAAAAACATAGCGCTTATTGATTGCCGTGTTAGCGAGAAATGCCGTATAAGTTTAGAAGGTTACGGTTTTTCTCTTGTTGCCTTGCCCCCATTCCCTCTTTTGGACAACTCGGTAAAATCTCATCCTGACATGCTCGTTTTCGCGGACGATGACAGGATAATATCTCATCAAAAATATAAGGAAATCGCAGAGGCGGAATTTTCCTTGATTTCAAAGCTCCGCCCCAATTTAAAACAAATTTTCTCTCTTGAGCCGATTTCGGAAAAATATCCGAACGATATACTTTTTAACGCCTGTAAAATCGGAAAGCGAATATTCGCCCGATATGATTTCATTTCTTCGGAGATAAAAAAGCTCGCAAGAGAAAAGCAATATTCTATCCATAACATAAGGCAGGGATATAGCGCCTGCTCCTGCCTTAACGTAGATGAAAACAGTATTATAACCTCAGACCCCTCTCTTGCAAGAGCGGCGAGAGAGTGCGGTATTTCGGTGCTTTCGATAGAAAAGGGGCATATAACGCTTCCCTTCCAGGATTATGGCTTCATTGGCGGCGCAGGCGGAGCTTTTGACGACAAGGTCTTTTTTCTCGGCAACGTCGATTTGCATCCAAACGGAGATGAAATAAAGGAATTCATAAGCAAAAGAGGCAAGCTTGCGGTTTCGCTTTCCGACGAAGTGCTCGCAGATTGCGGAAAGATTATTTTTATATAGATTTTTCTTCCTTGCGTTTTAAAACACTTTTCAAGACCGCAGCGAATACGGGTCCTAAAATCATTCCGCCGACCCCAAAGAACGACAGTCCCAAATACATTGAGAAAAGTGTCAATAGCGGGTGAATACCAAATTTAGCGCCGATTATTTTCGGCTCTATTATCTGCCTTATTACAGTGATTACAAGATAAAGCAAAAGCAAGCCGATCCCTAAAAACAAATTCCCTCTCGCAAATTCAAAAAGCGACCAGGGTATCAATATACTCCCTACCCCCAAGACGGGAAGAATATCTACGACAGCGCATATAACGGAAAGTATAAGCGCATATTTTATCCTTAATATGAGAAAGCCAATCAGCAAAAGCGAAAAGGTGATTACCATAATAGTAAAATAAGCGCAGATATATTTGAACGAGGTGTCGAAAAGTGTATTTTTCAATTCCTTGCCCTTTTCCTGCCACTTTTGCGGAAAGATAGACAATACTCGCTTATTGATGTTTTTGAGGTCCATACTGAAATAAAATGCAGCTATAACGGAAACGAGTATAAATATCATCAACCTTGGTAATGCGAGCAGGAGCTTGCTTATCACCTTCGGTACACCGCTCATAATTGCGCTCACGCCGTTTTCGATAAATGCGCCTATATATTCGTCTATCCCCGTAAAAACGCCTGTATCGGAATTATACGAGCCGAAAAAGTATATTTTTTCTCGTATTCCTTCGACGTACAGCTCAAGCTTTTCAAGTATATCGCTAATAACGTACGGATTTTCTTCCAAATAAGCGATGAAATCCCGTATCTCTTTTATTACCCGAGTGATAATAAAAAACAAGACGCTGCTAAGAAGCGAAAGCGCGACGGATACGAATATAAAATTCAAAACCTTCGACGAAAGCCCTGTTTTCCTGTGCATATACTCTGAAAGAGGTCTTACGGCAAAGGCGACACCCCAAGATATTATAAATGGCATCAGCGCCCAAATAACGTATTTGAAAACGACGTAGATAACCGCAACGGCTCCAAGGGCGCATATTAAAGCGGAGGCATATCGAACAAAATCTATTTTCCTTATATTCATAGCACCTCCGCATCAAGTATTGCTCATCTATATGAATTAACTATATATATTGTATTCAATTTTACATTAAAATATTTAAAGGAGATTTTCAAATGGTAATTATTGAAATGGAAAACGGTAAAAAAATAAAGCTTGAGCTTTATCCCGAAGTTGCGCCCAAAACGGTCGCTAACTTTGAAAAGCTTGTAAAAGAGGGCTTCTACGACGGACTTACCTTCCACCGCATTATTCCCGGTTTTATGATACAGGGAGGCGATCCGCTCGGCAACGGAATGGGCGGTTCTGATGAAAAGATAGTCGGAGAATTTGCAATTAACGGCTTCAACAATACTCTGAAGCACACGAGAGGCGTCATCTCGATGGCTCGCTCCCAGATGCCTAATTCCGCCTCCTCACAATTCTTTATTATGCACGAGGATGCTCCTCACCTTGACGGCTCTTATGCAGCGTTTGGAAAGGTTGTTGAGGGCATCGAAACAGTTGATGAAATTGCCTCGGTTCCTACCGATTTTTCGGACAGACCTCGCATTGCGGTCGTAATCAAGAAAATGACGATAGAAGAATAAAGCGAAACGAAAAAACCATAACCACTCTCGCTTGAGTTGGTTATGGTTTTTTTATTAATTTACAAATTCAAATTCGAAATCGTAGATATTGACGGTATCGCCTTCACTGATGCCCTTTTCTCTTAACATATCTATAACTCCGTTTTTCTGTAATGAGCGTTGGAAGTAGCTAAGAGACTCATAATTGTCAAAGTTAATTTGTCCCATAAGATTTATGAGCCATTCGCCCTCAACAAAATAAGTGTCGTTCTCACGGCGGACAATAGTATCGGCCGCCGAGCTTGCTCGGAACGCCGTCTGCTCGAGTTCGGTTATTTCCGACTCGTACACCGTAATTTCAGGCAGATTCTCCAGCTCTTTTTTCACTTTATCCACAAGCTCGTCCAGCCCTTTGCCTGTAATTGCAGAGATATATATCGGCTTTATGCCGAAGTTATCGACTACATATTTTTCGAACTCGGAATAATCATAGTCGCTTGGAAGATTATCGCACTTGTTCGCTACTACCAGCTGAGGTCTTTGCGCAAGCTCTGCGCTGTAATTCAGAAGCTCGGAGTTAATTTTCTCGATATCTTCGACAGGACTTCTTCCCTCAATTCCCGATACGTCAACGACGTGGAGCAAAAGGCGACAACGGTCTACGTGGCGCAAAAATTCGTGCCCGAGACCAAGTCCCAGAGATGCTCCCTCGATAAGTCCGGGTATATCGGCGACCACAAAGCCCCTGCCGTCACCTATCGAAACGACGCCTAAATTCGGAGAAAGCGTTGTAAAATGGTAGTCGGCAATTTTCGGCTTCGCTGATGAAATTTTCGAAAGAATAGAAGATTTTCCGACGTTGGGAAAGCCAATTAATCCTACGTCCGCTATCATTTTCAGCTCTAAAAGAACTTCCTTTTCCTCGCCCTTAGTGCCGTTCTTTGCAAACTTTGGAATCTGTCTGGTAGGCGTTGCAAAATGACGGTTTCCCCAACCGCCTCTGCCTCCCTTGCAGATAACGTATTCCCTATCGCTCGACATATCAAATATTATTTTGCCCGTTTGGGGATCCTTGAGAAGCGTACCCGGTGGGAGAAGGATAACGGTATCCTTTCCGTTCCTTCCGTGGCATTTGCCACCCTTGCCATTCTCTCCGTTTTCGGCGACGAACTTCCTTTTATAGCGAAATGCGAGCAGAGTGTTTGAACCGCTATCGACACGGAAAATTATATTTCCGCCTCTGCCACCGTCTCCGCCGTCGGGACCGCCCGCAGAGACATATTTTTCACGGTGAAAGGCGATTGCGCCATTTCCGCCGTCGCCTGCCTTTAGATAAATTTTTATATTGTCTACAAACATAGAATTCCTTTCCTCGACGGTTTAATTGCCTTCCTCGCCTCTTTGTCTTACGACTATCCTTATAGGCGTTCCTTTAAAGCCGAACACCTCTCTTATACAATTCTCTATATATCTTTGATAGGAGAAATGGAACAACTCCGCATTGTTGCAGAAAATTACGAAGGACGGGGGCGCTACCGACGCCTGAGTCATATAATAAAGCTTCAGGTGCTTGCCCTTGTCGGAGGGGGGCTGATGCCTTGACGTCGCATCGTTCAAAAGGTCGTTAAGCACGCCTGTCGTTATGCGACGCTTCGATGCCTCATATACCTCGTTTACCAAATTATATATATTACTTATTCTCTGCCCTGTGAGCGCTGAGACATAAATAATGGGAGCGTAAGTCATATAAGAAAGCGCAGTTCTTATTTTCTTTTCAAAATTATTTACCGTATTGTTATCTTTTTCGAGCAAGTCCCACTTGTTCACTACAATAATAGACGCCTTGCCTGCCTCGTGCGCTATACCTGCGATTTTTTCATCCTGCTCGGTAATGCCCTCTGTCGCATCTATCATAATAAGACAAACGTCCGCTCTCTCTACCGCCATATGAGCCCTGAGAACGCTGAATTTTTCGAGCTTGTCCTCTATCTTGCTTTTACGACGTATGCCTGCGGTATCTATAAAATTATAACTGCCGTACTCATTTCTAACCACAGAGTCCACTGCGTCTCGGGTAGTTCCCGGAATGTTTGAAACGATGTGTCTGTCCTCGCCAAGCATCTTGTTTATTATAGAAGATTTACCTGCGTTCGGCTTTCCTATAACGGCGACGTTTATCATTCCGTTATCCTCTTCATCCTTGTTTTGAGGCGGAATTTCTTCTAAGATAGCGTCGAGCAAATCTCCCGTACCGCTACCGTGAAGAGAGGAGAGCGCTATCGGCTCTCTTTCAAAGCCAAGCTCATAGAATTCATAAAACTCGGCAGGAACCCGTCCCACCTTATCTGCCTTGTTTACGCAAAGGATTATCGGCTTCCCTGATTTTTTAAGCATAACGGCAATATCTCTGTCATCTGCCAAAAGCCCCGCTCTTATATCGCAAAGAAAGATAATTACGTCGGCTGACTCAATTGCTATCTGCGCCTGAGTTCTCATCTGCATCAAGATAACGTCGTCGGTTTTCGTTTCTATACCGCCCGTATCGATTAAGACAAATTTCCGACCCGACCATTCTCCTTCACCGTAAATTCTATCTCTTGTAACACCCGGAATATCCTCAACTATAGAACGTCTTTCTCCGATTATCTTATTAAACAACGTGCTTTTTCCCACGTTGGGACGCCCTACAATAGCAACTATCGGTTTTCCCATTTCTTATCCCTCACTCTCTGTTCAAAACTTCGGATATTAAAGAGTATCCGTCATTCTCGTTTGCAACTATTTTAACTCCGAGCTTCTTTGAAAGCTCGTCGATACTCATACCGCACAAGAACAAATCTCTGTCATAACGCAACGCATTTGCAGGCAAAATCAATTTATCTCCAAGCTCTTTTCCCACTAACTGCTCGAATATATCCTTCCCTGTCAAAAGTCCCGCTACGGTAATCTGCTCTCCGAAATAATTATTCTTTATCTTATAAACGTTTACCTTTACCTCAGGATACAAGCTTTCGAGCTTTTCGCACATTGCTTTAATGTGCGGATATACAGCATAGCCCGTAGCGACAGAGACGCAGGACTCCTTTTTTGGCGTTTCGCCATAATTCATCATTTGGGAAAGCTCGAAATCAAATTCACTCTGCAAGGAGCGTAACATACCCACTCCATTTTCTATCTGACTGTATTCCTCATAATATTCTTCGCTCGGTATATCAAGTCCTGCCTTCAGGTAAAGCTCGTCGCCTGCGAAAAATAATCTGGTCCCGTTTTTACTTTTAAACGCTTCTGAAAACTCATCTATTTGAGCAATAATACTCGCGCACTCCTCGGGTGAAAATGGCGACAGCGGATAAAGCCCGTCTCTGAAATCGGTAAGCCCTGCAGGAACGATAGACACACTCTCAAGCGACGGATAGAGAGAGGAAAGGTCTCGCATCGTCCTGTCAAGATCTATGCCGTCGTTTATTCCTCTGCACAAAACAATCTGTCCGTGCATTTTTATACCGGCTTCAGCAAGCTTTTCAAGATATGACAGAACCTCGCCAGCGCGCTTGTTATTCATCATTGAAACACGCAGTTCGGGGTTTGTCGTATGAATTGAAACGTTTATCGGAGAAAAACGCATTTTTATAATGCGGTCTATGTCCTTGTCCTGAAGGTTCGTCAAGGTTATATAGTTTCCGTGCAAAAAGGAGAGTCGCGAGTCGTCGTCCTTAAAATACAGGGTTTCTCTCATTCCCTTCGGCAGCTGGTCAATAAAGCAGAAGATACATTTGTTTTTGCAGGACTGCTTTTTGTCCATAAGAGGTGTTTCAAAGCAAAGCCCTATATCGTCGTATATACCCTTTTTAATCTTTACCGAAAAGATTTTTTCTTCTCTTTTTAAAGATAATATTATCTTTTTTTCTGCGAGATAAAAGCGATAATCGAGAACGTCGTTTATATCATTCCCATTAATAGAAATAAGTATATCGCCTTCCCTTATTCCTGCGCTTTCGGCAGAAGAATTTTTTTCTACTCCAACTATACTAACCATATTTTCTCCAAAGAATTTATAGACCAAGCTTGTTTTTAAGCTACATGCTTAGAAAACAATAATACTCCAATATAATACATTATATCACAGAATAAGCTATAATGCAAATAATTTTCTATTTTAAAGAAAGTTTTATCGCATAAAAATGCGCGCCCCTGAAAATCAGGGGCGCTTAGTTGTAAATTCAATTTTTATTTGATTTTACCCATTCTCGTATAGTCGATTTCCTGCAAGATTCTGACGTATGCCGCATTCATCTCGGAGGATATATCATTCCAAGCAGATTCAGGAATTGTATAATTGTAATCCTTGATATTCGGCATTACATCCGAATAATCGTATTGATAGTAGTTGTTATAAACCGCTTCCATACCCTCGATAAAGCCAGCGTAACCACGGTTACGTACGTCATTTGTAATAACGTCGTCAAGAGTATCGCCTTCTCTCAATCCGCCTAAGATCAGATTGTTGGATATAAACGCAAATGCGGGCTGTCTTTCAAGACGCTCCATTGCTGCGATATCGTCAAGAGTTACGGTAAATCCTCTTCCGTTTGAAGCAACCAGAGTACGCTCAGGCATTATCGCTATCTGCCCATTTGCATTGATATACTCGTATTCGGGGATATAAAGCATTTCGCCATCCTCAACGTCGTCGGCATAAACGAACTGCTTACCGGAAAGCTGCTGCGGAGCGTAGGTAGGCATATATCCGCCCATTTCATACGCCTTCAAAATAAGCTTGATGCGTGTGAAGTTCGCCATATATTCGGGGAAGCGCTGCTTGAGAATCTCGGTGTTCTGATCATTGAAGCGCGCTTTGATCTCGGCCTCTCTGTCGCCCTTCCACCAGTGACCTGCCTCGTTGTTTCTCGGATCTCCGTCACCGTAGTAGTAATAGAAGAGACCTGACTGGTTGATTGAATCTCCTTGGGTAATCTTTCCTGTTGCTTCATCGTAGTCAAGACCCTTTGCATCCGCAATCTCCGCTAAGCTACGGAAAATCATAATGTTCGCATAGCATACGTTACCGTGTCCTGAGGACGAATACCAGCCCTTATTGAAGTTGGATTTTGAACCGAGTGTGCTTACTATATTTCCGTACGCGTAAATTCCGCTTGATTTACCGTCGTTGTAAACTGCGTTATGTGTAGCGTGGAACTTGTGGAAAAGGTTAAAACGAATATGGTGTCCGCGTGTATTCGAGCCAGTCATATAAATCATACCGCCGTCGGTTACATATCTGTTACCGCCTGCGAATTCGTTATACTCAATAATGTTCTCAAGACCCAGATTAGTCATACAGCAGTCAAGAAAAGTGTTGTGTGAAACAACTACCCGACAGCCGTTTACGCTAAGTCCGTACGGAGAGGTCGCGCTTGAAGCGTTAATAACGTTATTCTGTATAATAATGTTGCTCGGCTTAACAGCTGTTACGGAATCTGCGCCCGAAATTGCAACCATAGCACCTGCGATTGCATTAGAAAATTCGGAATGAATCAAAGCGCAGTTGTAAGAGTTCTGGAAGTTAAAGCCGGTAGATACCGTATTCTTGGTAGAAATATTCTGAACCACAACGTTGCTACAAGCGTAGAAGTGCATACCTGCTCCGCCCGTGCCGTCTATGTGAATGTTATCAACGATAGCGTACTCAACATCGAGCATCTGGAACGCAACTATACCGTCATCGCCAGAATAAGCAATCTTCTGACCTGCAAAGTTATCGGACTTCGGATAAATATAGAGATTACCCGTTTCCTTGTCTACAAACCATTCGCCGGGAGCGTCAAGCGCTTCTATAGCATTGAAGAGGTAGAATACGTTACGTCCTGCCGCCGAGTTCGACGAAACGAGCGCTCCGTATCTGCAGGGCTGTACGGATTTAAGCGAATAGTAGCCGTCATCCTTTTTCGTGCCTAAGTAATTGCCCAAATGTACGCAGTTGGGGTCTATATTGTAATATTCGAATTCCCAACCGGAATAAACGTTACCGTAATACCAGATATCTCCCGTGTTTATCCAGGAAAGAGGTCCGTCAGCGATGTTCTTGTTGGGATAACGAATTTCCCAACCAATAACAGAATCGAGAGTGAGCGTTCCGCCGGAACTGTTTACTCTTTCAACCCAACCGGCATAGTTCACGGTCGCAGTATCCGAAACGCTTCCTATATCATATACGTGGGTGAAGTACAACAAATCGGTAGGATCGATATCGGTTCCGTCCTCATAATAAGCGTTAGGATAACGAGCAAGAGTGAATTCCTCGCCATCGACAAAAACGCTTGCGTGTCCTGAGATGGACACTTCTCTTAAGTCTGAGGGCTCAAAGCCGTTTTCAAAAAGATTTACGTATAATACTTTATCCTTTGCTTCGTCGGGAATGCGCGACGCTATACTGTCATTTGCTGCGTCTATCTTCTTGAATTTACTACCGTCTATCGTCTGGTTTGTGGTAATCGTTACCTTCTCATCACCGTATCCTATAACGAAGAGAGGAGACAAAATCGTACCGCTATTGGTCGAGCTGAACTTAACGGTCTCATCAACGAAGTAGGTACCGCCCTCTATCCAGATAGCGCCGCCACCCTCGTTGTTCATCAATTCAATCGCCTTGGCTATAGTCTTAACGGGCTTCTTCTTGGTACCCGAATTTGCATCGTCGCCGCTATTTGCGGATACGTAAACCTGCTTCTTTGCCTTAGATGCGGGGTAATCGTCTATCGAAATTTTATCAATGATGGTAACCTCGTCGGGAAGCTCATCCTTAGTGATAAAGAATCTGTCCATTACGGAATCAACGTTTTCGATAGCGTTATCATATTCCTCGCTGATATCAGCAAGCTCAGAGGGGAGATTGTGATTTATAAGGGTAGGAGCAACGAATTCCTCGCCAAAAACGTTCTCAATCTTTATGTCGTAGCTCTTGCCCTTAGGAATTTTCAAAAGAGTTTCGTTAATAAATTCTCTCAATGCGAAGGTAATAGCAGAATCGCCGTTTCCGTAAAGAGCAAGCTTGTTCGCCGTTTGCTCCATCGCATACGTGCCAACGTCAAGCTCCTTTGCGGTCTCTGCTCTTCTCGTGTTTCCTACGAGAATCTCATAGGTTACCTCTTTTTCAGAAGGAGCAACTATCGGAACGTCTGCGCCTGCTATGCTGGCAAATAGCTCCTGCAAATATGCCGTCATAACCTTTTCTGACGAGCTTATGCCGTTCCCTCTTACTATAACGAAATCGGAAACGTCTACGCCGCCGATGGTCAGAGTATCTACAGTGTACTCACTCTTACGGGTATATCCTTCGCCCGCAGGATACAAGAGTCCCTCGTCTGCGACAAGATATGACATGAAATGCTCAAGAGCCCTCAAGGTGTATTTTTCAGAACCACCGATAATAAGCAAGCGATTATTTACCATACCGATAAAGTAGTCATTTGCGCGGAGGGTTTCATACACCTGTTTACTTTCCTCACGGTTTGTATTACCTATAAGAATCTCAAGAGTTCCTACAGGAGCGGTCTCGCCCGGCATAAGAAAGTCGGAGCCGGCTCTGGGCATGCTTCCGTATTTCGTCCTGAGTGACGTAACAAAATCAACGGCAGCATCTGACAATGTACTTGAAGCGCCTTCAGGATAGACAATGGAATAGTCAAGCCAATTCAAAAGCGCCTCCGTTGCATACGTAGGGATTTCTTCTTCGTCGCCGCTCGGTTTTTTGTTACATGACACCAATGAAAATGCCAAAACAACAGCGAGCAACAACACTAACCATTTTGCTTTTTTCATAATTTCCTCCAAAAAATTTTTTATCAAAAAAATATAATTATACTATCTAATTATACCTTATTTACACCTAAAAGTAAATACGGAATTATAGACAAATTTTGAGCTCGTTTTTTGTTTATATTGCTATTTCCCAAAAAATATTCACCCGAACCGTATTGATTCGGGTGAACAACAAATTTGAATTTTTATTCAATTTTACCCATTACGCTGAAATCAATTCCCTGTAATATTCTCACAAAAGAAGTGTTCATTTCCTGCGTTATACTATCCCACGCCTCTTTTGGAATCGTATAATCGCGCTTACTGATATTAGGCATAATGCTCGAGTAATTATACTTATGATAATTGTTATATATATCGCTCGTGCCTTCAATATATCCCTTATATTTTTCGACGCCGTTCGTTATCACGTCATCAATCGTATCATTTGGCTTCAACCCACCTAAAACGAGGTTGTTCGATATGAAGGAAAAGGCGGGCTGTCTTTCTAAGCGCTCCATTGCGGCAATATCATCGTACGTTACGGTAAATCCATTTCCGTTTTCAGCCGTCAAGGTGCGCTCGGACATCACGGCAATTTTTCCCGATTCGTCGATATACTCGTATTCGGGAATGTAAAGCTTTTCCCCATCCTCAACGTCGGTATAAATAAACTCCTTGCCGGAAAGTGTTTTTGGCTCATAGGTAGGTCTGTATCCCTCGTCATACGCCGCCAAAATCAACTTAATGCGAGTAATGTTTGCCATATAGTCGGGAAAACGCTGCTTCAAAATGGCGGTATTGGATTTATTGAAGCGATAATCTATCTCTTCAATTCTATGACCTGTCCACCAGTGCCCTGCTTCACTGTTTCTCGAATCACCGTCGCCGTAATAGTAATAGAAAAGTCCCGATTCGTCTATTGAATCGCCCGTTATGTATTTTTTTGTCTCTTCATCCAGGTCGAGTCCCTTTGCCGCTGCTATCTCCTCTTGGCTACGGAATATCATAATATTAGCATAGCATACGTTTCCGTGTCCTGAGGATGAATACCAGCCCTTATTGAAGTTGGAGTCCGAGCCAAGCGTGCTTACTATATTTCCGTATGTATATACGCCGCTCGTTTTGCCGTCGTTATAAACTGCGTTATGAGTCGCGTGGAATTGGTGGAAAAGATTATAACGAATATGATGGCCGCGGTTATTATATCCCGTCATATATACCATGCCTCCGTCGGTTACGAACTTATTTCCGCCGACAAATTCGTTATATTCAATTATATTCTCAAGACCTGACGTCGTTATACAGGCATCTATGAAGTCATTGTGCGAAATAACTATACGACAACCGGTCGCCTGAAGTCCATTTGATCTCGTCTGACTCGTATCTCTGACTATATTGTTCTGGAAAATTATATTAGTCGGCTTTAATTCGGTTATCGAATTGACGTTCGTAATATTAACCATAGCACTATCTTTAGAGTGCGAAAATTCCGAGTGTGTTACGGCTATATTATTCGAAAGCTCAATTACCAAGCCGGAATATCTGACGTTGGTCGTCGATATGTTCTGAAGCACGACGTTATCGCAAGAGAAGGTATATACGCCCGTGTGGCTCGCGCCGTTCACGTGTATATTATCAACGACTGCGAACGAAGTCTCAAGCATCCTCAGAAGCGTTAATTTGTTATCGCCCGAATAAGTGATATATTGCTTTGAAATATCTTCTTTTTTAGGATAAATATAGAGGTTTCCGGTTTCTTTATCTATAAACCATTCGCCAGGCACATCGAGCGCCTCGATAGCGTTAAACATATAGAAGGTGTTGCGGCCTGCGGCAGAGTTTGACGACACGCTAGCGCCGTATATACATGGCTGTACCGATTTTAGAGAATAGAAGCCGCCTTCCTTTTCAAAGCCCAGAAGGTTACCATCGTGGACGCAGTTCGGGTCCATCGTATAATATCCGAACTCCCAACCGGAATACACACTTCCGTAATACCAGATATCACCCGTATTTACCCAAGAGCATACCTCGTCGTCATTATCTTCGTAATGGGGTAGCTGAATCTCCCAACCTATCTGGGAATTCATCGTGAGTCCCGAGCCGGGTGAATTTACTCTCTCTACCCAGCCCGCATAGTTCATTGTCTCCTTCATCGAGACGCTTCCCACTTCATACACGTGGTTGAAATACATCAAATCCTTTATATCGATATGCGTTACCCCGTCCTCGTAATACGCATTCGGGAATCGGGCTAAGGTAAATTCCTCGCCATCCACGTAAAGAGTAGCGCTTCCGTCCGTAGTTACCTTTGGAATATCGTTATAAGTAAATCCAAGATCATAAAGGTTGGTATAAACGACCTTATCCTGCGCTTCCTCGGGAAGACGCGCCGCTACCTTATCAATAGTAGGATCTACCTTTTTAAAATTCTGATTGTTTATTAAGGTGTTATCTGTAATGACTACCGGCTCGTCGCCGTACCCGATAATAAACAAAGGAGATTCAATAGTTCCGCTATGTGTAGAATCAAAGGTGATAGATTCGGTGACGGTATACATTCCTCCCTCTATCCAAATAACACCGCCTCCCGCATTTTTCATTTTTTCGGCGGCCCTGGCTATACTTCTCAAGGGAGCTTCCTCTGTGCCGGGGTTTGAATCACTTCCCCTTTTTACCGAGACGTAGATCTGCTTCTTTTGCTTGGATGCGGGGAAATCGTCTAATGAAATTTTGTCGAGAACGGTAATCTCTTCGGGCAGCTCATCCACAGTTATAAAAAACCTGTCTATTACAGAATCGACGTTCTCTACTGCATTTTCATATTCACCGCTGATGTCGACTATTTTCAGGGGAAGATTAGTTTCTACGAGGGAAGGCATTATGACCGTCTCGCCAAAAACGTTTTCAACCGAAATGTTATGTCCGCTACCCTTTGGTATTCCCGTCAGCTCATTTTTAACAAAGGTCTTTATTGCATATGAAATCGAATGCTTTCCGTTGCCGTAAATGGCGAGCTTAGAGTCGGTCTGCTCTATCGCATACGTATCCTCCTCAAGCAACTTCGAGGTCTCTTCCCTCTTAGTATCTCCTATGAGAATTTCATAAGCGGATTCCTCTGCGTAAGAATTGACCTTCGGAACATCTACGCCACAGATATCGGCAATCTGCCCTCTTAGCTCGTCTACCATCCGCTTGTCCTCGTCACTCAACCCCTCTCCGAGAACTATGGTATATTCCGACACGCCAACTCCGCCTATCGTTAAATAATCTATCAGATAGTCATACCTGTAGGTATATTCGATTTCGGGGCGCAGAAGTCCCTCGTCTCCAAGAAAATACTCTTTAAAATATTCTATTGCCTTTACGGTATACTCGTCAGAGCCGCCTATAATGACCAAGCGGTCTCCTGCCATACCGACGAAATAGTCGTTTACACGAAGCTCTTCGAATATCTCTATACTTTCCTTACGGTTCGTGTTGCCTATAAGTATCTCCCGCGCCGTCTCAGAAATTTCATCTTCCGATGCAACGAAATCGGAGATAGCTTTGAGGTCTACGTTATATTTTTCGGATATACCTCTGCTTAAATCCAAAAAGGCATCGGATATCGACTCGGAGACGTTATCTGAATATACGAGCGTGTATTCCTGCCAATTTTCAAGCAGCGCCGCCTTGAACGTAGTAACCTCATCTTCCACAACGGGCGGTTGTTTATGACACGATGTAAAGGCAAGCGCCAAAGAAAAAACAATGACTGCTATCAAAAAAATTCTTTTTTTCATATTTTCCTCCGAAAATCAAGCGTTTATAATTTTATTTACATCTTAATTATACGTTAATTATCACTAAAAGTAAATAAGTAATTATTACAAACTTTTATTAATTTTTTGTATATATTGTCATTAAAAAAACTATCCACCCAAGCGAACTTCGGGTGGATAGCCGTCTTAACTATTTTTCGATCTTGCCCATTCTGGTATAATCAATTGTACGTAGGATATTGACGAAGGATGCATTCATTTCCTTGGTTATGGTATCCCATGCGGTTTCCGATATCGTGTAATTATAATCCCTGACACCTGGCATAATTTGTGAGTAATCGTACTTGTAGTAGTTGTTATAAATTGCGCTTGTGCCGTCGATAAAGCCCTTGTATACCTCTACGTGATTAGTAATGACGTCATCGATAGTATCGCTCGGTCTCAATCCGCCTAAAATGAGGTTGTTGGATATAAACGCAAACGCGGGCTGTCTTTCAAGACGCTCCATTGCTGCGATATCGTCGTACGTTACGGTAAATCCATTTCCGTTTTCAGCCGTCAAGGTGCGCTCAGGCATTACTGCGATTTTGCCCGATGCGTTGATATACTCGTATTCGGGAATATAAAGCATTGCTCCGTCCTCTACGTTTTTATAGACGAACTCTTTGCCTGAAAGTGTTTGCGGCTCGTAGGTAGGTCTGTAGCCGACGTCATACGCCGCCAAGATCAACTGAATACGTGAGAGGTTTGCCATATAATCGGGGAAACGTTGCTTCAACGCTACAACGTTAGACTGATTCAGACGGTAAGCTACCTCTTCTCTTCTGTGTCCCGGCCACCAGTGACCTGCCTCGCTGTTTCTCGGATCTCCGTCGCCGTAGTAGTAATAGAACAATCCTGATTCATTTATACTGTCACCGGTTACTATCATCTCTGTTCCTTCATCGGTGTCATATCCCTTCGCCGCCGCTATCTCCTCTGCGCTGCGGAACACCATAATGTTTGCATAGCATACGTTTCCGTGTCCCGAGGATGAGTACCAGCCCTTATTGTAGTTAGAGGTCGAGCCAAGCGTGTTTACTATGTTTCCATACGAATACACGCCGCTTGTTTTACCGTCGTTATAAATTGCGTTATGAGTTGCGTGGAAGTGGTGGAAGAGATTATAACGAATATGGTGTCCGCGGTTATTATAGCCGGTCATATATACCATACCGCCGTCGGTTACGTATTTATTTCCGCCTGCAAATTCATTATACTCTATGATGTTCTCTACACCTGTATTAGTCATACACGCGTCAAGGAAGGTGTTATGAGAAATGACCGCGCGGCACGCCGTTACGCTAAGTCCATACGCATTCGACGGACTTGTATCACGAACTATATTGTTCTGGAAAATTATATTGCTCGGCTTAAGTGTTTTCGTTGAATCCGCATTTGTAATATTAACAATAACTGCCTGAATTGAACGTGAGAACTCGGAATTTATTATAGCTGCATTATTAGTAACATGAAGTACCAAGCCCGAGTTGTTCGTATTCGTCGTCGAGATATTCTGCATTACGATATTATCGCAGCTGTAAGTATAGATACCCGAATCACTCGAGCCGTCTATATGAATATTATCGAGCACTATAAATGAAGCTTTATCCAGATACATAACAGGGAACGAATCAGCTACAGAGTAAGTAACTCTTTGCTTGGAAATATCCTCGGTTTTCGGATAAATATACAGATTTCCCGTCGCCTTATCTATAAACCACTCGCCGGGTACGTCGAGCGCTTCGATAGCGTTAAAGAGATAGAACGTGTTTCGGCCTGCGGCAGAGTTTGACGAAACGTGAGCGCCGTATATACACGGCTGAACAGATTTAAGAGAATAGTATCCGTCCGGCTGACGAGTGCCTAAGAAAATATTGTTGTGAACGCAGTCCTTATCTATCGTGTAGTATCCGAATTCCCAACCGGAGTAAACGTTTCCGTAATACCAGATATCTCCCGTGTTTACCCAGGTAAGAGGCCCTGACATATCCCTGTTAGGATAACGAATTTCCCAGCCGAGTATCGAGTTGGGCGTGAGTCCTGAGCCGGGTGTGTTAACACGTTCAAGCCAAGGATGGTAATTCAGGCATTCCATGGCAGAAACACTTCCCGTGTCATATACGTGATTGAAGTAAAGAAGGTCTCTCATTTCGATAGGAGTTACTCCATCCTCGTAATATGCGTTAGGATAACGAGCCAGAGTAAACTCCTCACCGTCTACGTAAATAGACGCAGGGCCGTCTGTGGTCACCTTCGGTATCTCCTTCTCGGACAAGCCAAGTTCGTAAAGATTTGTATACAAAACCTTATCTTTGACCTCGCTGGGCAAACGAGCCGCTACAGGATCGTTTTTAACGTCAACCTTTTTAAAGGTCGAGCTGTCTATCTGAGGATTTCCCGTAATAGTAACCTTTTCATCACCGTATCCGATTATAAACAACGGAGAACGTATAGTTCCGCTAACGAAGTCATCAAGGCGAATTGTCTTTTTCGTCTCGTAGGTTCCGCCCTCTACCCAGATAATTCCGCCGCCTTTACCCTTTACTGCGGATATTGCCTTTTCTATAGTTTTATAGGGCGCTTCCTTTGTACCGGGGTTGGAATCATCGCCTTTTTTTACAGATACATAGATTTCGCCCTTTTCCTTGGAATTGGGGTAATCGTCGATAGAAAGGTTCTCGAGGATAGTAATTTCATCAGGAAGCTCATCCTTCGTAATGAAGAATCTGTCCATTATCGAATCGACGTTTTCGAGAGCGTTATCATATTCGCCGCTTATGTCTACTATATTCAAGGGCAGATTGGTTTCCAAGAGAGAAGGCGTAACAAACGGCTCACCGAAAACGTTCGTTATATTGATATCGTAGCTTTTACCCTTACGAACCTGTGAAAGAACTTCGTCAACAAATTTTCCTATCGAATATGTTACGTTCAAGTCGCCGTTCCCATAGAAGGCGAGCTTGTTCTCGGTCTGCTCCATTGCATACGTACCGACTTCAAGCGCTTTTGAGGTTTCCTCTCTTGAGGTGTCGCCTACGAGTATTTCATAGGTAGCTTCCTCTTCATAAACGCTGACGGTAGAAAGCTTTGCGCCGCAGACATTCGCTATCTGCTGCCTGAGGTATTCTACCATTGACTTATCGACTGCGTTTAAATTTCCCGAAACGATGACGTACTCGGAAATATCTACGCCTCCAATCGTCAATTTATCTACCTTATATTTACTTTCATATGTATATCCCTTAGAAGGATACAAAATCTCTTCGTTTTTAACAAGATAGGTCATAAAATGTTCGATCGCCTTCTCGGTATATGCGTCTGAGCCACCGATTATAAGTAAACGATTGTTTACCATTCCAATAAAATAATCGTTTGCTTTGAGCGTTTCATATACCTGCTTGCTCTCTTCACGGTTTGTATTACCTACAAGTATCTCAAGCGTATCTGTTGGCGCGGTCTCGTCCGGCATCAGAAAGTCTGATAACATTGGGATAGGAGAACCGACTTCCTCCTTGATCTCCTTTGTCAAGTCGACGATGCTATCGGACAAGGTTCCTGAGATTCCTTCGGGGAATACGAGTGTGTAGCTCTGCCAATTAGCGAGTGCTTCGGTCTTATATTTCGGCTTTCCGTCCCTTGAGCATGACGCAAGAGAAAATACCAAAATCAAAACCAATACCAATAATAACCACTTTGATTTTTTCATTTTTTTCCTCCAAAATGAATTTTTATAATACAATTATACCCTATTTTATATAAAAAGTAAATTCAAAAAAATAGACAAAATTAGCTTCGTTTTTTTGTCTATTTTGCTACCTAAAAAAAGAAAGAAGCTATGCCATTTCGCAATGCTTCTTTCAATTGTTGATATATAAATTAATTATAGGGCGACGCTTTTTTTCTCGCTCGCCTTCTGCTTTATCTCCTCAAAGGAAAGACCGTACTTCTCCGCTATATCACGCGCATAGCTTTTTCCGTCCGGTTTTGCACGGTAAATCTTAAAGGAGCGCTTTCCTTCCTCAATTCCCGCGACTAAGGTATCTATTTTAATTCCCCCATCGGCAAGTGAACGCTGATTTATACTATCTATTGAGCTTGAAAGCTCGTGAAGATGCGTAGAGAAAATTCCTCGTACTCGGCAGATGCCCAAACCGGCAAGGATTTCGCTCGCTATATAAGACGCTTCGTAAGAGCCGGTAGAGGAAAGCGACTCGTCTAACAGGACAAGACTGTTTTCGGATATCATAGAAAATATCTCGTTCAATCTCGCACATTCCTCGCCGAGTCGTCCCTTATCAATAGTCGTCTCAGCGCCGTCGGGGAAATGCGTGAAAATTGCGTCAACCGGACTTATTTTTGCGCTCTTCGCAGGGAAATAAAGCCCGAGCTGCGCCATTGCCTGCGCTATTCCCACAGCACAGGTAATAACCGACTTTCCGCCTCTGTTCGGTCCTGTCAAAACGAAAAATCTGCCCTCGTCGTCAAAGGAAAAGTCGTTTTGTACCACATCATCACTTATCTGCATTGCAACATCAGGATTATACAGTCCGATAGCCGTAAAGCATTTATCCTCTGTCGGCATAATTTGGGGAACACATAGCGGACAGTTTTTTTCCTTCAAGCTATTCATAAGCTCGCCTGCGCGAGTTATAAATTCAATTTCAGGCAATATTTTTAAAAGAAAATCCGTGTTGTCCAAGACATATTCGTCAACAATTGCGCGCCAACTACGGACAGAGAAACGAAAAACCTCCTCTACCGCAGAATTGAACGCGCCTACCAGCGCTTCCCTTCTGTTGTCCGACTGCCCCTTCCCAAAGGGCGCAAGCGGAGCTATGCAGGTCATCGAATCGTTTTTAAAACTCAGGCGTAATATTTTATCCAAGACCTTGCCCGATTTGAAGGATTCTGCATTTATCGAGATAACGCCCGCCTCATACGGTCTGAGCTGGGCATCTAAATTAACGCCGACGGTAATGCTTTTTACCTCGTGAACTCTGGAGGCAAGCGATGTGAGTTTTTCGTTAAGCTCTCTGTAATAATCGCTCTGCGCAAGGGTTTTTATGACTTTGTAAAGCTCCGAAAACGCCTTGCTTTTCACCTTATCCTTAACCGAAGAAAGCCCCTCAAAAAGCGTATCAACACAGCTTACGTAGAGCTCTATTTCGGTTATGCTGTAAAGATAGGAATCCCCCGCGGAAAGCGACTTGCCGTTATCCAGGCGTCTCAATTCGGTGATATCAAAAAGTATAGGAAGCACTCGGTTCAAGGTGTCGGAAAGCTCAGGAATGCTCATTACGTCAGAAAGAGCATCCTGCCTATACTCGATTACCTGCTTATCACAGGTGAAATAACGGCAGATATCGCTGTTTTTAAGTGAAAAAATGCGAGAAAGCCCAAGCTCGTCGCAAACCGCGCCGCTTATATTGGGGACAGCCGACAAATCAAGGTGCCGTTCTCTTGTTTCTTCATTAGGATATATAATGCTCAAAAAAGAATTATCCATAAAACCCACCTTTCATATTAACGATATTAGTATAGCATAGAAAAAACAAAAAATCAACAAAATTTTTAGACGACACAGATATGGAAAAGGGATATGCAAATATTTTTGCATATCCCCTCGGTGCTTTTAATTATTTAAGTATACCCATTCTCTTATAGTCGAGCTTGCGCAAGATTTCTACGTATTCAGGTCCCATTTCCTTAGTCAATTTCTCCCATGCGGAATCTGAAATAGTATAATCGTAATTCTTGATACCCGGCATAACGTCGGTATAATCAAACTGATGATAGTTGTTTCCTTCTGAAGTCTCGCCCCTGATAAAGCCCTTGTATACCTCAACGTTGTTCGTTATAACGTCATCGACTGTGTCGGTAGGTCTTAAACCGCCTAAAACGAGATTGTTATTTATAAAGGCGAACGCCGGCTGTCTTTCAAGACGCTCCATTGCGGCAATTTCATCGTACGTTACGGTAAAGCCGCATCCGTTTTCAGCCGTCAAGGTACGGCTCGGCATCGTAGCGACGTTGCCCGACGCATCGATATAATCGTATGCGGGA